>JBIOTN010000247.1:0-29469 GCA_044866005.1 Candidatus Rokuibacteriota bacterium | reverse complement strand
TCGTGCGCGAGCAGCGCGCCCGGCGGCGGTGGAGCCTGCAGACGCTGGCGACCCGCGCCCGCGTTTCCGCATCAGTAATCCACGGAATGGAGGCCGGTCGACAAGCCTCGCTTGACAGTTATGCGCGCGTCGCCCACGCGCTCGGGATGCGCCTCGACCTCGCGTTCACAGATCCAACCGCCCGGCGGATCCCGCAGCGCGAGGTCGACCTCGTTCACGCGGCGATGGGCGAGCTCCAGGCGTCTCGCCTTCGCGACCTCGGGTATCAGGTTTCGATCGACGAGCCCTACCAGCACTTTCAGTTCGCCGGGCGGGGCGATCTCGTGGCCTGGTCGCTCGAGCGCGAGGCGGTACTCCACATCGAGAATCGGACGCGCTTCCCGGACCTTCAGTCCGTCGCGGGTTCCTACAACGCAAAGCGCATGTACCTGCCGATGGTGCTGGCCGAGCGCCTGCGCCTACGCGGAGGCTTCCGGTGCGAGGCGCACGTCGTGGCCGGCCTGTGGTCGGCGGAGGTCATCCACAGCGTGCGCATGCGCCCGGCCTCCTTCCGCGCGATCTGCCCGGACCCACCGTGGGAGTTCGAGGCGTGGTGGCGCGGCGGGCGACCGGACGAGCGACGGACGAGCACGTTCATCCTGTTCGACGTGTTCGCGAGCGGCCGGCAGGCCAGGTGGGTCGGTCTTGACGAGGCCCTAGCGTCAGCCAGGCCGCGAGTCCACGGCTACGCGGAGGCAGCCGAGCGGCTTGGTTCAGGGTTCCGCGTCGTCCGCGGTTGAGTCGGCCGCCAGCGTGTCGTCGCCTTGGAACGCTACCGCCACCGTGTCGTCGGCCTGGAACGCTGCCGCCACGCGCCGGCACACGTCCGGATCGAAACCATTCCGCGCGAGGAGTGCATAGGCCTTCTGGCGCCGCCGGCGCGGATCCGTCTCGCGGCTCAGCGACCGCCGATGCTTCTCGATCAGGCGACGCGCGGCCACCTCGTCCGGCGAGACCCTCTCGCCGCCCGCTTCTGGTCGGTCTGTGGGCGAGAGGTCGACGGCCACACCCCGCATGACCGGCTCCGAGGTAGCCCGCTCGGCGAGGACCTCCTCGACAAGCGCGCGGTCGATCCCCTTGGCGAGCAGCTCGGCGCGCAGGGCTCGCTGGCCCCGCGGTCTGGCGCGGTCCCGCGACGCCACCCAGGCACGGGCGAAGGACCCGTCGTCGAGGTATCCCTGGCGCGTGAGCTCATCGATGGCCCTGTCGATCAGCGATGGCCGGTACCCCGCCGAGGTCAGCCGTCGCCGCACCTCGGCGACGGACCGCGAACGCGTCTCGAGAAAGCGCGCCGCGGAGTCGAGGACGACGGTGACGTTCTCGACGGCAGCCCGCCGCTCGCGAAGCTCAGCCGGGGGCGTTCGTCGCTTGGGCCGGTTCGATGTCACGAAGCCGCGGCTGAGGCGCGCGTTACGTTGGGGGGCCGCTCAGGCCCGTGCCGCGGCTCAGGCCCGTGCCGCGGCTGCGGCGTGCCTGACCTGGCGGGACGCTCAGGCGTGGCGAGGGCACGGCGAAGGCGAGGACGCGAGCGCGCGCACTTCTGTCGTGCGTAAGCGAGCGCCCGCAGCCGACAACGCCGCCATCGCCCGCATCAGCGGCCCGCCCTACTCGGCCTCCTCGATGCCTTCGACCGGGACCGCCACGGCCCCGACCTTCCCGCGGATGTCGTGCTCGAGCGAGGTGGCGATGTCGGGGTTGGCCTTCAGGAAGTCCTTGGCGGCCTCGCGGCCCTGGCCAAGGCGAGTCTCCCCGTAGTTGAACCAGACGCCCGTCTTGGTGAGGATGCCCATCGCCGTCCCGACGTCGAGTAGGCCACCCGGCCGGCTGATCCCCTCGGCGTACATGATGTCGAACTCGGCGACGCGGAACGGCGGCGCGACCTTGTTCTTCACGACCTTGACGCGGACCCGCGAACCGACCGCGTCGGTGCCCGTCTTGATCGTCTCGATGCGGCGGATGTCAAGCCGGACGCTGGCATAGAACTTGAGCGCGCGGCCGCCCGGCGTCGTCTCGGGGGAATTGTGGACGACGACGCCGTCGACAAGATAGGTGTGGTTCCCCTCGACCTGAAGGTCGAACCGATGGGTGGCTCGGCTGGTCGGCTTGACATAGCGATCGAGGATCCGGGCCGGAACCGCTCGTAGCCGGCGACGGTTCGCGAGGCGCGTGCCATTTAGGTGAGCATCGCTCAGATCTGGCCTCCAGCCGAAACGACCGCGCTGACTTGGGTGCAGCTTGTAGTCCATCGAGGGATGCAGGTACGGAGCGATCAGCGCGTGAAACCGGGCCGATTGGTCCGAGGTGAACCAGAAGCCACGGTCATCGTCACGCGGCCGTCCCAGGCCGAGGCGCTCGAACGTCGCCATGACCCGTTCTCGCGACTCGCGGGGCAACGACTTGTTGTAGAGTACCGCCTTACCGTCGCCCCAGCGCTGATAGGAGCCCGCGAACGAGCCGTCGTCACCGTACCACACCGCCAGACCACGAGCGTCCAAGCGATCGAGGGCTGAGCCCGCTGCCGTCCGGCGCCCACCACCGTCGTAGAGCTCCCCGTGGAGATCGGCGAGGACCGGCATGGCGAGGGTATCGAAGCCGAGCCCGTTTCCGGTCCGACCGATCGGCCGCGAAAACGGCTCGAGCATCCAGTGTTTCCACCGAAGGTATTCAGCCTGCCTCACGGCGTGCCCGACGCGGAAGTGCGCGGCGTGGGTGCCCGTCCGGCGGATAGAGCCGTCGCCCAGGCCGCCACCCAGCACGACCTGAAGCTGATCGTCGGTGAGCGCGTAATCCTCTACGCACACGAGCACTTCGTCGCGGACGTCGAGATCGCCGGCCCGGGCCGGACCACGAGGCGTGAAGATGATGTGGTTCTCCGTCGTGGCAAAGTGACGGCGTCCGGACGGGCCGCCTTCGACTTCGAACTCCAGGAAGTGGTCGACACGGCCGTTGTCGAACCAGTTCACGACACGGCGCGGCTCGATCCGGCCGGTCCCAGGGTCATAGGACAGGACCTCGACCGGAAGCCGCTGGTTCACGATCTTGCCGATCTTCTCGCTGCGCCCGTCTGCGAGAGTCACCCGGGTGCTGTAATGCATGCAGCCGAACATGACCCCGATCTTCTCGCGGATCTGGTTGATGAAGACCACGGCGGTCCCGGAGCGCGAGATGGCCGCCGTCAGCTTGCGCAAGGCCTGCGACATGAGCCGCGCCTGGAGCCCCGGCAGCGAGTCGCCCATCTCGCCGTCCAGCTCGGCCTTGGGCACGAGCGCGGCGACCGAATCGACGACGATGACGTCGATCGCGCCCGACCGGACCAGGTGCTCGGCGATCTCCAGGGCCTGCTCCCCCGTGTCGGGCTGGGAGATCAGGAGCTCGTCGATGTTGACGCCGAGGGCCTTGGCGTACGGGGCGTCGAGCGCGTGCTCGGCATCGATGAAGGCGGCGTACCCGCCTTGCCGCTGGGCCTCCGCGATCACGTGGAGCGCGAGGGTCGTCTTGCCGGACGACTCCGGGCCGTAGATCTCGCTGACCCGGCCGCGGGGGATGCCGCCGATCCCGAGCGCGACGTCGATGGCGAGCGAGCCGGTCGGAATGACGGCGGCCTCCTCCAGCGCCCCGGCCGACCCGAGCTTCATGACCGCGCCCTTGCCGAACTGCCGCTCGATCTGGCTCAGCGCCAGATCCAGGGCCTGCCGGCGGTCCCGGTCGGCTTTCGACTCGGCCTTGGACTCCGCCTTCGCGTCCGCCATTCCGTCCCTCCTTCCGAGCTCGCCCCCAGGCGTCACGGCGCGAGCGTTCCGCGTCGTGCGTGTGAAGCCGGCGCCATTCTACGGAGCGCCTGCGTCGAAGTCAACGCGCGGCGCCCCTTCGCGCGCCCCGAGCGGCTCGCGCGCGAGCACGCTGTACCGCGCGCCCGCGGGATGGAGGTCCGAGCGCATCAGGTACACGGCCTCCACCGCCACGTCGCCGAGCGGCACCGCGGGCCGCTCGAGCAGCTCGCTCAGGCCGGCCGCCCCCCGCGGCTCGCGGGCGCGGCCCAGCGTCACGTGCGCGTGAAACGGCCGGCCCTCCGGCGGGATCCCGCGCCGCGCGAGCGCCGCCTCGAGCCGCGCGGAGAACGCCCCGAGCGCGTCCGCCCCCGCGGTCACGCCGGCCCAGACGACCCGCGGCGCCCGGGACGACGGGAAGCCGCCGAACCCGCCGAGCCCCATCATGAACGGCGCCGTCGCGCTGGCGGCCTCGGCCAGGGCTTCGCGCACGCGACCGAGCGTCGCCTCGTCCACGGCGCCGAGGAAGCGCAGCGTCACGTGGAAGTTCTCGGCGCGCACCCACGAGATCGCCGCGCCGGGCCGGCGGAGCTCGGCGGCCGCCTCGTCCACCCGCGCGCGCACGGCGTCGGGCAGGAGCACGGCCACGAAGCTCCGGATGCCGCGCGGCGCCGCACCGCCCGCCGGCCGGCGCCCCCCGCCCTCGGGGCGGCCCCGGCCGGCCGACGCGCGGCGCTCGCGCGACCTCATGGCCGAGCAACCGTCGTGCCACGCGGGGGCCCGGCGCCCGCGCCGCGATGGCCGCGATGCGCGGCGTCCCGCGCCGGCCGGCGCCCCCCGCGGCGTGCGCCTCGCGGATACGCCCCGTCAGCCGTCGGAGACGTCATCGCGCGCCGCCGGGACGGCCGCGAGGCCGAGCACGTCCCGGCGGTGATGCAGGACGCCGGGATGCCACGGTTCTCGTCACGAGGCGAGACAGTAGCGGCGCAGGTGGTCCAGCGCCATCGTCGCCGCCAGCATCTTGTTGCCCTCGCGGTCCCGGTCGAAGCGGTAGCGGTGGACGGCGGCGCTGCGCGCGTCCGCCAGGCCGATGAACACCGTGCCCACGGGCTTGGCCGGGCTTCCGCCTTCCGGCCCCGCGATCCCCGTCACCGACAGGCCGAGGTCCGTCCCCGCCTGCGCGCGGGCGCCGCGGGCCATGGCCTCGGCGCACTCGGCCGAGACCGCGCCGTGCCGCGCCAGCACCGGCTCGGGCACGCCGAGGAGCGTCTGCTTGGCGGCGTTCGAGTAGACGACGAGACCGCGCTCGACGTACGCCGAGCTGCCGGGCACCTCGGTGAGCCGGTGGCCGACCAGACCGCCCGTGCACGACTCCGCGAGGGCGACCGACAGGCGCCGCGCGCGCAGGAGCCGGCCCACGACCAGCTCGAGCGCCTCGTCGTCCACGCCGTACCAGGCCGCGCCGAGCTCCCGCCGCAGGGCGGGCTCGAGCTCCCCGAGCCGCGCCGCCGCCGCCGTCGGGGTCGGGCCGCGAAGGCGGAGGCGAACCCAGACCTCGCCGCGGACGGGAAACGAGCGACCGGCGACGCCCTCGACGTCGCGGAGGACCGCCGCGACGGCGGCCTCGGTCTCGCCGAGCCCGAGCCCCACCAGGCGCAGGGTCCGGACGAGCGTGACCGGCTCGGCGCTCCGCGGCGCGAGCCGCGGCAGGAGGTGCTCGTCCGCCAGCGCGAGCGCCAGCGGCGCGTCGGCGGGCAGCACCGACACGAGGGCGCCCGGCGCCTCGACCAGGAGCCCAGGCTCGCCGCCGCCGGCGGCCAGGAGGACCAGCGCGCCCTGGGGGATCAGCGCGAGCCGCTCCGCGCGCCGCGGCATCGCCTGGCCGCGCCGCGCGTAGCTGCCCGCCACGGCCTCCATCACGCGGTCGCTCAGGACCAGCCGGCTGCCGACGAGCCGCGCGACCGCCTGACGGACGATCTCGGCGCCGTCGCCCTCCCCCAGGCAGACGACGAGACCGCCCGCGGCGACGGCCTCGGCGAGCGCGCGCTCGGCCGCGCCCTCCTCGGCCGGCACGACCCGCCGCCCGCGGACCGGTACCGCGTGCCGCTCCAGGAACCGCGCGAGCGCCGGCGCGGCGCCGCTCACCCCGTCACCCGCGAGCGCGGGGTCGGGCGTGACGGTGAGGAGCTCCGCCGTCGTCACCGTCGGGGCGCGCTCAGAGCCGGGCCGCCAGGCGGCCCAGGAGATTCGCCACCAGGCCGGCGAGGAGGTCGTCCACGACGATGCCCCAGCCGCCGGGGAGCGCCTGGAGCTGCCGGATCGGGAACGGCTTCCAGATGTCCAGCAGGCGGAAGAGGCCGAAGAGGGCGCCCACCCACGGCAGGCTTCGCGGCTGGCCGAGCAAGGCGACGAGCATCCCGGCGACCTCGTCCACGACGATGCTCGAAGGGTCGTGCGCCCCGACGCGCGCCTCCTCGCGCGCGCTGGCCCAGATGCCGACGCCGGTCACCGCCGCCGCCACGACGAGGAGCCACCGGTCGGGCGGGGCGAGGGCCCACACCACGAGCGCGACGACCAGGCTCGTGACGGTGCCGGGAAGGAGCGGGACCCCGCCGAGCCCCCCGCACGTCGCGATGAAGCGCGCGACGCGGGCGCCGGCCGCGGCGGCCGTCAGGCCGGAGCCCGCCGGCACGGGGAGGCCGTCCCTCCGCGGGGACGCTCAGCCGCGCGCGCTGCCGACGCCGACCAGGTCGTACCCGTCCACCTCGACGATCTCGACGGGGAGCCGCTGCCCGGGTCGAAGCCCGGCGTCCCGGAGATAGACGACGCCGTCGATCTCGGGCGCCTGGGCGGCCGTCCGCCCCTCCCACGGGAAGGCCGGGTCCTCGCTCGGGCCGTCCACGAGGACCTCCTGCACGCGGCCGAGGAGCGCCTGCTGGCGCGGCCACGCCAGGCGGTCCTGCGTCTCCTGGACCTGACGCGCGCGCTCCTCGGCGACGTCCTGCGGCACGGTCGCCGCCATGCCGGCCGCCGGGGTGCCCTCCTCGGGCGAGTACGTGAAGACGCCGACCCGGTCGAAAGCGACGGTCTCCAGGCACTCGAGGAGCGACTGGAAGGCCGCCTCGGTCTCGCCCGGGAAGCCCACGAGCACCGTCGTCCGCAGCGTCGCCTGGGGGAGCGCTTGCCGGAGCGCGCCGACGATCTCCGCGATACGCCGCCGGGTGACGCCGCGCCGCATCGCGCGGAGCACGCCGTCGTCGGCGTGCTGGATCGGCATGTCGAGGTACGGCAGCGCGCGGGCCCGCGCCAGCTTGGCGATCAGCCGGTCGGTGACGTGGGCGGGGTGGAGATAGAGATGGCGCAGCCATGGCACCGACGTCTCGGAGAGCGCGAGGAGGAGGTCGCCGAAGTCCGGCCGCCCGGGCCCCGGCCGGTCCTTCCCGTAGGCGAGCGTGTCCTGGGAGACGAGCACCACCTCGCTGACGCCCGCCCGGCCGAGGGCGTCGACCTCCGCGACCACGTCGGCGAGCGGCCGGCTGCGGTGCCGGCCGCGCATGAGGGGGATCGCGCAGAAGGCGCACCCCATGTCGCAGCCCTCGGCGATCTTCACGTACGCGTAGGGCCGTGCCCCGACCCGGACCCGCGGCGCGTCGGCCCGGTAGAGGTAGCCCGGCGGCGCCGCGGTCACCCACTCCCGGCGGCGGTCGAGCCCTCGGACGACGTCCACGATGCGGCCGAGGTCCCCGGTGCCCAGGATCGCGTCCACCTCGGGCAGCGCGGCGAGCAGCTCGGCGCCGTAGCGCTGGGGGAGGCAGCCGGTCACGACGAGTCGCCGGCCGGGGCCCTCGGCCTTCCAGGCGCCGAGCTCGAGGATGGTCTCGATGGACTCGGCTTTCGCCCGGTCGATGAACGCGCAGGTGTTGACGAGCACGCAGTCGGCCGCGCCCCGGGTCGGCACGGGGGTGGCGCCGGCCCGGGCCAGCGCGCCGAGCATGAGCTCGGCGTCGACCTGGTTCTTGGGGCAGCCGAGGCTGACGAGGTGGACCTTCACGTCGAGGGGTCAGTATACACCGCGGCGCCGGGCGCGGCCGGGCACGGCCGCCGGCGGCGGCGCGGCGTCAGTGAGGGTCGTCGACCCGGGCCAGCGCGCGCACCAGGGCGTCCGGATCGATGGGCTTGACGAGCACCGCGTCGAACCCGGCCGCCCGGGCCCGTTCCATGTCGGCGGGCTGCCCGTAGCCCGTCACCGCGACGAGCACGATCCCCGCGACCTGGGGGTCGCCGCGGATGGCCCGCGCGACGGCATACCCGTCCAGGACGGGCAGGCCGACGTCGACCAGCGCGACGTCCGGGCGGTCCAGCCGGGCGAGCTCGAGGCCCTCCCCGCCGTCCGCCGCCTCCTCGACGGCGTGCCCCCACGTCTCGAGGAGCATGCGGAGGCCGTCCCGGACATCGGCGTTGTCCTCGACGATCAGCACGCGACGGGCGGTGGACTTGGGCGTGGCGGCGACCGGCGGCTCCGGCGGCGGCGCGCCTTCGGCCAGCAGCGGGAGCCGGACCAGGAACTCGCTGCCCCGACCCGGTCCCTCGCTGGAGACGGACACGCTGCCCCCGTGCAGCTCCACGAGGTGCTTGACGACGCTGAGCCCGAGACCGAGGCCGCCCAGGGAGCGCTCGAGGGTGCCATCCGCCTGGACGAAGGGCTCGAAGACGCGAGGCAGGACATCATGCGGGATGCCCGCGCCCGTGTCGCTGACGCGCAGCACGGCGTCGGCGTCCTCGTACCCGATCCTGGCCTCGATGCGGCCGCCGGCCGGGGTGTACTTGAGGGCGTTGTCGAGGAGGTTGCGCACCACCTGCTCCAGGCGGATGGGGTCTCCGTGGACGACGACGGAGTCGCCGGCGAGGTCGATCTCGTGCTCGCCGGTCCGGTTCTCGTGCTGGAGGGAGGCGAGGGCCCGCTGGGCGATCGCCATGAGGTCGACCGGTTCGCGCTGGAGCGCGATCTTCCCCATGGTGGCCCGGGAGACGTCGAGCATGTCGTCCAGCAGTCGCGCGAGATGGCGCGACTGGCGACCGATGATGTCCTGGAGCTTCACCACCTTGTCACCGGTATCGTGAAGGGCGCGGACGGCGTTGCTGATCGCGCCGAGCGGGTTACGGAGCTCGTGCCCCAGCACGGCCATGAACTCGTCCTTGGCGCGACTCGCCGCCTCCGCGTCCCGCTGCCGGCGCTGGGCCACGGCGCGCGCGGCCTGTTCCCGGGCCACGAGGTCGTCGCGGTCGGCCAGGCGGCGCTCCAGCTCCTGGTTGGCCGTGACGAGCGCCTCCTCGGCCCGGCGCCCGTCCAGGATCTCCTGCTCGAGCCGGGACCGGCTCGCTTCCGCCCGTCTCGCGACGCCGGCCAGGGCGCCGGTGAGCGTGCTGATCATACCGCCGCCGAGCAGGAACAGCGTCAGGCCGGCGATGTCGGCCGGCGACGCCAGCGACACGGCGGGCGGCGTTCCGACCACCAGGACGGCCGCCGCGCACGCGAGCGTCGTCACCAGGCCCGGCCCCGGCCCCCCGAGCGCGCTGCTCACCACCACCGCCGGATAGGCGGTGGCGAAGGACGCGTGGGGGCCGAGCAGCGGGTCGAGCGCCACCCGGGTGGCCACGGCGGCCGCGGCGGCCGCCAGCGACGCCCCGTAGCGGGCGAGGAGAGAGCGGGGCCAGATGCGGATGGAATCCTTGCGTGACACGGTGCCCTCCCTCCGGGCACTCCCTGCCAAGGGCTCGGAGCGGGCCGGCTCTTTCATGATCTGCCGAACCGCGGGGCGCCGTCAACCCGGGACGCCAGCACCCCGGCGGGGCGCCGGGGCGGCTCAGCGGGTGGCGTCGGGCTTGGGGGCCGTGAGCCTCAGGACGTTGAAGGCGGCGACGGGTTTGGCGAACCCCTTGAGGACGAGCTCGCCCACGGGCTCGGCCTCGACCAGCGTCTCCACGCTGGCGAGGACCCGGCGGGAGACGAGAATCTGCCCCGGCCGGGCCTCGCCGCAGAGCCGGGCCGCCAGGTTGGTCACCGTGCCCACCGCTCCGTAGTCCCAGCGTCCCTCGAAGCCGATGGCGCCGATGGTGGCGTAGCCCTGGGCGATCCCGACGCCGAAGTCGAGCTCGTAGCCCAGCCGGCGCCACCGGTCCGTCAGGGCCGCCACCCGGCCGCGCATGGCGAGCGTCATGCGGATCGCGCGCTCCGCCGGGTCGGGGATGGGGACGGGGTCGTTGAAGAAGATCATCATGCCGTCGCCGGCGAAGCGCTCCAGGGTGCCCTCGTAGTCGAGGATCACGCGGCCCATCTCGGCGTGGTAGTCACGCAGGACCCCCATGACCTCTTCGGGCTCGGCGGTCTCGGCGAAGGCGGTGAACCCGCGGAGGTCCAGGAAGACGACCGTGACCTCGCGGCGATGGGTCGTGAGCGGATCGTCCGCGCCGCCCGCCACGATCAGCTCGGCGAGCTGCGGCGAGAAGAAGCGCCGGAGCCGACTCAGGCGGTCGAGCTGCTCGACTTGATCTCGAACCCGCTGCTCGAGCGTCTTGTTCCAGTCGGCGAGCTGCACGGCCAGGGCCTGGACCGTGTCGTGGAGCTCCTTGATGCGGAGCATGGACTTCACCCTGGCGACCAGTGCCGCCTGGTCCACGGGCTTGGTCAGGTACTCGTCGCCGCCGGCCTCGAGGCCGGCAACCACGTCCGCGGTGTCCGCCTTGGCGGTGACCATGATGATCGGGACGAACGGGAGCGTCGGGTCCGCTTTCAGCCGCCGGCAGACCTCCAGGCCGTCGATCTTCGGCATCATCACGTCGAGCAGGATCAGATCGGGCAGCGCTTCCCGGGCGACGGCCAGCGCCTGTTCCCCGTCCGTCGCCGTGACGATCTCGTAGCCCTGAGCACCCAGGCGCACCTGGAGGATGTGCAGGTTCGCTGGGGTGTCGTCGACGATGAGGATCCGGGGCGGCGTTCGCACGGGCCTTCCTCCGGGCGCGAGCTAGGGCAGATGCTCGCGGATCTTGGCGAGCAGCTGGCGCGGGACGAAGGGCTTCGTCACGTAGGCGTCGCAGCCAGCCTGGAAGGCTTTCACGTCGTCGCCGCTCAGGGCGTAGGACGTGACGACGATGATCGGGATCGCGCGGAGCGCGGGATTCGATTTGATCCGGCGGGTCGCCTCGTACCCATCGAGGCCGGGGAGCTGGATGTCCATGAGGATCAGATCGGGACGCTGCGTCTCGGCCAGCGTGACGCCTTCCTCCCCGGTCACCGCCTCGATCAGCTCGTAGCCGGCGCTCTGAAGGAGATAGCGCAGGATCCGCCGGTTCTCCTCGTTGTCCTCGATCACCAGGATCCGCTTGCTCACTGGCGTAGCCTGCGCGAGGGATGTCCCGGCACGAGGGGGCGTGATGTGGGACGCCGGGATGCGACGGGAACCCGCCCGGGGCGGCTCATCGGGCCGCCGCGTGCCGGTCGACGTGGATCGGCAGCCTGAACCAGAACGTCGAGCCTTGCCCCACGCTCGACTCCACCCCGATGCGCCCCCCGTGGATCTCGACGATCCGCTTCGCGATCGCGAGCCCGAGCCCGGTTCCCCCTTTCTTCCGCGTGTTGGAGCTGTCGGCCTGCTGGAACTCCTCGAAGATCCGCAGCCGATCGCCTTCGGCGATCCCCGGGCCCGTGTCGGACACCGAGACCAGAAAGGCCTCGTCCGCGGTCCTGGCCTCCACGCGCACCTCGCCCGCCTCGGTGAACTTGATCGCGTTCCCCACGAGATTCAGGAGGACCTGGGTGAGCCGCTGCGCGTCACCGCGACCGATGGGCAGGCCGGGCGAGATCTCGATCTTCATCGCGAGGCGCTTCTCCGACGCCAGCGACTCGAGCGCATGGACCGCCGTCCGAACCACATCTTCCATCGAGTACTCCCCGAGGGATAGCGTGAGCTGGCCGGCCTCGATCTTCGACAGGTCCAGGACGTCGTTGATCAGTCCGAGGAGATGGACCCCGTTGTTCCGCGTTCGCTCGAGGATGTCCCGGATCGGCTGGGGCACCTCGCCGAAGATGTTGTCCAGGACGAGCTCGACATAGCCGAGCACCGCGTTCATCGGGGTCCGGAGCTCGTGACTCATGTTCGCCAGGAACTGGGACTTGTGCCGGCTCGCGACCTCGAGCTGCCGGCCCTTCTCCTCGATCTCGCGGAAGAGCCGCGCGTTGCGGATGGCCAGCACGGACTGGGTGGCGAAGGTTTGCAGCAGCGCAACGGTCTCGGCCGAGAAGCGGCCGGCCTCCCGGCGCCAGACGAGCAGGCCGCCGATGATCTCGGGCTCCGACAGGAGGGGGACCGCGAGCAGGGATCGATAGCCGGAACCGATCAGGATCGGCCGGATCAGCGGCAGGATGACGGCGTCCTCTGCAGGAATGTCCGGTACCTGGACGGGCGCCCGGGTCAGGCCGGCGCGCCCCAGCGCGCCCTCGCCCAGGCGGATGCGCGTGCCCTGGATGACTTCGTCCAGCTCGGGCTCGACACCGTGGGTCGCGCGCAGGTGGAACTCCTGGGCCGCCTCGTCGTATTCGTAGATGACCCCGGCGCTGGTCGAGGAGAGCTGGACGGCGCGGGTGACGATGGTCGTGAGCACGGTCTCGAGGTCCAGGGTGGAGCTCACGGCCTGGCCGACCTCGCCGAGGGCCCGGAGCTCCTCCACGGATCGAGCCAGGTCGCGCGTGCGCGCCTGCAGCTCCTCGAAGAGGCGGGCATTCTCGACGGCCACCGCCGCGTGGGTGGCGAAGGTTTCCAGGAGCCTTACCGTCTTGGGAAGGATGGGCCGGCCGCTCCGCTTGTTGTCGGCGGTGAAGAGCCCGACGGTCCGGCCGCGCGCGATCATGGGCAGCACGAGGAAGCTTTTCGTGCGCAGGGCCGGCAGCTCCGAATACGGCGGCCCGAGTCGCAGCTCGGCGGGGAGCGGGTTCTGCTCGTTGAAGACGAGCGGGACGCCCTCCCGGTAGGCCTTGTGCATCGCGCCGCTCGCCTCCAGGGGAATCCGCGTCCGCTCGATGGCATCCCAATCGTCCCCCACGAACCCCGCGCCGGCCAGCGGCGCGAGGGTGCTGGCCTCGCCCGTGAGGGCCCAGATGTAGAAGCGGTCGATGTCGACGACCTGGCGCGCGCCCTCCAGCACCCGGCCGAGCTGCTCCTTGAGCGACAGCGGCTCCTGTATCGCGATGGACAGCGCGTAGAGCTGCTCGAGGTTCCGGGAGAGCCGCCTGAGCTCGTTTCGCTGATTCTGCAGGGCGTCGCTGGCCCGCTTGCGCTCGACGACGCGCCCCAGCTGGGTGCCGATATGCGCCATGACCTCGAGCAAGGACTCGTCGGGCTCCACGGCCTCGGGGGAGAAGAACTCGAGGGCGCCCACCGCCTCCGCCCCGACCAGCACCGGGAAGCCGAACCCGGCGCGGACGCCGATGTCGGTGGCGATCTTCGCCCGCGGAAAGTTCGCGTCCTTCGTCACGTCCATGATCCACGCCGGCTTCCCGCTCGCCAGCACGCGCCCTGGGAGCCCGATCCCGCGGGCGAGCGGGGTCGACTCGGTCACCTGCCGAAACGTACTGAAGCGGTCGGGATCGTCGAGGTGCCAGATGGTCGTGGGGACGAGGAGGTCCGGCGAATCCTCGGTGAGCAGATACACGTGCCCGACGGGCCAGCTGGTATAGGCACAGACGCGCTCCACGCAGATCTGCATGGCGTCCTCGATCGTCGAGGACTCGTTCGCGGCGACCGCGATCGCGCGAAGCAGGTCCACTTCGCGTTGCTTCGTGTAGAGCTGGCGAAGGGCGTGCTCGGCGATCGCCTCGCTCTCCAGCCGCGCCTTCCGTTCCCGGTCGAGGCGCCGCCGGAGCCGGTCGAGCTCCGATGGCCCGGGATCAGGGACGCCGGTCATCCATCAAGCCCCCGACTTCTTGAACGACATTTTGAAGAGGCACCGCTCGTCCCCTCGCATCATGCAGGTCGTCTGCTCGAGCGTGACCTCCTCTCCGTAGTGCGCCGCGGCCGCCTCGATGAAGCCTTCGGCGAGCGCACACAATTTGCGGGGCGATCGGTACCCCATCTGCAAGACCTCGCGTGACGAGGTGTCGTAGTCGAACACGGGCACGTCGGCCCCCGGATAGAGCTTCCGCACCTCCGTGTGGATGATGTCGTTGAGCGTGAGCAGAAAGGTCCGGGTGGATCGGTGCGGCGCGAAAAACTCCGGGTACCGCTCGGCCAGGAGGGGGAGGGCGTTCCGCCCGAACCATCGAACGATCGCGTCGGCCGGGGTGTTGAGGGCCGCGGAGGCGGCGGTGACCAGCTTCAGGATGTGCTCATCCGGGTAGTTGCCCAGCGCCGAGTAGCTGCCGTCGAGCTGAGCCGCCTCCAGCAGCCGCTCCCAGGTCTCCTCGCCGTAGTCCCGGCGGACGACCTCCTCCAGCAGGTTGAAGATGATGCCCTTCATGGGTTCCTCCCATCCCGGGATAGTCCCGTCAGCCCGCGAGCGGGTGGGGGGCGGTCGGCCCAAGAACCAGGCAGGCGGAACTGAAGCGTCCCGGTCAGGTGGGCCACCGCGTGGG
The DNA here is from genome assembly GCA_044866005.1 of Candidatus Rokuibacteriota bacterium. Taxonomy (GTDB): domain Bacteria; phylum Methylomirabilota; class Methylomirabilia; order Rokubacteriales; family DASRDR01; genus JBIOTN01. The sequence continues at coordinate 15,039 of JBIOTN010000247.1, read as the reverse complement.
GCGATGTGCCGGGCTCCGTAAGCCGTGCCCGCCTCCGGAGGGCCGGACGCTGTCGGGAAGGTGGAGCGAGTGTAGGCTGGAAGGCCGAACACCGTCAACCCGTACTCGTTCAGACTCTGCGCCGTCCGATGGGAAGGCGGCGCACGTCGTTATGCGCCGCACCCAGTCGGCCGTCGTCCCGCCTCCCGCCACCCCAAGACGTTGAAGGCGACGACCGATTTCAGGAAGCCTTTCAGCAGCAGGTCGCCGACCGGCTCGGCCTCGACGACTCCCTCCACGGACGTCAGGACACGCCGCGGGACCAGGATCTGGCCGGGCTTGGCCTCGCCGCAGAGCCGGGCCGCCAGGTTGGTCACCGTGCCCACCGCTCCGTAGTCCCAGCGGCCCTCGAAGCCGATGGCGCCGATGGTGGCGTAGCCCTGGGCGATCCCGACGCCGAAGTCGAGCTCGTAGCCCAGCCGGCGCCACCGGTCCGTCAGGGCCGCCACCCGGTCGCGCATGGCGAGCGTCATGCGGATCGCGCGCTCGGCCGGGTCGGGGATCGGGACGGGGTCGTTGAAGAACACCATCATCCCGTCCCCCGTGAACCGTTCGAGCGTGCCCTCGTGAGAGAGGATGAGTCGGCCCATCTCCGCGTGGTACTCGCGCAGGACGCCCATCAGCTCTTCCGGCTCGGCCGTCTCGGCGAAGGCGGTGAACCCGCGGAGGTCGCAGAAGACGACGGTGATCTCGCGCCGGTGCGACTCGAGGACGCTCTCCTCGCCGGCGCAGATGATCCGCTCGCAGAGCTGGGGGGAGAAGAACCGTTTCAGGCGGGAGAGCCGCTCGAGCTGAGTGACCTGCTCGCGGACGCGCGCGTCGAGCGTCCGGTTCATCTCCTGCAGGCGGTCGTGGAACTCCTTGATCCGCAGGAGCGACCGGACGCGGGCCAGGAGCTCCGGCTGGTTGATCGGCTTCGTCAGGAAGTCGTCGGCGCCCGCCTCGAGGCCCTTGAGCCGCTCCTCTCCGGGGTCGAGCGCCGTCACCATGACGACCGGGAGGACGTCGGTGGCGGGGTTGGCGCGGATCGCGCGGCAGACCTCGTAGCCGCTCATCTCGGGCATCACGACGTCCAGGAGCACGAGGTCTGGGTGCTCGGCCTGGACGGCGGCGAGGGCCTGGCGGCCCGACTCCGCGGTCACCACCGCGTACCCCTTGGCGGCCAGGAGATCGGCCAGGAGCTTGACGTTCCGGGGCGTGTCGTCCACGACCAGGATCTTCGCCGGCGGTGTCACGACGCCCCTCCGGGGCGGGACCGGTCGAGCATCCGCCGCACGGCCTCGAGGAACGCCGTCACGTGGATCGGCTTGGTCTGGTAGTCGTCGAACCCCGCGGCCAGGATCTGCTGGCGGTTGTGGGTCATGGCCGAGGCCGTGACGGCGATGACCGGGATGTCGCGGGTCTCCGGGTCGGCGCGCAGCCGGCCCAGCGCGGTGATGCCGTCCATCCCGGGCAGCTGGATGTCCATGAGGACGAGGGCCGGGTGCTGCTCCCGGGCGAGCCGGAGCCCCTCTTCGGCGCTCTCGCTCTCCACCGTCCGGTAGCCCGTGACCTGGAGGATGTCCCGGACGAGCTTCCGGTTCTTCTCGTTGTCCTCGACGATCAGGATCAGCTCGCCGGCCATGGCCGTACCGGGAGGGTGAAGGTGAAGGTGGAGCCTCGCTCGACCTCGCTCGTGACCCAGATCTTGCCGCCGTGGAGCTCGACGAACTTCCGGGTCAGCGTGAGCCCGAGCCCCGTCCCCTCGCGCTTCCGCGCGTAGTCGCGTCCCACCTGGCGGAACTCCTCGAAGATGGCGGCCTGGTCCTGGGGCGCGATCCCGATCCCGGTGTCGCTGACCGAGACCTCGACGGCGCCGTCGGTCAGCCGCGCCACGAGGGCGATCCGGCCCCCTTCGGGGGTGAACTTCACGGCGTTCGAGAGGAGGTTCAGGACGATCTGCTTGACCTTCCGCTCGTCCCCGACGAAGTCGCCGAGCCGGCGGTCGAGGTGGCGCTCCAGGGCGACCCCGTGTCGCGTGGCGCGCTCGCGGACGAGCGTCAGGGCGTTCTCCAGGGCCAGCGCGAGGTCGAAGGTCCCGAGCTCGAGCTCCATCCGCCCCGCCTCGACCTTGGAGAGGTCGAGGATGTCGTTGATGAGCGAGAGGAGGTGGCGGCCGGAGGAGAGGATGTCCTCGAGATACTCGGCCTGCTTCCCGTTCACCTCGCCGAACATCCGCTCCAGCAGGACCTCCGAGAAGCCGATGATCGCGTTGAGCGGCGTCCTGAGCTCGTGCGACATGTTGGCGAGGAACTCGGACTTGTGCCGGTTGGCGATCTCGAGCTGGCGGCTCTTCGCCTCGATCTCCCGGAAGAGCCGGGCATTCTCGATCGCCAGCCCCGATTGGGCGGCGAAGGTCTGGAGGAGGCCGACCGTCTCGGGCGGGAACGCCCCCGGCACCCGCCGGCGCACGACCAGGGCGCCGATGAGCCGCTCCTCCCGCAGGAGCGGCACGGCGAGCAGGGCCCGGTAGCCCGCCCGCTCGGCCACCTCGCGCAGCCGCCCCCCGTATGCCTGGTCCTCCAGGATGTCCGGGATCTGAACCGGCTCCCGGGCGAGGCCCGCGCGGCCCACGACCCCCTGGCCCAGAGGGGTGGGCGTCCCGCGCAGCACGCCGATGAGCTCCTCTTCGAGCTTCAGGCTGACGCGCAGATGGAACGCCTCCCTCGTCTCGTCGTACTCGTAGATCGCGCCCCCGTCGGTCCCCGAGAGCTGGTCGGCGCGGGCCACGATCGTGGCGAGCACCCGCTCGAGGTCGAGCGACGAGCTGACGGCCTGGCTCACCTCGCCCAGGGCCCTGAGCTCCTCCACGGATCGGGCCAGCTCGCGGGTCCGCGCCTGGAGCTCCTCAAACAGGCGGACGTTCTCGATGGCGATGGCCGCCTGGTCCGCGAAGGTCTCCAAAAGCTTGATCTGCTTGTCGCCGAAGGGGCGCACCTCCATGCGACGGATCAGGATCGCCCCCAGCGGCGTGCCTTCGCGGAGCAGCGGGACCCCCAGCGTGGTCCGGTGACCCATCTGCCGCTGATACGCCCGGCCCTCGGGAAACTCGGCCTCGGACACCGCGGCGAGGTCGTGGACGTGGACCGGTCCGCGGTCGACGACGGCTCGGCCGGTCACCGAGCCACGGTTGACCGGAACACCCTCCTCGCGCCTCACCATCGCGGGTGGCCTCGGGAGGGAGCCGTGCGACGCGACCATCCACAGGACGTCACGCTCGAGCCGGAAGATCGTCGCGTCGCTCGCGTCGCACAGCCGTGCCGCGTTCTCGGCGACCGCGTCCAGCACCGGCTGGAGGTCGGTCGGGGAGCTGGAGATCACCCGCAGGATCTCGCTCGTCGCCGTCTGCTGCTCGAGCGATTCGGTCAGCTCGTGGTTGCGCGCCTGGAGCTCCTGGAAGAGGCGCACGTTCTCGATCGCGATCACGGCCTGGTCGGCGAAGGTCGAGAGGAGGTCGATCTGGCTGTCGGTGAACGCCCGGACCTCCTGGCGCCACATGGCGATGACGCCGATCGGCGCCCCCTCCTTGAGCAGCGGAACCCAGATCCCGGTCCGTGCCCGCAACAGCTCGATCGTCTGGACCCGTACCGGATCGCGCTCGGCGTAGGCCGGATCGTCGAGCATGTCCAGGATGTGGACCGCTCGCCGCTCCGTCACGGCCCTCATGATCCCCGTGTGCGGACCGCTTCGATGTCCCGTCCTGCGCGGCTCGACGAAGGTGGCCGGGGCGCCCCGATCCGCGACCAGGCGGAAGGTCTCCCCATCGAAGAGGAACAGGAGTCCCACGGGTGATGCGCAGAGCCGCATGGCGTTGTCGAGGATCGCGTCGAAGACGGGCTCCACCCGGGTCGGCGAGCTCGAGATGACGCGCAGGATGTCGCTCGTCGCCGTCTGCTGGTCCAGGGCCTCGCTCAGCTCGCGGTTGCGGGCCTGGAGCTCCTGGAACAGGCGCACGTTCTCGATGGCGATCACCGCCTGGTCCGCCAGCGTCTTGAGCAGCGCGATCTGCTTGTCGGTGAAGGGCCGGACCTCCATGCGGCGGATGAGGATCGCGCCGACGGGGACGCCTTCGCGCAGGAGGGGCGTCGCCAGCGTCGTCCGGTGGCCGAAGCGTCGGGCGAAGGCGCTGCCCTCCGGGAACTCGTCGAGCTCGGCCGTGAGGTCCCGCACGTGGATGGCCTGCCGGTCCGTCACCGCCCGTCCCGGCACGGACTCGCGATTGAGCGGCACCGGCACGGCCGGCCAGAACTCACCGTACGACGCGACCGGCCGCAGGATGTCGCCGTCGATCCGGAGGATCTGCGCGTCGCTCGCGTGGCAGAGGCGGGCGGCGTTCTGGGCGACCGCGGCCATCACCGGCTGGAGGTCGGTCGGGGAGCTCGAGATCACGCGCAGGATCTCGCTCGTCGCGGTCTGCTGCTCCAGCGCCTCGGTCAGCTCACGGTTGCGGGTCTGGAGCTCCTGGAACAGCCGGACGTTCTCGATGGCGATCGCCGCCTGGCTGGCGAAGGTCTCCAGGAGCGCGATCTGCTTGTCCGTGAACGGACGGAACTCTGCGCGCCGGACCGCGATCACGCCGACAGGCACGCCCTCACGGAGCAGCGGGGTCGCGAGATAGGTCCGAATGCCCGCGCGCTTGGCGCCGCTCTCCGGGTATTCCTCCTCCGGCTCCGCGGCCAGATCCGGCACGTGGATGGTCCGTCGGTCGACGAGCGCGCGCCCCATGACCCAGCCGCGGCTGAGTCTCCGCGGTGGGGCGCTGAAGATGCCGCCCAGCGGACCGTACGCCGCGACCTGGCGGAGGGACGCGCCGTCGACGCGCATGATGACCGCATCGGTCGCCTCGCACAGCCGGGCTGCGTTCTGCGCGACCGTGTCGAGCACAGGCTGGAGGTCCGTCGGGGAGCTGGTGATGACGCGGAGGACCTCGCTCGTCGCGGTCTGCTGCTCGACGGCGCGCGCCAGCTCCGCCTCGAGCGCGGCGCGGGGGGTGGTCCGCGGCTTCGAGACCGCGCGGCGACGGCCGTTGCGTTTACCGGGAGCTGCCATGGCGCCGAGAGATCCGACCGGGTAGCGGGTGGCCCATTGTATCACCGCCGCCGCCCGGACGGCGGCGCCGCCCGGCCCGCGCGGCTACTTTACGAAGGCCAGCCAGCGCGGCACGAGCAGCACGGTCTCGGGCACGAAGGCGACGATCAAGAGCACGACCACGATCGCCGCGAGAAACGGGATCAGCGGCCGCACGAGCCGCTCCATGGGGAGGCCGCTGATGGCCATACCGAGGAAGAGGCAGAGGCCGACGGGCGGGGTGACGTGGCCGATCGCGGAGGCGATCACGCAGACCATGCCGAAGTGGATCGGGTGGATCCCCAGCGCCTTCGCGGTCGGCAGCAGGACCGGGATCGTGACGAGGATGATCTCCGATGGCGTCAGGAACGTGCCGAGCAGGAGGTAGAGCACGATGACGAACACCAGGAAGAGCCACCAGGACGGCGCGACCGTGGAGATCGCCGCGGCCACGCGGAACGGGAACTGCGAGTACGTGAGGACCCAGCCGAAGGCGCCGACCAGCCCGATGATGAGCCCGATGACCCCGGACAGCCGCGCCGAGTCGGCGAAGACGCCCGGCAGGTCCCGCCAGCCGAGCTCCCGGTAGACGAGGGGCGGCACCGCGAGCGCGTAGACCACGGCCACGGCAGCGGCCTCCGTCGGCGTGAACCAGCCGAGCACGATGCCCCCCATGATGATGACCGGGATCATGAGGGCCGGCAGGGCGTCCCGCACGGCCGCGGCGAACGTGGCGAGGGTCGGCGGCGGCTCCCTGGGGTAGTTCCGCCGCCGCGCGATGACGAAGGTCGGCACCGCCATGCCGACGCCGAGCAGGAGCCCGGGGAGGTAGCCGCCGGCGAAGATCGCGGCGACGGACTCCTCGGCCATCCACGCGTAGATGACCGCGATGATGGACGGCGGGACGATGGGCGCGAGGATCGCCGTGCAGATGGTGAGCACGGTCGCGAAGTCGCGGTCGTATCCCTTGCGCACCATCTGCGGGATGAGGAACGTCCCGAGCGCGGAGACGTCGGCCACCGCGGAGCCCGAGATCCCGCCGAAGATCATGCTGTCCACGATGTTGACGTAGGCCAGGCCGCCGCGGAGCCAGCCGACCATGACCGTGGCGAGGTCGATGATCGCGCGCGCCACGCCGCCCCGCGCCGCCAGGTTCCCCGCCAGGATGAACAGCGGCGCCGAGAGCAGGATGAACGAGTCCGAGAGCAGGCCGACGAAGCGGGACGGGATCAGGATCGGGTTGAGCGCGGGGTAGACGGTCGCGGCGGCGAGGGCGCCGACCCCGAGCGCGATGCCGATCGGCGTCCCCAGGACGACGAAGACCGCGAAGACGATCAGGAGCGTCTCGGCCACTGGCCCGCGAACTGCCCGAGCGTCGCGACGAAGCGCCACGCCATCGGGAGCAGGATCAGCGCCGCGCCGACCGGCATGGCGGCGTAGACGTAGCCGAGGGGCAGGCCCAGGCCGGCGCTTTCCTGGAGCTGGGCGTTCGGCACGAGGACGAAGCCCGTCCGGACGAAGGAGAGGAAGAGGAGCATGCCCGCGCCCTCCGTGACGAGCCGGGCCCCGGCCTGCCCGCGCGGGGAGAGCCGGTCCCGGAAGTAGTGGAGGGCGGTGTGCTCGCCGCGGTACATCGCCGCGGCGGCCCCGATCATCACGAGCCAGACGAAGCAGTACCGGGGAACCTCGTCGAGCCCCTCGACCGCGTAGGCGAAGACGTAGCGAAGAACGACCTGGAGGAAGACGGCCGCGGTCATGACCGCGAGGATCAGACCGCCGAGCAGGCCGAGCCCCTCGTAGCCCCGGGCCCCCCAGCGGCCGAACGGCGCGTCGCCCGGCGGCACGCTACCTCAGGCTCAGGATGTGATCGACGAGCTTCTGGGTGTCCTTCCCGGCCGGGGTCGCGAAGAACTCGTCGTAGACGCTCTTCGTCGCGGCGCGGAAGGGGGCGGAATCGGGCTTGGTGATGGTCACGCCCTTGGCGCGCACCTGGTCCTGGATGTCGCGGTCCTCGTCCAGGATGAACTTGCGGTTCCACTGCTCGGCGTGGCGGGCGGCCTCCACGATCGCCTTCTGCGTCGCCGCGTCCTGCTTCGCCCAGGAGGCCTTGGACATCACCAGCGCGACGGCCTGGTGGGTGTGGCGCACGTCGGCGACGTGCTTCACGATGTCGTAGAACTTGTTGTGGTAGAAGGTGTTGATCCCGCCCTCTGCGAAGTCGATCACCTTCGTCTGGAGGGACGTCGCCACCTCCGGGAACGCGATCGCGGTGGGGATCATGCCGAGCGCCCTGAAGGTGGCGACCAGGATCTTGTCCTCCTGCACCCGCACCTTCTTCCCCTTGACGTCCGCGATCGAGTTGATCGGGTAGTGGCCGTAGATCCCGCGATAACCGGCGGCGATGAACGCCACGAGCTTGAAGCCTTTCCGGTCGAGGACGGGCTCGTAGAACTTCCGGATGGTGTCGCTCCCGTCGAGCGCGGCATAGACGTGCTGGTAGTCCCGGAAGAGGTAGGGGAGCTGGAACATCGACATCTCCGGCACCAGCGTCGAGAGCGGCGCCGTCGTGACGGGCGTCAGGTCCACGGTGCCGAGCTGGACCTGCTGGGCGACCTCGCGCTCGCCGCCCAGGACACCGGAATGGTGGTGGACGACCTTCACCTTGCCCTGGGTCAGCTCGGCCAGCTTGTCCGCGAACTGCTGCGCCGTCAGGGTCGTGCCGTGCTTGGCGGGGTTCACGTTCCCCATGACCAGCTCCCGCGGCTGGGCCAGGGCGGACGGCGTGTCCGCCAGCACGAGCGCGGCGATCAGGCAGAGCATGCGGATCGTCATGTCCCTCTCCTCCCGGCGATGCGCGGGATGGTCAGTCCTCGACCGGCAGCGTCACGGGCTCGCCGGCGCCGTAAAAGTAGGCCCCGCGGCCCGCCGCGCCGCCGACGACCGCGATGTCGAAGCAGCCCGGGTCCTCGACGATGGGGAGCGGCAGCTCGGGGTGGTCGGCGAGCCAGCCGAGCTCCGGGTGCGCGGTGTGGAACGCCTTGGGCTCCTTGTTGAGCATGAGCGTGCGGAACGGCAGGCGCGCGCGCCGGTAGAGGGCCTCGGCGAGCTCCGCTCGCCCCCACCCCGCGCGCGCGAAGATCTGGGCGTGCTCGGGGCACACGAAGAGCGTGTTGTGCTCCTTCTCCTCGGTCTTGTAGCGGGGATCGGCGCGGCGCCCGATGAGCCAGAGTCCGGTCCCCACCTGCGCCACGTTGGTCGCGGCGGTGGCGAAGACCTCCACCAGATCGGCGGGCGCCGTGCTCCGGAAGTCGTGGAGCTCGCAGAGGCCGTAGACGAAGTGCACCGTGACCGTGCTCGCCTCGGGCGAGAAGCCGCGCGTCACGTGGTACGGCTCCCAGGGGCTCTCCGCCTCGTTCTCGGCGCAGCAGCACGCGTACTTGAGCGGCGAGCCGATCGTGTCCATGTCCGAGACGCCGACGTAGGTGTGGCCGACGTTCATCATGACGAGCCGGACGGCCCGCCCCAGGACCGTGTTGGCGGCGGACGGCGCGCCGGGCCCGAGCGCGCACATCCCCGCATTGAGGCCGGCGGCCCGGCCCTGCGGGCCGTTGACGAGGACGAGCGGCGCGTGGGGCCCGGTCGACATCGCCTTGTTCCGGAGATACATCTTCGGCTCGGCCAGGCACCGCACGGCCGTGATCAGGAGCGGGAACTGCCCGGGCCCACACCCGGCCATCACCGCGTTGACCGCGAGCTTCTCCACCGTGGCGAGGCCGAAGCCCGGCTCGAGCGTCGCGACGACGTCGCCGGGACCGCGCGCCGTCCCGGCGAGCATGGCCTCGACGGCCCGCACGGTCGGCGGGACCAGGGGGAAGCCGTCGCCCCAGCCGCGCGCCAGGAAGTCCCGGCCCATGCGCTCCCACGCCTCCAGCGGATCGTCGCCCGCGTAGGTGAGCCGCTCCTCCGCCGCCGGGGCGGCCGCGGCGGGCGGCGGCGCGACGGGCCGCGTGAGGCCGGCGATCACCTGCTCGAAGGCGTCGTCGACCATCCGGTGGATCGCGTCGGGCCGCTGGTTGGTGAACGGCACCGGCATCACGGCGAGCGGCAGCCCCGGCAGCCCGAAGCTCGCGGCGCTCCGCTCCGCGTCGTGCACGAAGGCCTGCGCGGTGAAGATCACGGTCGGGACACCCCGCCGCTCCAGCTCCACCATGTCGTGGGTCCCCCACGACGTGCAGGACCCTCAGTCGTTCGTCGTGCCGACCACCGCGTGCACCTCGGCGGCCATCCGGTCGGCGTCCTCCGCCGTGCAGTGCCGCATGAGCCAGCCCACCGAGCCCGTGTACCGGCGGAAGCGCGCGCCCGGGGAGCGCGCCCGCAGGAGCGCCTCGACGCGGTCCAGCGCAGCGTCGCCGCCGGCCTTCATGTTCCAGTAGAGGCCGATGGTGAGGCCGTCGAGCCGCGCCGGGCGCGGCGCCGGCTTGACGGAGTGCTCCACGGTCATCGCCACGGGGCTCACCACGGTGAGCGACGCCATCGCCGACTCTCCTCCGCGGTTTGCCGGGATGGGTCCCGGCACTCGAGGGAGGCCAGTATAACCGGATCGCCCGCCGCCGTCACCCGGTGACCTTGGCGAGCCAGGCGGCGAGCTCCTGCCCGACCGCGTCCCATCCGGCCTCGATCATCGGCATGTGGGCGTGCCCGTCGAGCTCCCGGTAGTCGCTCCGGTACTTGGCGGCGATCCGCCGCTGGATGGCGACCGGGGTGATGCGGTCGCGCAGGGCGCCCACCACCAACGTCGGACAGCGCACGCGCGCGGCGTCCACGGCGACGCGCCCCAGAGCCATCTCCCGCGCCGCCCGGCCGGACTCCGGCACGAGGCGGGCATAGGCCTCGCGCCGCACGTCGGGGGCCAGGTTGTTGAGGAAGAGCGCCTCGGCGTCACGCGGGCGCGGGACGAAGGGACGGCCGCCCAGGAGCGCGCGCGTGTAGGGCAGGAGCCGCCAGAGCACCGGCCCGCGCACGGCGAGGATCCCGCGCGGTGGCGCGCTCGTGAGAAACACCGCGGCACGGAAGGCCGTCGTCTCGGCCGCCTTCTGCGCGACGAGACCGCCCATGCTGTGGCCGATCACCGCCGGCTCCCCGACCGCCGCCACGACGGCGAGGACGTCGGCCACGTAGTCGCGGACGCGGACGCGCCCGACGTCGGGGACCGGGCGGCTCCCGTGGTGGCCGCGCAGGTTCAGGGCCCAGCAGTCCCAGCCGGCCGCGGCGAAGAGCCCGACGTAGTTCGCCCAGTACCAGCTCCCGCCCCACATCCCGTGGACGAGGAGGAGCGGGCCGCGCCGGGGACCCGCCGAGGGTGGCCGGTGCTCCAGCCAGAGGTCGCCGATCTGCTCGGTCACGCCGGCCCTCCCGCCCGGTCCGCTGGCCGTCGTGACGGGCATGGCAAAGCGCGGGGCCTCGGTCTATCATTGGGCTGGTCGGCCACCGACCGGTCCTGGGCGAGCGCGGATGGCCCCGCAAAGGAGGATCGCGGATGCGACGCTCGATTCGTCTCGGCTGCCTGGTCGCCGTGCTGTTCAGCGCTGACGCCGTCTTCGGCGAGACGTGTCTGTCGCCCTACGTCAAGCGCCTGGCGGGGCCTGAGAAGTACCTCTACGTCTTCTCCGTCGACGCCGACGCCAAGGAGAACGACTTCCTGGCCGTCGTGGACGTGAGCCTGGCCTCCCCCACCTACGGCCGAGTCCTCGGCACGATGGACCTCGGCTCGGCGGGGAACGAGCCCCACCACATGGGGTTCACCGACGATCGCACCAAGATCTGGGCCGGGACGCTCTTCGGCAAGCGGCTGTTCATCATCGACGTCGCGGCCGACCCGGCCAAGCCGCGCATCGTCAAGACCATCGACGACATCACCGCGCTCACCGGCCTCCACGGCCCGCATACCTACTACGCGCTCCCGGGCCGGATGCTCCTCACCTTCCTCTCCTCGGCCGATGGCAACCCGCCCGGCGGGCTGGCCGAGTTCACGAACGACGGCGAGCTGATCCGGACGTGGAAGAATCCCGCCAACGCGCCCTACGCCTACGACGTCGCGGTGAAGCCCGACATCAACCGCATGATCACCTCGAGCTTCACGCCGTTCCGGAACTACCGGAAGCCGCTCGCCCAGTGGGACATGAAGGACGGCGGCAACACGCTGCTCGTGTGGGACTTCAAGGAGCGGAAGATCCTCCAGACCCTCACCACCGATCCGGTCCCGCTCGAGGTCCGGTGGAGCCTCAAGCCCGGGGCCGCCTACGGCTGGACGAACTCGGCGCTGGGAGACTCCATCTGGTTCTTCAAGCAGGAGAAGGACGGGCGCTTCGCGACCAGCAAGGTGGCGGACCTGGGCAAGGGCTGCCTGCCGGCGGACCTCCGCCAGTCGCCGGACGATCGGTTCCTCTACGTGTCGTGCTTCATGCGGAGCGAGATCCAGGCGTGGGACGCCTCCAGGCCCGACAAGCCGCGCCTTCACGACACGGTCGCCCCGGGCGTCTCGCCGAACATGATGCACGTGACCCCGGACGGCAAGCGGATGTACGTCACGAACTCGCTCCTCTCCACCATGGACTACTCGGGAAATTTCTGGGTCCGGCTCGTGCACATCGGCCCGGACGGCCGCCTGAAGATGGACCCCTTCTTCGACGTGGACTTCACGCGCTTCCCCTCCGGCCCGGCGCGAGCCCACGACATGCTGCTCAACTGACGGCCCGGTGACCGCCCCTCGTCTGGTCGTCACGCTGGTCGTCGGGGCGCTGGCGCTGGCGCCGCCCGTGCCGCCCGGACACGCGCACGAGCGGCCGCCGCCGGTCCGCGACCCCGACGAACGCCGGATCGCCCCCCACCCGAGCCTGGGCGTGATCCGGCCCGCCCCCGACTTCGCGCTCCTCGACCCGCAGGGCCGGACGGTGCGCCTCTCCGGCCTCCGCGGACGTGTCGTGCTGCTGTCCTTCATCTACACCGCGTGCCCCGCGGCCTGCCCGCTCGTGACCCAGCGGATGGCGGCCCTCCAGACGCGGCTGCGGCGGGCCGGCCTCTTCCCCGCCCGCGTCGCGCTCCTGTCGATCACGGTCGCGCCGGAACGGGACACGGCCCGCGTGCTCCGCCACTACGCGAGCGGCTTCGACGCCGACCCGGCCGGCTGGCGGTTCCTGCGCGAGAGCCCGGAGCAGCTCCAGCCGGTCCTGGCGGCGTACGACGAGTGGACCCGGCCGCAGCGAGGCGGGGAGATCGAGCATCCGGCACGCCTGCACCTCGTCGACCAGGCGGGACGCGTGCGGGAGATTTACAGCCTGGCCTTCTTCGACGAGCGCCAGGCCTCCCTCGACATCCAGGCGCTCCTCCGCGAGCGGCCGTAGGACCGCCCGGCCGCCGCGACCAGGCCCCTCCGGCGGCTACTCCGACCGATAGTTGGTGAACTGCATCTCGATGCCGAGGTCCCGGTCCCGGAGCAGCTTGATGACGGCCTGGAGGTCGTCCTTGTTCTTGCCGAAGACGCGGACGTGGTCCTCCTGGATCTGGGCCTGGACCCTCAGCTTCGTGTCCTTGATCAGGCGCACGATCTCCTTGGCCTTCTCCATCGGGATGCCCTGCTGGATGCCGATCCGCTGGCGGACCGTGCCGCCGGCGGCCGACTCCACCTTGCCGTAGGCGAGCGCCCGCAGCGGGACGCCGCGGCGGTGGAGCTTCGACTGGAGCAGGTCGATCACCTGCTTCAGCACGTAGTCGTTGTCCGCGAGGACCACGATCTCCTCCGGCTCGACCGTGAGCTGGCTCTTCGTCTGCTTGAGGTCGTAGCGGGTCCCGATCTCGCGCGTGGCCTGGTGGACGGCATCGGACACGGCCTGCATGTCCACCTTGCAGGCGACGTCGAAGGAATTCTCGCCCTTGGCCACGAGCGGGCCGCCCGGTCTAGGGATTCGCGAGGCCCGGGGTCGGGACCACGGCGACCCCCGGCGGCGGCACGAACGCGAAGAGCGTGTCCGGCAGCCCGGGGTTCACCGCCACCTCCACGAAGCGCAGCGTGACCGTGTTGCCGAGCTCGTCGTAGAGGACCGCCTTCCGGGCCAGCCAGCTCTTCGGGTCCACGGCCAGGATGAGCCGCGCCAGCAACGGCTCCGGGCGCTTCGGCGTGAGGTCGAGGACGACGAGCCCGTCCGGGTCGAGGGGCTGGGCCGGGTTCAGGAAGCGCGCCTGGAAGTGCTCGCGCACCTGGCCGAGGCCCTGGAGGAAGCTCCCGGCGGGGCCGGCCAGGGCCTCGGGGGCGGCCGCGACGTTGACCTGCTTGAGCTCGGGCGTGTAGACCCACAGCCGCTGGCCGTCCGAGACGATCTCTTGCGGCGTGGGCGTCGCGTACTCCCAGCGCAGCTTGCCCGGCTTCTTCAGGTAGAAGGTCCCCTTGGCCTGGACGGTCTGGTTGAGGGTCCGGTTGAAGGCGGCCTGCTCGAAGCGGGCGCGGAGATCGGTGACCCGGCGATAGGCTCCCTCCACCTGCCGGAGGGCGTCGTCGAGGCTGGGGGCCGCCGGCGCGGCCGCGGCGGCCGGGCGGGTCAGCGAGAGCAGCAGGAGCGGGAGGAGGAGCAGCCGGCCGAAACCGGCGCGCGCGTCAGAGACCGAGCTCTTCGAGGGCCTCGATGATGACGTGCTTCGGCGCGAGGTGCGCATCGTTCAAGTGGATCAGGTAGCCGGAAAGCTGGTCGGGGAGCTGGAACGGCAGGTAGCACTTCCGGCAGGTCTCGCGGCGCGGCGGGATGTCCACGCGGTAGGCGCGGAGCACGGAGCGCAAGAGCTGGCTCTCGCGGCTGATCCCCACGCGATCGACCGGCACCCCGAACGCCTGCTCGAAGATCTGGGCGACGGCGCACGCGGAATCGCCCTCCGTGAGCACGCCGAACGCCTGCCGGCGTCCGTTCCCGCGCAAGAACTCACTGAGCCTCATGCCCTCCATCCCGTGCTCATCCGCTTCCTCGTCGCCGACGGCGGATCAGCATGCCGTCGGGCCCCTTCATCATTCCCGAGACGACCCCCCGCTGTCAACGGGCGCACCGCCCGCCCGGATCGCCCGGGATGGCCCGCCGACAGTGTCAGTGTCCGGTTCCGCGTCGCCCGTCCAGCCGCGCGTGCCGCGCCGTGGCTCGGGACCGGCCGCAGACCGGGGCGTGGGGCGCCGTCGGCTGGCATTTGCATTGCTTTGACGAGTCTGTCCGGAGGTGACCCATGAAAACCATGCTCACGCTCATGCTCGTCCTCGCCCTCGCGGTTGGCATCTCGAGCGCCTGGGCTCAGACGAGCGCGCCCCCGACCTCTCAGCCGAGCGGCTCCACGTCGGGTAGCCTGCAGACCGGCCCGCAGGGCAGCTCGGCGTCCGGCAGCGTGGCCACGAGCCCGTCGGGCACGGCGCCCGCGCCACCCGACACGTCGTCGTCCTCGAGTGCCACGTCGCAGGGCGGTAGCCCGGCGCCGGCGCCCGGCCAGCAGCCGAGCGGAAGCTCGTCGAGCTCTGCGACGTCCCAGGCGCCGCCGGCCGGCTCGACCGAGACCCCCGGCGCCCCGACCCCGGGCGCGCCGGCCACCCCCGGCGAGCGCGCGGCCGACGAGGGTACCCGGATCTTCGGCCTCAGCCCGATCGGCGCGGTGATTGTCCTGATCGTCGTCGTCGCGGTGATCGCGGCGATCGTCGGTCTGAGCCGACGTCCGGATCGGGTGGACACGCGCGTCGAGCGCGACGTCCGCGTCTACGACCGCGAGCGCGAGGAAGAGCGCGACCGCGGCCGCCGCGCCTCCTAAAGTCTTCGGAGGGGGCCTCGACGGCCCCCTCCGATTCCTCCCCCCAGACCGGTGCGCCGGCAAAAG
>JBIOTN010000246.1:0-3300 GCA_044866005.1 Candidatus Rokuibacteriota bacterium | reverse complement strand
TCTATCACGAGACGCTCGTCCACCCGGCGATGATCCTCCACGAGCGGCCGGAGACCGCGCTGATCATCGGCGGCGGGGAGGGGGCGACCCTGCGCGAGGTCCTGCGCTACCCGTCGATCCGGAAGGCGGTCATGGTGGACATCGACCGAGCCGTGGTCGAGGCGTGCCGCCAGCACCTCCCGGAGATGCACCAGCAGGCGTTCGCCGACCCACGGACCGAGCTCCGGCACGAGGACGCCCGCCGCTATCTCGACACCACCCCGGAGCGGTTCGACGTGGCGATCGCCGACCTCACCGAGCCCCTCCAGGCGGGACCGGCCTGTCTCCTCTTCACGCGTGAGTTCTACCGGCTGCTCGCCGATCGCCTGACGCCCGGCGGAAACCTCGCGATGCAGGCGGGGATGACGAAGATCGGCGAGCTCGACTTCTACGCGGCGATGGCCCAAACGCTCGCCGAGGTGTTCCCCGCGGTGGCGCCGTACCAGTCGTTCATCCCTTGCTTCGGGACTCCGTGGGGGTTCATCCTGGCGGCGAAGACCGGGGATCCGCGGATCCTGACGCTGGAGCGGGTCGATCACGAGATCCGCGCGCGGGTGCGAGGCGAGCTCCGGTACTACGACGGGCTGTGCCACCAGCACATGTTCAGCCTGCCCAAGTTCCTGCGGCGGACCCTGGCGGAGCGCGGCCGCGTCGTGACGGACGCCGAGCCGCTGGTAGTTTAGATCGGAGGGGGCCTCGACGGCTAGGTCGGAGGGGGCCTCGGCGGCCCCCTCCGGAGCCTCCGTGCGCCGGGCACGGCGCGAACGCCAGCGATATCGGCGTTGCAACCGGAAGGCGAAAGCCGACCGGGAAGTGACCAGGAGGTGGAAGACCTCTGGAGACCCTGGTGACGGGAACTCCTAGCCGGTTGGCGACTGCGTCGCCGTGAGGCGGGGTGGGGAGGAAGCCATAGGCAAAGCCCTGGCCCGAGGAACACGAACCGCATACGAGGCGCCACGTAGGGGGCGAGGGGGCGGAGGTACCCGAAGCCCGATAGTCACCCGGACCGACGGGGCGTAGATGCGGCGGGTGGATGGGGCGACGGTCACGCGCATTACCCCGGGAGGTCTCGCTTGCGTCCGAACGGGCGACGCCGGGAGGCGGCGCGAGGAGTCAGCCACGGCCATAGTACCCGCCGCGCAGGGCGGGGAAGGGCCACACACGAGCACCGACCTGACGGCGGAGGACTTCCGCGCCGGCAGCGGCCCAGATGCGGCGGCCGAGCGGTCGCAGCCGGTCCGGGGTGAGGGTCGCGGCACGGCCCGGGCCTCCGACCTGGCGGGTCAAGCGCGCGGGGCGTCGGACGCGAGCGGCAGGGCCGGGGCGCTGGAGCTGATGGAGGAGGTGCTGCGACCGGAGAACGTGTGGCGAGCCTATCGGCGCGTGGTGCAGAATGCAGGGGCCGCGGGCGTCGACGGGATGACCGTCGAGCGGCTGGGGGCCTACTGCCGGACGCACTGGGCGTCGGTGCGGGAGGCACTGATGACGGGCACGCACGAGCCCCAACCGGTGCGGCGGGTGGCGATTCCGAAGTCGGACGGGCGGGGAACGCGGGTGCTCGGCATTCCGACTGTGGTGGACCGGATGATCCAACAGGCTCTGCTCCAGGTGCTGGAGCCGATCTTTGACCCGACGTTTGCCGACGGGAGCTTTGGCTTCCGGCGGGGGCGGGGGCCGCAGGACGCCCTGGCCCGGGCGCAGGCCCACATGGCGGCGGGGGATCGGTGGGTGGTGGACCTGGACCTCGCGAACTTCTTCGACCGCGTGAACCACGACATCCTGATGGCGCGGGTGGGGCGGCGGGTGAGGGACAAGCGGGTGCTTCGGCTGATCGGTCGCTATCTGCGGGCCGGGATGCTGGAGGGGGGGTTGGTGTCGCCTCGGCTGGAGGGCACGCCGCAAGGCGGGCCGCTCTCGCCCCTGCTCAGCAACATCCTGCTGGATGAGCTGGACTGGGAGCTGGAGCGTCGGGGGCACCGGTATGTCCGCTATGCGGACGACTGCAATGTGTATGTGCGGTCGGAGGCGGCGGGGCAGCGGGTGATGGCATCACTGGAGCGCTTTCTCCGGGAGCGGCTCCGGCTGACGGTGAACCGGGCCAAGAGTGCGGTGGCGCGGCCGTGGACTCGACGGTTCTTGGGGTACACGGTGACCTCGCATCACCCGCCGAAGCTGAAGCCGGCGCGGGCGTCGATCGTCCGGCTCAAAGGGAAGTTGCGGCGGCAGTTACGGCGGGCGCGAGGGCGGCATCTAGGGCACACGGTCTGCGAGCTGGCGCCGGTGATCCGGGGCTGGGTCGCGTACTACCGACAGACGGCGGTGCGGGCGGGCTTGGAGGCGCTGGATGTGTGGCTCCGTCGGAAGCTGCGCACGATCGTGTGGCGCCAGTGGAAGACCCCGCACACCCGGGTCGCCGAGCTCAGCCGCCGGGGCCTCGACCGGCGCTATGCGACGGCCATCGCCTACGGCCCCCGTGGCCCCTGGGCCAGTGCGGGGACCCGTGCGATGGTGTGGGCCGTGTCGAACGCCTGGCTGACCCAGCTTGGCCTTCTGAGCTTCCTCGGTGAGCACCAGCGCCTTGCGTGTCGCTCGTGAACCGCCGTATGCCGAACGGCACGTACGGTGGTGTGGGAGCCGGGCCCCGCGGCCCGGCTACCCGATCCCAGGAACGGAGCGGCGGCAAGCCGCCGCTCGGAGCGGACCACCGACGGTGCGCGGTTGGGCAAGAGTCGGCGACCGCCCACGCGAAGGCCAAGCATCAAGGCCTGACCCTGGTAGACTGACGCCGTGCTGGCTGTCGACGAGCTCCCGGTCGCCCGCCGCGCCGCCGCGCTCGAGATGCTCTCCGAGGTGCTGCGGCTCGAGCGCGAGGTCGCCTCGGTGTACCTGGCACTCGCCGCGCGACCGGGCCCCGCGCCGCTGCGCGCCGCATGCGGCGAGATCGCGGCACGAACGGTCGAGCGCATCCCGACGATCGAGGCGCTCGCCCGCGAAGCCGGCCTCGAGGCGATGCCTGGGCTCTCACCGGCGTCGACCGCCGCGTCGGGCCCGGACGGGCGTGGTGAGCTGTTCGGCCAGGCCTTCGAGCGCGAGCGTGCCCTGGAACCGGCGTACCGGGACCTTGCCGTGCTCCTGGGTGACCCGATCCGCTGCCCCTCGCTTCCCACCCTCCTCGCCGAGGCGACCCGCCGCCGGGCCCGGCTCCGGGACCTCTACGTGAGGTATAGCTAGCCGCGGTCCTCTACCACCGGTTGTTTCCCG
>JBIOTN010000245.1:0-21926 GCA_044866005.1 Candidatus Rokuibacteriota bacterium | reverse complement strand
CCCCCTCCGACGGCCCTCGTGGCGTCCGCCGGCGGCGTTCTGCTCGATCGGCGGCCGGGCCGGCGTCCCGGCCGTGGCGGCGAACGCATCGGGCCTGCCTCCCCCCAGGACCCGACTCAGTGCTCGGCCCGGCTGGGCACGGTCGCAACCATGACCCGGTTCGTCCAGTACGCGCTGACCGGGCTGTCGGCGGGCAGCCTCTACGCGCTCGTGGCCCTGGGCCTGGTCCTCATCTACCGCTCCACCCGGGTCTTGAACTTCGCCCATGGCCAGGTGGCCACGCTCGGCAGCTTCGTCGCCTTCGCTCTCCTCACCCGCGGCTATCCCTTCGCGCTCGCGCTGCCCCTCGCCGTGGCCGCCGGAGGGCTCATCGCCCTGCTCTTCTACTTCGGCGTGCTCCTTCCGGCGCAGCGCCAGGGCGCGACCCTGCTCGGCCAGGTGATCATCACCCTGGGCCTGGCGCTCGTCCTGGAGGGCTTCATCGTCTACGAATGGGGCGCGGAGCCCGACCGGCTGCCGTTTCCGCTCTCCGACAGCCGGACGTGGCGGCTCGGCGGCGTCTTCGTCAGCGAGCTCTCGCTCGGGACCTTCGCCGCCGGAGTGCTGGGGAGCGTGCTCCTCTACCTCCTGGTGCAGAAGACCCGCCTGGGCCTGGCCATGCGCGCCACCTCGGAGAATCTCGCCGCGGCGCAGACGCTGGGCATCCCCACGCGCCGCATCCTCGCCGTCGCCTGGGGCGTGGCCTCCGCGCTCGCGGTCGTGGCGGGGATCTTCCTGGCCGCGGCGCTCCTCCTCGACCCGTTCTTCATGCTCGACCCGTTCCTCAAGGGCTTCGCGGCGGCCGTGCTCGGCGGGCTCAACAGCCTTCCCGGCGCGGTGGTGGGCGGCCTCGTCCTGGGGGTGGCCGAAAGCCTGGCGGGGGCCTATCTGACGATCCAGTTCAAGAACACGTTGGCCTTCGTGATCATCATCGTCGTGCTCCTCGTGCGACCGGAGGGGCTGCTCGGGCGCGAGTTCAAGGAACGCGTCTGAGCCGTTGCCGGTGCCGCGAGCGGTGGGATAGAATCGACGCCGCGCGCGCCGGGGCGCCGCCGTGACCACGCGGTTCCCGGAAAGGGGGCGCTGAGGACATGGCCGAGGAAGTGCGGGCGCACATCACGGGCGTGGTCTTCCAGATCGTGGCTCTGCCGGGCGCGCGGGTCGGGCTCGGGGATCCGATCCTGATCCTGGAGTCGATGAAGATGGAGATTCCGGTCGAAGCGCCCCGGGCCGGCACGATCCAGGCGATCCGGGTTGCTGAAGGGCAGACGGTCCAGGAGGGAGACGTCGTCGCGCTCCTGGCCTGAAGGGGGACGGATGCGCGAGTGATCCAGCGGCTCGTCGACTTTGATCGTCTGCGCCCGCGGCCTCCCGGAAGCCGCGGGCAAGGTGTGCTGGGGGGAGGCAGGCGCGAGCCCTTCGGCCCCAGAGGCCGGGACGGCCGCGAGGCCGAAAGCCGAGCGCGTCTCGGCCCAGGCGAAGATCAACGGCCGAAGGGCCGGACCTCGTCCGGAGGGCCGTGGGAGGGGGGCGGAGCCCCCTCCGGGACTAATTCTCGACGAAGCTCTTCAGCCCGCGCCCGCGGAGCGGCGAGCGGAGCTTCCGCAGCGCCTTCGCCTCGATCTGGCGAATCCGCTCGCGCGTGACCTCGAACCGCTGGCCGACCTCCTCCAGCGTGTGCTCGCCCTCTTCGCCGATCCCGAACCGGAGGCGCAGGATCTCCGCTTCCTTCGGGCTCAGGCTCGACAGGGCGCGCTCCACCTGCGCGGTCAGGTCCTGGCTCAGCAGCGAGTCCGTCGGCGAGGGCGTCTGCTTGTCCTCGAGGAAGTCGCCGAGGTCCGAGTCCTCGCCGATCGGGGTCTCGAGCGACAGGGGTTTCTTGGACGACTCCAGGATCAGCCGCACCTTTCGAAGCGGCAGACCGCTCCGGCGGGCGATCTCTTCCGGCATCGGCTCGCGACCGAGCTCCTGGAAGAGGCCGCGGTTGACGCGGGAGAGCCGGTTCAGCGTCTCGATCATGTGGACCGGGATGCGGATCGTCCGCGCGTGGTCGGCGATCGCCCGCGTGATGGCCTGGCGGATCCACCACGTCGCGTACGTCGAAAACTTGAAGCCGCGGCGGTACTTGAACCGGTCGACCGCCTTCATGAGCCCGATGTTCCCCTCCTGGATGAGGTCAGGAGCGGCATGTCGTGGTTCAGGTAGCGCTTGGCGATCGAGACGACGAGGCGGAGGTTCGCCTCCATGAGGGCCTTCTTCGCCAGGCGCACCTCGAACTCGCCGGCCTCCACGTCGCGCATGAACGCGACCAGCCGGCGGTAGGGGAGGCCCACCTCGGCCTCGATCTCCCGGATCCGCCGCCGGGCCGCGGCGCGGGCCCCGTCGGCGGCGGCGTCCGTGCCCGTCTCGAGCCGGCGCACGAGCCCGCCGAGCTCCTGGGCGAGGCTCTTGACCCGCCCGACCCAGCGCTCGACGACCATCGGCTTGAGCGGCAGGTTACCGAGCAGCCGGACCCGGGTCCGGTGGTTGTGGGTCATCCATTCCTGGATCACCTTGCGCGACTCGAGCTTCCGCGCGCGCCGCCGCGCCGCCTCGAGCTCGCCGAGCTCCCGGTCGAGGCGCCGGATCTGGGCGAAGACGCCCAGGACGCGCCGCAGCTCGGGCTCGCTCAGCTCGGTGCCGTCGGGCGCCTCGAGGAACGCCTCGGGCTCGGCCTCGTGCTTGCGCAGGCGCTCGGACAGCGCGACCAGCTCCTGCCGGACGAGCGGGACTGCCATGATCGCCCGGCGGACGCGCTCCTGCCCTCGCTCGATCTGCTGCCCGAGCGTGACCTCGCGCTCGGCCGTGAGAAGCGAGATCCGGCCGATCTCCCGGAGATACAGGCGGACCGGGTCCTCCGGGCTCAGGCTCTCTTCGAGAACCTCGGGCTCCTCTTCCTCGGGTGTCGCCTCGAGGTCCTCGGCGGCGGGCGCGGCCGGTTCATCCGCCGCGGCTGGCCCCGGCAGGTTCAGGGTTTCGAGGACGTCCTCGACCTTGTCGGTCGGGACGAGCTCTCCGGACAGGGCGCCGACGCCTCCTCCCAGCTCCTCGCCGAGCTCGTGGGCCTTCGCCTTGTGCCGGATCAGGGTCATTTCAGCCACCACGTGTCGGCTCATTGCCACCTTCCTCTGGGGGGCGCTGGGTCGCTCCGCTGCCGCCCTCCATGAGACGAGCCGGAGAGCGAAAAAGTTTCCATCCGGTGCACGGGGAAGACGCTCAAACGTGATGTCATCGTCTTGGCGCCAACTTCCTGCCGCATTTGATGAAACGCCTCAGCGCCAGGCTCGGGACGGCCTTCCAGCCCTGCTGACTCCGGCCCTGCTACGAATGTTGGACCTGCAAACTTCCCGCCTCCGGTCCCGGCCCCTGGGGATGCCCTGTGCTATCATGCCGCCGCGGGTCCCTGATGCACGCCGAGATCGTCAGCATCGGCTCGGAGTTGCTCCTCGGCCAGATCGTCGATACCAATGCCGCCTTTATTGCGAGGCACTTGGCGGCCATCGGCCTCGACGTCTTCCAGAAGGCCACGGTCGGCGACAACCTGGGCCGGGTCGTCCTCGCCCTCGACACGGCGCTCCGCCGCGCCGATGTCGTGATCACGACAGGAGGGCTCGGTCCGACGGCGGATGACGTCACGCGGGAGGCAGCTGCTCAAGCGACGGGCAGGGATCTCGTCTTCGTGCCCGAGCTACTCCAGGACATCGAGGCCTTCTTCAGCGCCCGCGGCCTGGCACTCTCCCCGTCGAATCGTAGGCAGGCCTACATCCCCGGGGGCGCACTCCCGCTGGCGAATCCGGTGGGCACCGCCCCCTGCTTCATCGTGGAGGAGGGCCCCCGGGCCCTCATCTGCCTGCCCGGCGTGCCGCGTGAGATGGAGCACCTGCTCCTCGCGCGCGTCCTGCCCTACCTCCGGGAGCGTTACCGACTCCGCGGCGCGATCGTGTCGCGGATCCTCAGGGTCTGCGGGCTCGGCGAGAGCCGCGTCGGCGAGCTTCTCGGCGACTTCATGACGACCGGGGCCAACCCGACGGTCGGCACCATGGCGCACCTCGGGCAGGTCGACGTGCGGATCGCGGCGAAGGCCGCCGACGAGGCGGCGGCGCGGACCCTGATCGCGCCCGTGGAGACGGTGATCCGGGAGCGGCTGGGCGATCTGGTCTTCGGCGCGGACGGCGACACCCTGGAAGGCGTCGTGGGGGCCGCCCTGACCGAGCGCGGCGCCCGGCTTGCCCTGCTGGAGGCCGGGACGGGCGGTCTCGTCGCCGAGCGACTGAGCGCGGTCCCCGGGGTGGCCGAGCGCCTCCAGGCCCTCGTCACCGCCAACGAGGCCGACGCGCGGCGCCTCGGGGTGGCTGACGGGACCGCCGCCGAGCTGGCCCAGGCGGTCCGGAGCTGGGGGAAGAGCGAGGTCGGGGCGGCCGCGGTCGTGGGTCCACCGGCCGGCGCAGGGCCGGGGCTCGTCCACCCGACCCGGATCGGCGTGGCAACGCCCGATCAGGCCGTCGAGCGAGACTACCGCTTCGGCGGCGACTTTCGCCAGGTACGGGTGCGCGCCTGCCTCATGACCCTCGACCTCCTCCGACGCGCCCTCGGGCCACGGGGCGCCTGATCGGGCGCGGCGGGCCGGCGGTGACGGCCGAGGAGGCGATCGGCCTCCTCCGCCCCGGGATGCGGGTCCTCCTCCCGCCCGGCTGCGCCGAGCCGCGCACGCTGATCGACGAGATCGTCCGCCAGGCGCCGCGGCTCGGACCGCTCACGCTGATGGGCGGCATGCTCCTGGGCGACTATCCCTTCTGCACGCCCCAGCACCACGAAGCCTTCCGCTGGGTGACCTTTCACATGACGCCGCCGCTCCGCGAGCCGCTCCGGCGCGGCCAGGTCGAGTTCGTCCCGGCCCGGTATCTCGATACCCTGTGGCTCTTCGGGCCGGGGGGACCCTGGGCCGCCGATGCGGTGCTCGTCCACACGGCACCGCCGGACGCCGACGGTCGCGTCTCTCTGGGCGTCTCCACGAGCTATCCGCTCCCGCTGGCCCGCGTCGCACCGCTCGTGATCGCCGAGGTGAACCACCGGATGCCACGGACGCGGGGCGACAGCCACCTCGAGCCCGGCCAGCTGAGCGCCCGGGTGGAGACGGACCGGCCGCTCAGGCCGTACCCGTCGCCCGAGGCCGGCGAGACCGAGCGGCTCATCGCGCGGCACGTTGCCGAGCTCGTCCCGGACGCGGCCACGGTTCAGATCGGCATCGGCTCGGTCCCCGAGGCGGTGGTCGCGGGCCTCGGCGACCGGCGGGACCTCGGCATCCACTCGCTCCTGGTCGACGCGATGCTGCCGCTCCTCGAGCGAGGGATCATCACGAACGCCCGGAAGAGTCGAAACGCGGGCCGGATGGACCTGGGCGAGATCATGGGGACCGAGCCACTCTTCCGCTTCGTCCACGAGAACCCGGCTGTCAGCATGGCGCCGTCGTCGTTGATCCACGACCCGCGCGCGGTTGCGACCCTCGAGCGGTTCGTCTCGATCAACTCGGCGATCGAGGTGGACCTGACGGGCCAGGTCAACGCCGAGTCCGTGGGCGACCGTCAGGTCGCCGGCGTCGGAGGGCAGTTCGACTTCGTGGAGGCCGCCTCCTGGTCGCGGGGCGGCCGATCCATCATCGCGCTGCCGGCCACCGGACGCGGTGGCGAGATCTCGCGGATCGTCACCCGGCTCGGCCGGGGCGCGAAGGTCACGACGCCGCGACACCTCACCGACTGGGTCGTCACCGAGTTCGGCCGGGCCGAGCTGCGAGGGCGGAGCGTCGAGCAACGGGCCCGCGCGCTCATCGAGCTGGCGCATCCGCGCTTCCGCGCGCAGCTCGAGGCAGAGTGGCGGGCCGCCCGGTGAGCGCGCTCGGGGGGCAGGGACCCCCCCTCACCTCACTTCGGGAGGCGCTGGCGGATCCGGGCGAAGACTTCGTGGTTTTCGGGGAAACGAGAGGTCTCGTGCTTCGAGTAGACGACCGTGCCGTCGATGGCCACGTCGAAGACGCCGCCGTGGCCTTCCTTCAGGTCAGCCGTCAGCCCGAACTCCTTCTTGATCGCGGCCTGCAGACTGGAGGCCTGGGGGGAGTAGTCTCATTCGACGCAGTAGGTGATCTGGATCCTCACGCTCTCGCCCCTTTCCGATCGCTGGTCGCCGATCGCCTCCATGATACCAGAGCGCCCCGGGCGCGCCGCCGGATCGGCGCGCCCCGGGGGGCGGAGGCCACCGGCTGGACAGGGACGGCGGCTCTGAGGCACTATGGGCCGGCGAAAAAGCCCGGCGTCCCGGCCTGCCGGCCGGGCGCCGGCCCCGTCGGGCCCCATGCCGTGAAGGGGGGATGATGGCCGCGCCGCGCGAGCACCCGAGCTACCTCGAGATCCGCTGGGATGTCGAGAAGTGGATGTTGCTCCGGCTGACGAACTTCGGGACCCAGCTCTCGTTCGGTCCCGGGGACACCATCGTCCGGGCGGGGGAGCCGGGGGACGGGCTCTACCTCATCCTCTCGGGCGCGGCGAAGGTCGTGCGGGACACGGTCGGCGAAGGACAGAAGCCGGTCAGCACGCTCGGCCCCTTCCGCTCCTTCGGGGAGATCTCGATCCTGGTAGATCAGCCCCGGATCGCCACGGTCGTCGCGACGTCGCCGCTCCGCTGCGTCAAGCTCACCCGCAGCCAGCTCGCCCTGGTCGAGGAAAAGGAGCCGCAGCTCGCCGTCCGGCTGTACCGGCTCGTCGCGGAGTCGTTGGCGCGAAGCCTGATGGCCGGGCAGACCTGACCGGCAGCCCGCGCGGCGCCGGCCCCGCTTCCCGTGCCGCCGATGGCCCCCGCCGCCGGCCGCCTGCCGTGACGACCCCCGTCCTCCTCGATACCGACCCGGGGCTGGACGATGCCCTGGCGCTGCTCCTGGCGTTCCGCACCGCCGCCTGGCGCGTGGAAGCGGTGACGACGGTCGCCGGCAACGTGCCGGTCGAGGTCGGGACGCGGAACGTCGCCCGCATCCTCGGTGTCGTCCGGCCGACCCCGGCGCCTGTCGTCGCGGTCGGCGCCTCGACCCCCCGCCTCCGACCGCTCGTCGCGGCGACGCACGTCCACGGCGAGGATGGGCTCGGGGGCCTCGCGGCGTGCGTGGGCACCGACGGGCGTCCCCGGTTCCCCGAAGCGCCATTGCGGCGGCACGACCGGGATGCCGCGGACCTGCTCGTCGAGTGCGCGCGACGCTGGCCGGGCGAGCTCGTGGTCGTCGCGCTCGGCCCGCTCACCAACCTGGCGGAGGCGGTGGACCGGGACGTCGGCGCCCTCCGCCGCGTGCGCGCGCTCGTCGTGATGGGGGGCGCGGTGGCGGTCGGCGGGAACGTGACCGCGGCCGCCGAGTATAACCTCTATGTCGACCCCGAGGCGGCGGACCGCGTGCTCGGCGCCGGGCTCCCGCTGACGCTCGTTCCGCTGGACGTCACCCGGCGGGTCCTGTGGCCGGCCGACGCCGTCGAGCGCTGCCTCCGATCCCAGGACCCCGTGGCACGCTTCGCGGGGACGCTCGCCGCGCGCGGTGTGGCGCTCGGCCGGCAGTCGGGGGAGCGAGGCTTCGTCATGCACGACCCGCTCGCCGTCGGAGTCGCCGTCGACCCGGGCCTCGTGGAGACGGTCTCGCTGCCGGTGGCCGTCGAGACGACCGGCGCCTTGACCCGCGGGGCGACCGTCGCCGACCGGCGGCTTCCCGCCCGCTGGTCGGCGCCGCCCAACTGCCGCGTGGCGCTGGGCGTGGACGCCGAGCGCTTCCTGCGGCTCTTCGAGGCGCGGGTGTGCGGCGAGTCTGCGTGATCGGGAGCTCGAACCTCGACTTCACCGTCGCGGTGCCCCGTCTGCCGCGGGCCGGCGAGACCGTGTCCGGGGGTGAGCTGAGCGTCTCGGCCGGCGGGAAAGGGGCGAATCAGGCTGTGGCGGCGCGACGGCTCGGCGCCGACGTGCACTTCGTGACCCTGCTGGGGCGCGACGACATCGGCGACCGGCTGGTCGCCACCCTGATCGAGAACGGTCTGCCGCCGGCCGGGCTCCTCCGGACGGACGAGGCCGCGACCGGCGTCGCCCTGATCGCGGTGGACGGCGAGGGGCGCAACCAGATCGCCGTCGCGCCAGGGGCGAACCACCGATTGACCTGGCAGCGGGTCGCGGCGCACGCCGAGGCCGTCCGATCGGCGGACGTCGTGCTGCTCCAGCTGGAGACCCCGCTCGAGACCGTCCGCTGGGCGCTCCACCAGGCCCGAGAGCTCGGAAAGACCACCATCCTGAACCCCGCGCCGGCGCGCGTGCTGCCGCTCCCCCCGGACCTCCTGCCGCTCGTGGACTACCTGACGCCGAACCAAGGGGAGGCTGCGCTCCTCACCGGGCGGGAGGTCTCGGACGCGGCCGGCGCGGAGGCGGCGGGCCGGCGGTTGCGCGCGGCGGGCGTCGGCACCGCGGTGGTCACGATCGGCGCGGACGGCGCTCTCCTGGTCGGCGCGAGCGGGACTGTCCACGTGCCCGCCTTCGGGGTTGCCGCCGTGGACACCGTGGGGGCCGGGGACGCGTTCAACGGGGCCCTGGCCGCGCTCCTCGCCGCCGGCGTGCCGGTCGAGGACGCGCTCCTCGTCGCGAACGCGGCCGGCGCCCTCGCGTGCACGCGCCGCGGCGCCATCGGCGCCCTGCCCACCGCGGCCGAGGTCCGCGCCCTCCTGGAGGGCTCGGGACGGCGGCCGACCGTTCCCTGGTGAGGACGTCCGGGCGGAGCCGGAACCCCGTCCGATCCCCTACCTCCGGGGGCCGCGAGCGCGGGCCCGTGGCGCCGCTGCCCCTCGGAGCGCGTCGCCATGGGCCATGAGGAGGGCGTCTTCGGGGGGGTCGTCGTAGTAGCGGCGGAAGCGCCCGACGGTCCGGAAGCCGCACCGGCGGTAGAAGCCTTGCGCGGCGCGGTTCGAGGCGCGGACGCGGAGCCAGACGAGCAGCACGCCGCGGGCGCGACAGTACGCGGTGGCCTCGCCGAGGAGGCGCCGCCCGATCCCGCGGCGGCGGTGAGCCGGGTCCACGGCGAGGTTGATGACGTCCGCCTCGCCGCCCAGCGCCGAGAGCTCGACGCCGGTGTAGCCCACGACCCGCCCGCTGCGCTCGGCCGCCCAGAGCCGCCCGCGGGCCGGGAGCTGCGCCGAAAAGACCTGCTGGAGGTACGCGAAGGCGGCGGCAGGCCAGGCCTCACGCCCGAAGACCGCGCGCTCGATGCGCGCGACGGCCGCCACGTCGGCCGCGCGCATCCGGCGGACGCGCAGCGCGGCGGGCACGCCGGCGCTAGGTCTTTCGGGGGGGGCTGGGGAGACCCCCCCGATGCCCCCCCGTAAAGGGCTGGGCGGGTGGGCCGGCGGCGAAGCCGCCGCGCGGAAGCCTCCCCGGGGGCCCGATGTTCGGTCCCAACGGTCCGGTTACTTCGACCGTTCCTAACCGGAGGGCGGGCTGGCGGGCGGAGCGGCCGCGACGGACTTGATCGGGAGCCTGACGGTGAACGTCGAGCCGTGGCCGAGGCGGCTTCTCACCTCGATGGTCCCTCCGTGGCTCTGGACGATCCCGAGGCTCACCGAGAGCCCGAGGCCGGTGCCGCTGACCTCGGGCTTCGTGGTGAAGAACGGATCGAAGATCTTGTCGAGGTGATCCGGGGCGATCCCCGTGCCGGTATCGGTGATGTCCACTTCCGCCATGCCGTCCACGGCCCGGGTCCGCACCGTGAGGGAGCCCCCCGTGTCCCGCATCGCGTAGACGGCGTTGTTGACGATGTTCAGGAACACCTGCTTCATCCGCGCGATGTCGACCTCCACGCTCGGCAAGCCGGGCGCGTAGACCTCCTCGACCGTCAGGTGCTCGAGCGTGCCCTGGCGGCGCAGCATCACGATCGTCTGCTCCAGGACCGCGTTGAGGTCCGTGACCTCGGGCTCGAACTCGCGCTGGCGGCTGAAGTTCAGCAGGTCACGGACGATGTCGCGGGCGCGCGTCGCTTCTTCCAGGATGAGGTCCAGCTCCTCGCGGTTCGGCGCCCCGGCCGGGACCTGCTCCGCCAGGTACGACGCGAAGCCGAGCACGCTCGTCAGGGGGTTGTTGATCTCGTGCGCGACGTTTGCCGCGAGCTCGCCGATCGCGGCCAGCTTGGCGGACTGGATCAGCTGGGCCTGCGTCTGCTTGAGCTCGGCCATTTGCCGCTGCACGCCCTGGTACAGGCGGGCGTTCTCCAGCGCCAGCGCCGCCTGCCGGCTGATGCCCTCGACGAGTCGGAGCTCCTCGGCGGCGAACTCGTGCTTCTGGTTCCACCACAGGACGAAGAGGCCGCCGACGGGTTGCTCCTTCACGATCATCGGAACGAAGAGCACCGAGCGGTGGGGGAACCGTTCGAAGCTCTCGCGGTCCACCCGGGGATCCGACTCGGCGTCGGCCGTGAACAGCGGTTGCTGCTGCTGCCAGGCCTCCTCGACGAAAGCGTGGCCCTTGAGCGGGATGGGCGAGGTCCGGAAGGCCTCGATGAGCTGCTTCGGGACGTGGTAGCCCGCGATGGCCCGCAGGGAGATCTGGTCGGGATCGGCGAGGTACGCCCCTACCATGTCGGCCCCGAGCGCGCGCGCCGCCGCCCGCGCCACCCGCCGCATCGTCTCGGTGAGGTCGAGGGTCGAGCTGACCGCCTGGCTCACGCTGAGGAGGGTCTGCGTCTCGCGCAGGTGCTGCTGGACCTCCGCGTAGAGCCGTGCGTTCTCGACCGCGATCGCCACCTGATTGGCCACGATCTTCAGGAGCTGCTCCTCGTCGCCCGTCGCGCCTGGCGGGATGATCTTGCGGGCCATCATGACGCCGAGGGTCCGCCCCCGCACGGCGAGGGGCAACTCCCACTCGACTTCCGTCCAGTCGTCCGCCGGCTCCACGCCCGGCCTGGCCAGCACGCTGCGCCGCTGCTCCCCGGCATCACCTTGCACGGCGACCCGCACGCCGGGCGGCTCGCTCAGCTCGACGACGAGGCTCGCCGTGCCGAGCGCGCGGGCGAGGCTCGGCAGGAACTGCTCCAGGAGCGTCACCACGCCCAGTTCGGAGGTCAGGTCCTGGACCGCCCGGTGCAGGTCCTCCAGCTGGCGGGCGCGGCGCACGAAGTGTTCGTTGACCCGCTTCAGCTCCTCGACCTGGTTCACCAGGCGGTAGACCAGGCGCTGGTTCAGCTCGCGGAGGTAGATCCCCTCCTCGCGCTCTTCCACACGCTCGCGGCGGCCCTCCAGGAATTCGGCGATCTGACGCGGAAACGTGTCGACGTCGATGGGCTTCTGGATGTACCCGTCGCAGCCGGCGACCAGGGTGCGCTGCCGGTCGCCTTCCATGGCGTACGCCGTCACCGCGATGACGGGCGTCGCCGCGAGATTGGGGAACGACTTCAGGATGGCGACGACCTCGTAGCCGTCGACGCCGGGCAGGTTGACGTCGAGAAGGATCAGCGCGGGGTCCTCGCGCACGGCCGCTTCGATGCCCGACAGCCCATCCTCTGCATCGACGACGGTGTATCCCTGAGATTCCAGCACCGCCCGCGCCAGCATGCGGTTCTCCGGATTGTCCTCGATGTAGAGGATCTTGGTCGCCTTCCGATCGCGGTACGCTGCACGTCCCGGCATGGCGCCGCGTCCCCTCAGTTCTGCGGCCGCTCGCGCGGCAGCGTGAAGTGGAAAGTGGACCCGTGGTTCTCGCGGCTCTCCGCCCACAGGCGACCCCCGTGGATCTCCACGTACTTCTTGCTGAGCGCGAGCCCCAGGCCGGTGCCCCCCGCCTCGCGGGAGAGGGGGTTGTCCAGCCGGTGGAAGGGCTCGAACAGCCGCGGCAAGTCCCGCTCCCGGATGCCGATCCCGGTGTCCGCCACGCTGACGTGGAAGGCGTCCGGCTCCAGCTGGACGCGGACGAGGACCCGCCCCGACGCCGTGAACTTCACGGCGTTGCTGACCAGGTTCAGCAGGATCTGCTTGACCTTGGTCCGATCGGCCCGCACCCGCGGGAGCTCGAGCGGCACGTCCTTCTCGATCTTCAGCGGCTTCCCGCGGATCAGCGGCACGGACGTGTCGACGCACTCGTTGACGAGGTCGTGCACGTCGACCTCCTCCGCGTGGAGGTCGAGCTTCCCGGCCTCGATGCGCGCGAAGTCCAGGATGCTGTTGATGAGCTGCAGGAGGTGGGTGCCGCTGGAGTGCACCGAGCGGATGTACGCCTCCTGCCGCTCCGTGAGGTCGCCGTCCAGCCGGTTGAGCAGCACCTTGGAGAACCCGATGATCGAGTTCAGCGGCGTGCGGAGCTCGTGCGACATGCTGGCCAGGAACTGGGACTTGAGCTGGTTGGCCTCCAGGAGGCGGGCGTTGGAGCTGCCCAGCTCTTCGTACAGGGAGGCATTCCCCAGCGAGATGGCGGCCTGGTTCGCCAGGACCGAGAGCACCTCGAGCTCCTGGTTGTCGAAGATCTCGCCGGACATCTTCTCGCCCAGCAGCAGGATCCCGATCAGGTTGTTCTCGATCTTCAGCGGCACGATGAGGGACGCCTTGATCTCTTCCAGCTCCGACTCGGCGGTCTCGAAGTACTCCGCGATCTTGGGATTGAGCTTGACCTCCTCCTTCACCAGCACTTCGCCGTAGCGGGTGAGCCACTGGACGACGGGACTGTCCGACCGGATGGCGCCGACCCCGCTGCTCTCGGTCGCGCTCTCCTCGCGGTAGGCCACGAAGGCGTTGCTGGGCCGGTCGTAGATCATCAGGATCGAGTGGGTCAGGGGGATGCCCCGGACCAGGCTGTGCAGCAGCGTGTCCACCAGCTTTCCGAAGTCCAGGATCCCGCTCATGCGCTTGCTCAGCGCGAGCAGGGTCTCGTAGCAGCCGTGTCGCTTGCTGAACATCAGCCGGTGGATCAGCCCCTCCAGCCGCTGCCCGAAGGGGCTCATCAGCAACGTCATGACGAAGCCCAGCGGCACGACGATCCACAGCGGGCTCACGTCCTCCAGGTTGAAGGCCCGCTCCAGCGTGTTCGTTGCGACGACCAGGAGGGAGGTGATGGCCGCGCACACGGCGCCGTAGACCGCCGCCTTCTTCACGGCCACGTTCACGTCGAAGAGGCGGTAGCGGACGATCGACGTCCCGAGCATGAGGGCGAAGAGCATGTTGGCGGGGATCCCGACCGGATAGACGTGCTCGACGGCGGGGATGAACTTCGCCAGGATGAACCGGATGAAATCGATGAAGCCGCCGGCCAGGGTCACGAATGTGGCGACCTGGATGAGGGTCGCCCGGTTTCGCCGGAAGCTCGAGTCGATGCCCTGGTTCGCCTTCATGAGGTGGCAAAGGCCCCAGATGAAGAAGGCATTCAGATAGAAGAAGAAGGGGAGGTAGAGCAGGCCGGTCGCGGGCGCCCAGCCCCAGTAGGTGGCCGTCACCCCCTTCATGAAGAGCCCGGAGCCCGTGATGTTCAGCACGCTGAAGAACAGGGCGAGGAGGTACGCGAGGGCGAGCGACGGACGGTGCTGGGTCGTGCTCTCGAGGAAGATGAGGACGAAGTGGTAGTAGAACGCGGGCACCGCGATCACGCCGATGTGGATGACGATCTCCCAGAAGAACGCGCTCGACTCGTCGGGGACCTGCCGCAGCATGAAGGCACCGAAGTTCCACAGGGCGAACCCGGAGACGAAATAGGTGAAAAGCCGGTTCAGCCGACTGCCGGGGTTCCGGAAGACGGCAATCCCGGCGAGGGAGAGGTTCAGCAGGAAGGCGATGAGGGGGAGGAGTTTATGGAGAGTCAATCATGTCCCCCTCGCCGCCCTCGAGGGGAAGGAGATATTTGTCCTTTCTGCGCTGCTCCTCGATCTCGTCCTTCAGGATCCCGAAGATGATGATGTCCCAGTATCGGCCGTCTCGGAGCGCCGCCTGCCGGAGGACGCCCTCCTGGGTGAACCCGTTGCGTTTGAGCGTGTTGATGCTCAAGGGATTGTACTCGTAGGCCTTGGCCTCGATCCGCCGCAGGCCGAGCACATCCACGCCATAATACGCCATCAGGCGACTGGCCTGCACGCCGAGCCCTTTGCGCGAGGCCCGATGGTCCGCGATGATCGTCTCGATGCCCGCGTACCCCTCCGCCTGGTGGATGTTGAAGAGCCGGACCACCCCCACCGGCTTCGTCCAGCCCTTGTACGCCATGACCACGAGGACGATCTGCGTCGGGTTGTTCAACACCGCCTCGTAGAACGAGCGATCCTTCTCGTAGGCCCGGTAGAGCTGGAGGAACTCGCTCCCCACCATCCGCTCGAGGTGGGGGTCGTCCGCCCACTCGGCGAGATGGTCCAGGTCCGCCGGGGTGAAGGTCCGCAAGTAGATCTTTTTCCCCCGTGTGATCACGATCTCGTCGGGCGAGATCGGAAGTCGGGCCCCGTCGTCCTGCGCCGCCAAGGTTCCTTTCTTCAGCTGCCTCGACCGCTCGAGCGCCGGAGCCCCGAGATGTTCCCAGGCGCTCCTCAGGCCGACGCTTCCGGCCGCGTCTCGCAGAAACCGCATGCGCCGCTCTCCCAGCCTTCCCTGCGCCTGCCGTCGCGAGGCCGTCGCCCCGCCCCCTCGCGCCGGCCAGGGCGTCGCTCGGATCGCGCCGGCAGCTTACCACCAGCCCGGCGGGCGTCCCAAGCTTCCGGTGGCCTCCCGCTAGGGCGTCGTGAACGTGAACAGGAATTTCGCGACTCCGGTCCCGAACTGCTTGCTGTACTCGGTGGCCGGGTCCAGGGGAACCAACGCCCCCCCGATCAGGTAGAAGCAGCCGGTGCCCAGAGGCGACGTGGTGTCGAGCGTACAGCCCAGCGGAATCGGGACGAAGGCGAAGGCGGTGAACTGGCCGCTCCGCCGGTCGTTGCCCAGCGTGCTCCACGCGCCCGATACGAAGGCGATGGGGCACACCCCCCCGCAGGCCGGGTCGCTGAGGAAGCTGATGATTCCGGCCACCTTGCCGGGGACGCTGCCCTTGGGCCCCGCGTCGATCTTGAAGGAGCCCGTGAGCGTGCCGGGCTCCGGCACCAGCGGGCCGCCCGGACCGGCGGGTGCGAAGGGGATCCGGGTGCGCGCGTGGAACTCGACGTTCGGGCCCAGGTCGGCGAGACTCCCGCAGCCCTCGGCTGCCCCGACCGCGGTGGCCTGCGCCAGCCGCGCGATGACCGCGTCGAGCTGCCGGCCGATCCCGGGTGAAAAGGCCCCCGGGGACGTCGGCCCGCCGGGCGCGGCGTGGAGCGGCGGGCTCTCGGTGATCTCGAGGAGGAATCCGGCGAGCTCTCCGGCCGGAGGCGTGCAGCTCGCCACGGCCGTCGCCGGGATACCCACGGCGAAGGCTCCGGCCAGCACCAGCCCGACCGTCCAGAGCGGTTTCATTCGCGATCGTGCCATCGTCATCTCCTCACCTCTCGCCCGGCGTGCGCCGGCGAGCCCCAAGAATCCCAAAGATGACGTCGTGTGTGAAGGCTGCGCGCTACTCCGTGCCCCACCGTCACCTCCCTCCCAGGTGGTCGTCTCGTCTCTGCACCGGTGCACGGCGAGCTCACGCCCGCGGCTGTTCCCGCTTTCGTTCGTCCTTTCGCACCCACGCCAGCAGGCTCGCGCCGTCGAAGAAGGTGCGCCGCATTTCCAGCAGTTCGAACCCCGCCTCCTCGAGGCGGGAGGCGAACTCTTCCTCCTGCCAGTAATGCGGACCGATCCGCTTGCGCGTGGCCTCGAAGACCGAATTCGGCAGCACCCAGAGCAGACAGCGGAGCCCGGCGGCCAGCCCGTCGCGGGACGTGACCCCGCGCACCGTGGACCAGAGCCAGACCCGTCGCGTGAAGTTCACGAACACGCCGTGCCCGCCCGGCTTCAGGGCGCGGTAGGCCTCCCTGAGCACGTCGCGCGGCGCGGCGTGCACGTAGAGGGAGTGGATGTTCACGACCTGGTCGAAGCTCGCTTCGCGAAAGGGCTGGCCGGTGGCCAGATCGGCGTGCCGGAACGCGACGTTCGGTAGCCGCTTGGCCCGGCGTTTTTCCCGCGCCAGGTCCAGCAGGGCGTCGTACGGATCCACCCCGACGACCGAAAACCCGGCCTCGCCGACCGCGAACGCGAAATTGCCGGGGCCGCAACCGATGTCCAGCACGTGGACGTCTCGCCGGCTCGCGTCCTTCGGCGCCGACCGCTCGAGCAGCTCCAGGATCTCCTGCTGCAGCCGCCGATACGGCGGAAAGCGCTCGAAGACGAAATCGTAGACGACGCCGTAGCCAACGGACACCATGCGGTCCAGGGCCCACTGGAGGCCGCGGACCACGGAGTTGAGCACGGACCCTCCCGCCATAGGCTCCGTCACGTTCGCTCGGCTGACCGTCGGCATCCCTACGCCTTGCCGGCGAGGGCTTTCTCGACGGCCACCCGGAGCTCGTCTGAGGTGAACGGCTTCAGCAGAATAGCGCCGAATCCCATCTCCGTCGCCTTCTTGGTGACGTCCGCCGTGCCGTGCGCCGTGATGAGCAGGAAGTGCATCTCGGGCCGCAGGGCCCGGACCTGCTCGAAGACCTGGAAGCCGTCCATCCCCGGCATCCGGTAGTCCACGACGATGAGGTCGAAGGGCTCCTTCCGCGCCAGCTCGATGGCCGCCTCGCCGCGGTTCGCGCCCTTGACCACGTACCCGAGCGACTGGAGGATGTTGACGCAGAGCACGACGACCGGCCCCGCGTCGTCGACGACGAGCACCCTGGCCTTGCCCGCGCTCACCGGTCCACCTCGGCCGCCGGCTTGCACGTCAGGGCGTCCGCCGTGGCGGGTCCCGCCCCCTCGCGGTCCGGGGTCGCCGTCGGGCGCGCGTCGTAGCACCGGCTGATCTCGATCACCCGGCTGCGGGGGATCGCGGCGAACGCCTCGGTGACCCGGGGATCGAACTGCACGCCGGCGCCCCGGTGGAGTTCGCCCAGCGCCACGTCGAGCGGGAGGGCGCTCCGATACGGCCGCGTGGAGGTCATCGCGTCGAAGGCGTCCGCCACCGTGACGATTCGGGCGGGCAGGGGGATCTCCTCCCCCTTCAGTCCGTCCGGATACCCTTTTCCGTCGAAGCGCTCGTGGTGATACTTGATGGCATCCGCCTCCCGGGCCAGGAACCTCAGGGGCTTGAGGATCTTGTGGGCGACCAGCGGGTGCCGCATGATCAGCGCGTACTCTTCCTTGCTCAGGCGGCCGGGCTTGTGAAGGATCGAGTCCAGGATCACGAGCTTCCCCAGGTCGTGCAGCATGCCGGCCCGGCGCGTGACGAAGACTTCGGTCGGGGACAGTCCCAGCCGCGTCGCCATCTCGCCGCCGTAGACGGCGACGCGCGCCGAGTGCCCCTTCAGGTACATGTCCTTCGACTCCAGGGCGTTCACGAACGACGAGATCGTGTCGATCAGGTTGCTCTCGAGATTCTCGCGCATGAGCATCTTCTCCAGCGCGAGAGCGGTCGTCTGCGCGTAGCCGACGAGGAACTCCTTCTCGTCGGGCAGGAAACCGCCCGACTGGGCGTCGCGGCCGAGGCAGAGGATGCCCATGGTCTTCTCCGCTCCCGGGACGAGGGCCGCCAGGGCGGTCCGGGCGTCGCCCTTGCCCGTCAGCTCGAAGGCCTCTTTGCCATGCATCCGCACGAGGTCGTCGAAGGACTCCTGGAGCCGGCTCTGGAGCGCGGTCACCAGGGCGAGATCGCCCTTCTGCCCGGCCGTCAGGACGCCGTGGTCGTTCCGGAGGAGCAGGAGCGCGGCATCGCCGCGGAGGCTCTGGATCGTGTAGTCGAGCACCGTGTCGATCATGACGCTCGGCTCCAGGCCCTCGAGCGCCAGCTCGCCGATACGGAACAGCCCTTCCATGCCGAGTTGCCGTCGCGCCAGCTCGTCGATCAGCCCCGCCGGCTGCGCGACGTTGCCGTGCAGGAGCTTTCGGTCGCGCCGCAGGCGCTGGACGAGGACCTGGACCTCCTTCACCGAAAAGGGCTTGGGGAGGTAGTCGTAGGCGCCGTGGCGGAGGCCGAAGACGGCGGAGTTGATCGACGGAACGCCGGTGATGAGCACCACCGGGGTCCCCGGCTGCTTGCCCTTCGCCGCGCGGAGGAGATCCAGCCCGCTGAGGCCGGGCATCTTGATGTCGGACACCACCAGGTCGAACGTGTGGTCCGACAGGAGTTCGAGCGCGTCCTCCGCGGTCGGCGCGGTCGAGACCAGGCAGCCGTGCATCTTGAAGGCGGACGCCAGGAACTGGAGGACGTGAGGGTTGTCGTCCACGAGCAGGACGCGCAGGAGCTCTGCGCCCGGCAGCTCACCGACGATGGAGCGGCTCATCTCTCTCTCCTCGCTCTCATCGCCGGACGGTCGGGTCCCCTCGGGGCCCGTGACTCGCGGTGGCAGATATGCCTCCCTCCCCGTACCCGTTTTCGGGCGCGCGGGTTCCCCCTCCGGCAAGGCTGTCCTGCGGGGTGCAATGACGGAGCCAATGCCGGGCGGCGATCGCTGACCAATGCTTCCGGGTAGTTGCGGGCGCCTCGCCCGCCGGTACGATGATCCGGTGGATGATCTCTGGCCAGGGCGGTGGTCGATTCCGGTCCAGGGCCCATCGGGCTGGCCACCCCGGCGCCTCAGCCCCGCCGGCCTCATTCGACCGCCGGGCCCTCGTCGGCCGGCCGCTTCCGCAGGGCCAGCTCCACCCGGGCCGTCAGCTCCTTGAGGCTGAACGGTTTCACGATGTAGTCGACCGCCCCGGCCCGGAGGCCGTTGAGCACGTCCTGGTCCCGCCCCTTCGCCGACAGGATGATGACCGGGATCGCGTGGAGGGTGGGGTTCGCCTTGAGTCGGCGCAACACCTCGAGTCCGTCCAGCACCGGCATCATGATGTCCAGGATGATGAGGTCGGGACTCTCCGCGGCGGCGAGCGCCATGGCCTCCCCGCCGTCGCAGGCGCGGACGACGTGGTGGCCGCTGCTGGTGAGCTTGAAGGCCACCATGTCCCTGACCTGCTGTTCGTCGTCAGCCAGCATGATCTTCGCCATATGCGCTCCCTCGGTAGCGACTGGCGTTTCGGCGACTAGAAGTCGCGGAAGATCCCCACCTCCAGACCGTTCCGCTCGTAGAACGGGTTGTTGTAGTGTTCGGCGAACACCCGGAAACCCCAGTCCCGGGTGAGCCACTGGCGCCAGGTGAACGAGACGACCTGGCTGTGGAAGTCGACGATCGTGGCGGATGGGCCGACCAGCTGGTAGGCCTCCCGGCCGAAGCTGTAACGCAGGGTGAGGTAGTGCGCCTTGTTGCGGCCGTAGGTCACGGCCAGGAACGGGGACAGCGACGTCACCGACCCGGGCTGGCTGACGTTGTACCGCAGGCCGCCCTCCACGATCCACGGCGCCGGAAAGTAGTACGCGGCACCGAGATAGCCGCTGAGGTCGTAGTGCACGTCCTTCGCGTCGTAGTACCCCACGCCCAGCGTCGTGATGAGGCTCCGGTCGGCCAGCCACTTCCGGTTGATGAAGGCGTCGGCCCGGAACCGGGGCCAGAAGAATCCGCCCGCGCTCGTGCCCAGGCTCAGGTTCCCGTACCAGTCCTCGTCGAAGACGTGCGTGTCGCCGACGGAGAAGAAGACGCCGTGGTCCCGGAACTTCTCCTGGTTGACGATCTCGTACGTCCAGATGTCGCGCTGCTTGACGTCCACGGCGCCGCGCAGGTACTGGCCGAACCAGTTACCCTGTCCGCCCGTCAGGACGTGATAGTTGAACCCGCCCTCGATGTACCCGCTGAGCGTCTCCGGCGCCGGCGCCACCGTCGGCTGGGGTCCGGGCTCGGGGCTCACGGGACCGGTCTGCCCGAAGGCGCCCGGCGCCAGCAGGAGCGCGACGAGCGCCGACAGCACGGCGAGGCCGAGACGGCGTGCGCCCAGGCACCCGGGACTGCCGGCGCCGCCCCGCCGCGCGCCCCGCCCCCGCGCCGCCCGCCCCGGCGGGATCAGAACCACGGGCTCGGGACCTCCGCAGCGAGGCTCTGCACCAGGATCTTGCTGATGTATCTCGCCGCCTTCCCGTCACCGAAGGGGTTTTGAGCCGTCCGCATGGCGTCGTACTGCTCGGGATGGCTGCTGAGTCGGAGGACGTGTGACGCGATCGTGTCGGGATCCGTGCCGACCAGGATGCCGGCCCCGGCGGTCAGAAGCTCGGGGCGCTCGGTCGTATCCCGCAGCACGAGCACCGGCGTGCTCGTTGCGGCCGCCTCTTCCTGGATCCCGCCGGAGTCGGTCAGGGCGAGCCAGGCCCGCTTCAGCAGCCAGAGGACGCAGGGATACGAGAGGCCGGGTGTCAGGTAGAGGCGCTCGGCCACGCTCCCGGGAAGGTCCTCGAAGCCGGCCTGGACCGTGGTGTGCACCTTGGGGTTGGGGTGCACGGGCCAGACCACGACCAGGTCCGCGTGGCGCTCCAGGAGCGTGCGGGCCGCCTTGGCGATCTGGGAGATCTTCGTGCCCCAGTTTTCGCGACGGTGAGCCGTGATGAGGAGAAGGCGGCTATGGTCCAGCCGCGAGGGCAGGGACTGCAAGGCGCGCGGCAGGAAATCGCTCTGGGTCACGCGCTCGTCGAGGTGTTCGAGTCCCCACTGGACCGCGTCGACGACCGTGTTGCCGACCTGGAAGATCTGGGCCTCCGGCACGCCCTCGGCCAGGAGGTTCTGCGTCGACTGCTGCGTCGGCGTGAAGTGCCAGCGGGACAGCCGCGTGATGAGCTGGCGGTTCTTCTCTTCGGGGAACGGGTCGTATTCGTTGTGCGTGCGCAGCCCCGCCTCCACGTGGCCGACCGGGGTGCGCCGGTAGAAGGCCGCCAGCGCCGCGATGAACGCCGTCGTCGTGTCGCCCTGCACCAGCATGGCGGCGGGGTCGATGTACGTGAGCAGCTCGGTCAGCTCCTCCATCAACAGCGCCGTGAGGTGGGCGAGCGTGTCCGTCCGTCGCACGAGGTCGACCCGGTAAGTCGGCAGGAAGCCGAAGAACTCGTAGAGGGGCCAGACGGTGTGACGGTCCGGCTCCGTGCCGGCCTCGTGCTGGCCGGTGTGCAGCACGATCGGTTCCAGGGCCGTGTTCTTGAGCGCATGGTAGACAGGCGCCATCTTGATGACTTCCGGACGTGTCCCGATGCACAGGAGGACCGAGTTCCCCATCTCAGCGAGCTCCTCTGGCTACGTCGACTCCCGAGGCGGCGGCGGCTCGCCCCTCGACACCGGAGATCGGTAGCCGAAGGTGGAGCCGCGTGTCCTGCGACTGAACCGTGAACACGTGATAGGCCCCGTCCCGCGCGTGCGCGACGCCCGGGTGGGAGGCGACGCGCTCGCCGACCCAGCTCACGGGGACCGCGAAGCTGATGGCGTGAAGGCCGTCGGGGTTCTCCAGATCGACGCTGAGGGCGCCGTCCGCGCGCGTGAACCCGTAGCGCGTCTTCAGGAAGCGGTCGAGGAACTCGACGAAGTACTCCATCGTGTCGACGCGGAGCGTGCCGTCGCCCTGCAAGGCCTCGGCGCGGTCCAGGAAGCGCTGGAACGCCGAGCGGGACGACGGGTTCAGCATGTCGTACCCGTGGCTGTAGATGAGCCGGATGGCCCGCTCCCGGGTCGCGTGGTCGAGGATCTGCTGGAGCCAGCGCGCCACCTCGGCTGCCGGGAGCCCCGCCTCGACCATCTCGCCGATCGCGGCGTAGCGCCCGTTGGGCGTGACCGGGAAGGCCCACACGCTCGGGGACACCATCCGGCCGTCGAAGAACGTCCGGTTCGGGGAGGAGCCCGT
>JBIOTN010000244.1:0-13321 GCA_044866005.1 Candidatus Rokuibacteriota bacterium | reverse complement strand
CGGCGCTCGGAGCGCTTCGCTTCAAGGGCGAGATGCGGTCGAGCGGCCGGCGTCCTGGATGCGGTCGGCGGAGGAGGGCCTGGTCAGGCGCGGTCGAGGCGGGCGACGACCTCGATGTGCGGCGTGTGCGGGAACATGTCGATCGGCTGGACCGCGGCAACCCCATAGCCGCCCGCTCGGAGGGTCGCCAGGTCGCGGGCGAGCGTGGCCGGGTTGCACGAGACGTAGACCACCCGGCCGGGCCCGAGGGCGAGCACGGCGCGGAGCGCCTTCGGATGAAAGCCGGCACGCGGCGGATCGGCCACCACGACCTCGGCCCGGACCCCCCGGCGGAGGAGGTCGGGCAGCACGTGCCGCACCTCCCCGGGCAGAAACGTGCAGTTGGCGATCCCGTTCGCCGCGGCGTTGCGCGCGGCATCCTCGATGGCCGCCGGCACGAGCTCGATGCCGTAGACGGCGCGAGCCTGTCGGGCGAGGAGGAGACTGATCGCGCCGGTGCCGGAGTAGAGGTCGAAGACGACCTCGCCGCCGGTGAGCCCGGCGTAGCCGGCCACGACCTCGAACAGCCGCTCCGCCTGCCGCGTGTTGGTCTGGAAGAACGAGTTCGCCGAAATCGAGAAGTCCAGGCCGCCCAGCCGCTCGCGGATCGTCTCGTTCCCCGCGACCGGGTGCTCCTCCACCCCCACGGCGACCGCGGCTTTCTTCGGGTTCACGTTGAGCACGACCGAGACGACCTGCGGGCAGCGGGCGCGCAGGCGGTCGGCAAGGGCCCGGGCCGTCTCCATGTCGGGCGAGGCGGTCACCAGGTTCACCATGGCCTCGCCGGTGGCGCGGCCTTCGCGAAGCATCAGGAAGCGCAGGAGGCCCTCCTCGCGCTCCGACCGGTAGACGCGCCAGCCGTGCTCGCGGACGAAGGCGCGCACCTCGCGGAGGACGGCGTTCATGGGGTCGGACTGGAGCAGGCAGCGCTCGATGTCGAGGATGACGTCGTAGCGCTCGGCTTCGTGGAGGCCGACGATCGGCTCGCCCTCGGCCTCGGCGAAGGTGAACTCCATCTTGTTGCGATACCCGTAGATCTCGGGCGCGCCGATGATCGGCGCGAGCGGGAGCGTCTCCGCCGGGCCGACACCGCCCAGCCGCGCGAGGCACTCCGCCACCTGCCGCTGCTTGAACTCGAGCTGGGCCTCGTACCGGACGTGCTGGAGGCGGCAGCCGCCGCAGCGCCCGAAGTAGGGGCAGGGCGGATCGGTACGCCGCAGGGACGGCGTCACCACCCGGTCGATCGCGGCCCGCGCGAAGCGCGGCCGCACCTGCGTCACGCGCACCTCGAGCCGGTCGCCCGGGACGCCGCCGGGGACGAAGAGGACGTACCCGCCGGCGCGCGCGACGCCCTCACCGCCGAAGGCAAGGTCGGTGACGTCCACGGTCAGCCGGTCGCCGCGCGACACCTGTGCCATTGTCCTCTGCATGCTACGCCACCGACCCAGCGGCGTCAACGCGACGCGCGACGCAGGCGTCGTTGGCCGTCGAAGCTTGTGAGCGCTCGGAGGCGCGTGCTACGATATTCGGTCGAGCGACAACCCCAATGGCTCTTTCGACCCCTCTCGTCCTCTCGCCCCGCTACGCGCGATGGGCGCTCCTGGTCCTCTTCGCCATCAATCTGTTCAACTACGTCGACCGCCACATCATATCGGGCGTCCTCCAGCTCGTCGGCGAGGACCTGGCCCTGTCCGACGCCGAGCTCGGGGCGCTCGGCTCCGCCTTCATGGTCCTCTACATGCTCGCCTCGATTCCGCTCGGCATGCTGGGCGACCGCGTCGCGCGGAACCGCCTCATCGCGGTCGGCGTCGCCATCTGGGGGGCCGCGACGTTTCTCTCCGGGCTGGCGCGCTCGTACGCCGCGCTCTTCTTCACCCGGGCCCTCGTCGGGGTCGGCGAGGCCTCGTATGGTCCCACCGGGACCGCCATGGTCTCGGACCTCTTCCCGAAGTCGCAGCGGGGGCTCGTCAACGGCATCTTCAACGCGGCCATCCCGCTCGGCGGCGCCATCGGCGTGGCGACCGGAGGCCTGGTCGGGAGCCGCTTCGGCTGGCGGGCGGCGTTTCTCCTGGTGGGCGTCCCGAGCCTCGTGCTGGCCTGGCTCGCCTGGCGCCTGGCGGACCCGCCGCGCGGCGCGCAGGACGTCGTGGCACAGGATGGCCCGCTGGCGGGGGCGATGCCGGCCGCGACGGAGTCATCGGGGGCGACGGCGATCCAGGACCTGTTCCGGACGCCGACCTACGTCATGGTCTGCATGATCGGGATGCTGGTCGCCTTCGCCATCGGCGCCTTTTACTACTGGCTGCCTCTCTACCTGCACCGGATCAAGCGGCTGCCCGTCCCCGAGGCGAGCCTCTGGTTCGGCGTCGTGTCCGCCGGCGGCGGCCTCCTCGGCGTGATCGTGGGCGGGCTGGTGGGGGACGCCCTGTTCCGGCGCACCGCGGCGGGGCACCTCTTGACGATCGCGGGCGGCTTCATCTGCTCGGCGCCCTTCGCCCTCGCCTTCCTGCTCAGCCACGACGCCCGCGTGTTCCTGCCCGCGCTCTTCCTGGCCGTCTTCTTCCTCCTGATGTACGTCGGCAGCGTGAACGCCGTCATCCACAACGTCGTCCACCCATCGCTTCGCGCGACCGCCGTGGCGATCTTCGTCTTCCTGATCCACCTGGGCGGCGACGCCCTTTCGCCGTTCATCGTCGGCCTCCTGTCCGCGCGGCGCCGCTCGCTCCAGGGCGCCATGATGATGCTCCCGGTGCTGGTCTTCTTCGCCGGGCTCATCGCGCTGGCGGCGGTCGCCGTGGTGGGGCCCGACACGCGGCGCATCGAGCGCACCCTCGCCCTGGGGGCCACCAGGAGGTCGGCCGATGGCTGAGCCCATCAGGATCGGCCAGCTCCTGGCGGGCATCCCCGGACTGACCGGGCACCTCGCCGAGGCGCGGCTGCTCGCCGCGTGGCCGGAGATCGCCGGCGCCGCCGCCGGCCGCTCCCGAGCCGAGCGAGTGGAGGACGGCGTGCTCCGCGTGGCGGTGGACAGCTCCGGCTGGCTCCACCGGCTCACCCTCGACGAGGCCGCCTTGCTGGCGAAGTGCCGCGCGGCGAGCCCGACGCTCGACCTGCGCGGTATCCGTTTCCGTCTCGCCCCCGTCATCGCGGAGCGGGCGGTCCGCTCCGAAGGAGAGGTACCCTGATGAGGTTGTCCCGCGCCTGGCCGACGGCTCTGATCATGACGCTTCTCTTGGGCTGCGCGGCCGCGCCGCCACGCGGCGCCGCCTCGAGCGACGACGTCGGCGCCGCCACCGCATCCACCGCCGCGCCGCTCCCCGCGCCGCGGCGGCGCGCCGATGCGGCCGCGTACCTGCACACCAGCATGGCGCACCTCTACGCCCAGAGCGGGCGGACCACGGAAGCGATCGCCGAGCTCAAGAAGGCCCTCGACCGGGACGGCACGAGCCCGACCCTCTGGGTCCTGCTGGCCCGGTGGCTCGCCCGCCAGGAGGCGTTTCCGGACGCCATCGCCGCCGCGCAGAAGGCCCTCGCGCTCGACGCGAACTCGGTCAGCGCGCATCTCACGCTGGCCGAGCTCTACCACGGACAGAAGAAGGATGCCGAGGCCGCCGCGGAGCTCGAGGAGGCCATCCGCCTCGACCCGCCGGCGCCGGAGGCGTACGAGACGCTGGCCCGGTACCTCGCGGAGCGCAAGGAGTACGAGCGCGCCCGCGACGTGCTGGAGCGGCTGCTCAAGGCTCAGCCTCGCCACGCCCGGGCTCACTACCTGCTCGGTCGCCTCGCCGTGGAGCGGGAGGCCTGGGACGAGGCCGTCCGTCTCCTCGCCCGGGCGGTGGAGCTCGATCCCGACCAGGACGGCGCGTGGGCCGCGCTCGCGTTCGTGTACGAGCAGCAGAAGCGCGACGAGGAGGCCGTGCGGGTCTATCGCCAGGCCATCGACGCCAACCCGGACAACGCCGCGCTGCGCGACCGGCTGGGGGAGCTCCTCATCCGGCTCGGCAAGTTCCAGGACGCGGTCTCCGAGTACGCGGCGCTCGCCGACCAGCTGCCGAGCGACCCGCGGGTGTGGATGAAGCTCGGCGCCGTGGAGTACGAGCGCAAG
The DNA here is from genome assembly GCA_044866005.1 of Candidatus Rokuibacteriota bacterium. GTDB lineage: Bacteria > Methylomirabilota > Methylomirabilia > Rokubacteriales > DASRDR01 > JBIOTN01. The sequence goes on along the minus strand of JBIOTN010000244.1, from coordinate 9,177 downwards.
GCCTACGATCAGGCGATCGCCGCGTTCCGCCGTGTCCTGAGCCTCGAGCCCACGAACCTGCGCGCCCGCTTCTACCTCTCGTCCGCCTATCTCGACGCGGGACGCGAGGCCGAGGCGCTGGAGGAGCTGAACCAGGTGCTCAAGAGCGACCCGCGCTCGATCGACGCGCGCCTCCAGCTCGGCTTTCTCCACAGCCGCGCCAAGCGCTACGACCAGGCGATCGAAGTGCTCCGCGACGCGATCAACCTCGATCCGAAACGGCCCGATCTCTTCCTCTATCTCGGGATGGCCTACCATCGCGCCAACCAGCACGACCGGGCGGTCCGGACCTACGAGGAAGGGCTGACGCTCGACGACAGCCAGAAGGACCTGCACTTCCAGCTCGGCGTCGCCTACGAAAAGCAGGGGAAGTTCGACGACGCGGTGACCCAGTTCCGGCGAGTCATCGCGCTCGATCCGAAGCACGCCGAGGCCTACAACTACGTCGGGTACATGTTCGCCGAGAAGGGCATCCGCCTGGACGAGGCCGAGCGGCTGATCCGGAAAGCGCTGGAGCTCGAGCCTGACAACGGCTACTACATCGATAGCCTGGGCTGGGCGTTCTACCAGCAGGGACGCTACGACGAGGCGTTGCGAGAGCTGTCGCGCGCCATCGAGCTGACCCGGGGGAAGGAGGACCCGGTCATCTACGACCACCTCGGGGACGCCTACAGCAAGACCGGCAACGACGCGGACGCCCTGCGCGCGTGGGAGAAGTCGCTCGAGCTCGATCCCGCCAACGAGAGCGTCAAGCGGAAGGTCCAGCAGGTCCGAGAGCGGCGGGAAGGCCGGAAGTAGTGCGCAGCCGGGCGAGCCGCCGCCTCGGCATGCTCGCCGTCCTGCTCCTCGCAGGGGTGGGCTGCGCCACCGCGCCGGAGCGGCTGCCGCCGGTCGTCGGCGGCGTCGCGGCCGGCGAAGCCGCCCAGCTCCTCCGCCGCTGGGAAGGCGAGTGGCGGGAGTTCCCCGGCCTCCGGGCGGCCGTCGACGTGACGGTGATCCGCCGCGGACGGACCCAGCGGACGGCCGGGGCGCTCGTGCTCTCGCCCGATCGCCTCCGCTTCGAGGCGGCCACGCCGTTCGGGTTGCCGGCCGTCGTGGTGACGGCGGGACCCGATCGGGTCCTGGTCTTCAGCCCGGTCGAGCGGAAGGCCTGGGCCGCGCGCCCGACGCGCGAGGCGATGACGCGCTGGATGGGCATCCCCGTCGAGCCGGCCACCCTGATCCGTCTGCTGGCGGGATACGTGCCGGCGACGCCGGACGGCGTTCCGGTCCGGATCGCGGAGGAGCGCGGGCCCCACATGGTCGTCGAGCGCGAGGGGGTCCGGGAGCGGATCTGGGTCACCGACACGGGAGAGCCGGCGCGACTTCAGCTCGAGGACGGCGAGCGGCTGACGGCGACCTTCGAGCGCGTGCTCGGGGGCAAGCTCCAGAGCCTGACGGTCGAGGCTCCCGCCCGGGGCCTCGAGGTCTACCTCCGGTACGTCTCGGCCGAGATCGGCGCCCCACCGCCGGAGGTCTTCGAGCTCCGCCTCCCCGCGGACGTTCCCGTTGAAGAGCTCAATTGACACGAACTCCGCGTCATGCTAGCGTTTTCCGTGTCCGAGCGCCGGCCGCGCCGCCTCATCGTTCGGGCCCGGGCGAAGGTCAATCTGGGCCTCGAGGTGCTGGGGCCGCGGGCCGACGGGTACCACGAGCTCCTGACCCTCCTCTCGGCCGTTGACCTGGCCGACCGGGTGACGCTCGAAGCGACCGCCGGGCCGCTCGAGCTCAGCTGCGACACCCCAGGCGTTCCCGCGGGGCCTGACAATCTCGCCTGGCGCGCGGCCGACCTCTTGCGCCGGGAGGCCGGGGTGGAGACCGGCGCGCGGATCGGGATCGAGAAGACGATCCCGGTCGCCGCGGGGCTCGGCGGGGGCTCGGCCGACGCCGCAGCCGTCCTGTGGGGGTTGAGCCGCCTCTGGGGGCTGCCGCTCGACCGCCCCGCACTCCAGGCGCTCGGGGCGAGGCTCGGGATGGACGTGCCGTTCTTCCTGGCCGACGGCCCGGCGCTCGGCTCGGGGCGCGGCGAGTGCCTGGCCCCGGTCCCGGTGCCCCCGACCGTGACGCTGGTGGTCGTGAACCCGGGGATTCCCCTGGCGACCCGGGACGTCTACGCGGCCCTCCGGCCCGAGGACATGAGTCGAGGGGCTCGCGTGCGGGCCCTCGTCGCGGCGCTCCCGGGCGGCGCCCGCGCCATCGCGTCGCGGCTCTGGAATGGCCTCGAGCGGCCGGCGGCCGGACTCTGGCCGGGTCTCCGCGAGGTGGAGCAGGCCCTCCTGGAGGCCGGGGCGCTCGGCGTGGTCATGTCCGGGAGCGGGCCGACCGTGGTCGGCATCGCGGCCTCCGCCGCAGCCGGCGCGCGGATCCGGAAGGCGCTCCAGGCGCGTCCGTGGCGCGCCTGGGTGACGCGGACCGTGGCCGGCCCGGCCCTCTCGGTGGTCCGGACCGGACCGGCGGGGCACCGGACGCGACGCCGGCAGTCCTCCATGGCTTGGGGCGTGGCCAAGCGGTAAGGCGCGGGACTTTGGATCCCGGACCGGAGGTTCGAATCCTCCCGCCCCAACCAGTTCCCGCGGCGCTATACTGGGAGCCCTGCGGAACGCCGGGACGGTTCCAGCGCCGCCGACTGACGAGGAGCGAGGACAGCCATGCCGTACGAGCTGAAGCTCTTCTCGGGTAACGCCAACCGCGCGCTGGCGGACGAGATCGCCGGCGTGCTCGGCATCCCCGTGGGGCAGGCCGAGGTCGCCCGATTCTCGGACGGCGAGGTGTTCGTGCAGGTCGACGAGAACGTCCGCGGCGCCGACGTCTTCGTCGTCCAGCCGACGTGCCCGCCGGTCAACGACAACCTGATGGAGCTGCTCGTGATGCTGGACGCCTTCAAGCGGGCGTCCGCCCAGCGGATCACCGCCGTGCTGCCGTATTACGGCTACGCCCGGCAGGATCGGAAGGTGCAGCCGCGGGTCCCCATCTCGGCCAAGCTGGTCGCCGACCTCATCACGGTCGCGGGCGCCCAGCGCCTGCTGGCGCTCGACCTCCACGCCGGGCAGATCCAGGGCTTCTTCGACATCCCCGTGGACCACCTCTACGCCTCGCCCGTGATCATCGACTACGTCGCCAAGCAGGGGCTCCACGATCTGGTCGTCGTCTCGCCGGACGCCGGGGGGGTGGAGCGGGCCCGCGCCATCGCCAAGCGCCTGCGCGCCGGGCTGGCCATCATCGACAAGCGCCGGGAGGGCCCGAACGTCTCGCTCTTCATGCATCTCATCGGCGACGTCCGGGGCCGCGACGTCCTGATCATCGACGACATGATCGACACGGCCGGCACGCTCGTCCAGGCCGCCGACGCCCTCAAGCGCGAGGGCGCCCGCCGGATGCTCGCCTGCGGCGTCCATCCCGTCCTCTCCGGCCCGGCGATGCCGCGGATCGAGAGCTCCGCGCTCGAGCGCGTGGTCGTGACGAACTCGATCCCGCTGGGCAAGGACAAGCAGCACCCCAAGATCACGGTTCTCTCGGTGGCGCCGCTCCTCGCCGAAGCGATCCGGCGGATCCACGACGAGGAGTCCGTGTCCACCCTGTTCGTGTAGCGGAAGCGCTAGCTTTGTATCGACGGGCCGGGCCGAGACCCGAGCAGCCCTAGGACGCAGGGCCGAGGCCCGCCGAGGCGTATGCCGCATACGTTGAGGCGGGACGAGGCCCGAGGACGCCGGGATGCGACGGTTATCGGCACGGCCTGAAGGAGACCGCGTCCATGGAGATTCGTGAACTGACCGTCGAGCGCCGCGACGCCGTCGGCAAGGGCGCCGTCCGGCGCTTGCGCCGCCGCGGCCTCGTCCCGGCCATTCTCTACGGCGCCCGCACCGAGCCCGTGCCCTTGTGCGTGGCCCCGAAGGAGATCCAGCGCGTCCTCCACGCCCACGCGGGCGGCGGCGTCCTGGTGAACCTGAAGCTTCCCGGCGAGGCAGAGGCGCGGGCCGCGGTCGTGCGCGATCTCCAGTTCGACCCCGTCCGGGAGATCCTCATCCACATCGACCTCCAGGCCGTCCGGATGGACGAGCAGATCACGGTGGAGGTTCCCATCCACGTCGTGGGCGAGGCCGCCGGCGTCAAGGAGCAGAGCGGCGTGCTCTCGCTGCTCCTGCGCGCGGTCGAGGTCGCGTGCCTGCCGACCCTCATCCCGGAGCGACTCGACGTCGACGTCTCGGCGCTCCGCATCCACGACGTGATCACCGTGGCCGACCTGCGTCCCCCGGAGGGCGTGCGCGTGACCACGCCGGCCGCGCAGGCCGTCGTGACGGTCACGCCGCCGATGGCCGAGGAGGTGGCGGCGCCGGCGGCGGCCCCGGCGGCCGAGCCCGAGGTGCTCACCGAGCGCAAGCCCGAGGAGGGGGCCGAAGAGGGCAAGCCGGAGGCCAAGGCCAAGGAAGCCAAGCCCGAGGCCAAGGCGAAGGAATCCAAGGAAGAGCCCGCCAAGGCCAAGAAGTAGTCGCGGCCCGACCGTCCCGGGCCCGAGACGCAACCAGAGACGACGCACGTGCCGGAAGGGCCCCAGCTGGCCGTCGGGCTGGGCAATCCCGGGCCGGCCTACCGCCACACGCGCCACAACGTGGGCCAGGCGGTCCTCGATCGCCTGGCCGAACGGCTCGGCCACCGCTTCCGGCTGCGAGGCTCGGCCGCCCTCGCCGAGGCCGAGTGGGGCGGCGACCGCCTCTACCTCGCCAAGCCCGTCGCGTTCATGAACGCGGCCGGGCCGGCCGTCGCCCGACTCCTGCGGGAGCTCCGTCTCGATGCCGCCGCGCTCGTCGTCGTCCACGACGACCTGGATCTGCCGTTCGGCCGCGTTCGGATGCGGCACAGGGGGGGGCACGGCGGGCACAACGGGGTCCGCTCGCTCATCGAGACGCTTGGCACCGAAGAGTTCCGGCGCGTCAAGGTCGGGATCGGGCGGCCGGGGACGAAGGAGGAGGTCGTGGACTGGGTCCTGACCGAGTTCACGGGCGAGGAGCGGGTGGCGTTGCCCGAGGTCCTGGAGCGGGCGGCCCAGGCGGTGCTGGAGCTCGCGCAGCCGCGTGGACAGGGTGGGGTGATTGTGATATAAACTAAACGTTTATCCGTTGGGAGGCGGCGGGAAGGGGGGAACGGGGACTTTGACGAAGGTCATCGTGGAACCTGACGAGTCCTTCGAGAGCGCGCTCAAGCGCTTCAAGAAGCAGTGCGAGAAGGCCGGGCTTCTCTCGGAGCTCAAGAAGCGGCAGCACTACGAGAAGCCCAGCGTTCGCAGGAAGCGTAAGGCGCTGGCGGCGCGCAAGAAGGCCAAGCGGCGGGAGCGGTACTCGGACTGAGTTCGCCTCCGTCGAGGTGGAGTTGACGCCCAGCGACGTCCTCGGCTGGACGGCCTTCCTGAAGCTCCTTGCCCGGTTCGCGGCCACTCCCTTGGGCCGCGCTCGTGTATTCGCGCTCATCCCAAGCCGCGAGCAGGCGGCGATCCAGGGCGCCCTGCGTGAGACACGCGAAGCGCGCGCCGCGCTCACGCGCCAGGGCGAGCCGCCGTGGCAGGGCGTGACGGACGTCCGCCCGCTGCTCGAGCGCGCGGCCCCGGACGGGGCGGGGCTGGACGGGCCCGGTCTCGTCGCGCTCGGCCATCTCCTCGCGGCAGCCGGCCGGCTCGTCGCCTATGGCCGCGAGATCGCGGGCACGGCGGGCGACGTGGCCAGCCGTTGCCGGTCGCTGCCGACGGTGGGCGAGCTCCGCGCGGCGCTCGAGCACGCCCTCGACGCCGAGGGCCGACTCCTCGACCGCGCCAGCCCCGCGCTCCGGACGGCGCGCCGCCAGATCCAGGCGCTCCGCGGCGAGCTGCAGGCCCGCCTCGAGGCGCTGCTCGACAGCCCGTCGGTCGCGCCGGCCCTCCAGGAGCGGTACGTCACGGTCCGGCACGGGCGCTACGTCCTGCCCGTGCGCGGCGACGCCCGGCGGGCCGTCCGGGGCATCGTGCACGATCGCTCCGCCAGCGGCGCGACGCTCTTCGTGGAGCCCGACGAGGTGATCGACCTGAACAACCAGCTCACCCAGCGCTTGCTGGAGGAGCGGGACGAGGAGGCGCGGCTGCTGGAGGAGCTCACGCGCCGCGTCCGCGCCCACCTGGGCGAGCTCGAGGCCCTCGTGGACGGGCTCGGGGCCCTGGACCTCGCCTTCGCGCGGGCGGCGCTGGGCGAGCGGCTCGCCGCGAGCGAGCCCGAGATGCGGGAGGGCGGCGACCTCGAGCTCCTCGACGCGCGGCATCCGCTGCTCGTCGCCCAGGCGTGGGCGGGCGGGGCTGCCGTCGTGCCCGTGGACCTCCGTCTCCCCGCGACCCGCCCCGGCCTCCTGGTCACCGGCCCGAACGCCGGCGGCAAGACGGTGGCGCTCGAGACGTGCGGGCTGCTCGCGCTCATGGCGCAGGCCGGCTGTCACGTCCCCGCGGCGCCCGGAAGCCGGCTCCCCGTCTTCGACCAGGTCTACGCCGTGATCGGCGACGAGCAGAGCCTCGCCCAGAACCTCTCCACGTTCTCCTCCTTCATCGCCCAGATGCGTGGGATCCTCGCCACGGCGACGGACCGCTCGCTCGTGCTGCTCGACGAGCTCGGCGCGGGCACGGACCCCGCCGAGGGCGCGGCGCTCGGCGCCTCGCTCCTCGAGGCCTTGCTCGCCCGGGGTGTCCGGGTCATCGCGACGACGCACCTCGCGCCGCTCAAGGTCTTCGCCGAGCTCGAGCCCCGGATGGAGAACGCCACGGTCGCCTTCGACGCCGAGCGGCTCGAGCCGACCTTCCGCCTCGAGTATGGCCACCCGGGCCCGAGCTACGCCCTGACCATCGGGGAGCGGCTCGGGCTGCCGGCCGACGTGATCGGGCGCGCCCGCGCGCACCTCTCGGAGGAGAGCCGCCGGCTCGAGACGCTGCTCGCCGCGCTCACGGCGCGCGAGCGGGAGGCCGCGGCGCGCCTCGCCGAGGCGGCGCGGCGGGAGGCCGCCGCCGCCGCCGGGCTGGCGCGCGTCGAGGGCGCGCTGGCCCGGGCGGAGGGGGAAGCCGCGCGGGTCCGTCGCGAGGCGCACGCCGAGGCGCGCGCCCTTCTCGCCGACGCCCGCCGCCGGGTCGGCCAGGAGCTCGACCGCCTGAAGGCGGAAGAGACGACCCGCCGCCGGGCGCAGGAGGCCTATCGCCGGCTGCGCGCGGCCGAGGCGGAGCTCCCGGCGCCGCCGGCGGAGGACCCGACGCCCCGGCAGGGCGAGGTCCGGCTCCGCGGCCTCGGCCTGCGCGGCCGCGTGGTCGGCGAAGAGGCCGGTCTCGTCACGGTCCAGGCGGGCAGCCTGACGCTTCGCGTCTCGCCGAGCCAGCTCGAGACGGCGCCCGCGCCGGGCGGCGGGCCCGGGCCGGCCCCGGCGGTCTCCGTCCCCTCCCGCCGCGCCGTGCCGCGGGAGCTCCACCTCCTCGGCTGGACCACGGACGAAGCCCGCGCGGCGGTCGAAAAGTTCCTCGACGACGCGGCCCTCGCCGGGCATCCCACGGTCCGCGTGGTGCACGGCAAGGGCACCGGCGCCCTCAAGCGCGCGGTCGAGGCGTGCCTGCGCGCGCACCCGCTCGTGAGCGCCTTCCGGCCGGGGGCGCCGGCTGAAGGCGGCGCCGGCGCCACGGTGGTGGAGCTCGTCGAGACGGAGGCGAACCCGTGATCGTCCCCGACGACGTCCTCGACCAGATCCGGGCCCGCGTCGACCTCGTCGACCTCGTCTCAGCCTACGTGCCGCTCAAGCGGGCCGGCGAGCGCTGGAAAGGCCTCTGCCCCTTCCACCAGGAGAAGACCCCCTCCTTCACCGTCAACCCCAAGCTCGGCATCTTCCACTGCTTCGGCTGCCACGCCGGCGGCGACGCTTTCGAGTTCCTCAAGCGCCACGATCGCCTCGACTTCCCGGAGGCCGTGCGGGTCCTCGCGGAGCGCACCGGGGTCCCGCTCCCCACGCGCGCCGACACGGGGGCGCGCGAGGAGCCCGGCGCGCGAGAGGCGCTGTACCGGCTCTTGGACTGGGCGGCGCGGTCCTACGAAGGCTGGCTCTGGGATCGGGAGGACGCCGAGCGCGCGCGCCGGTACCTCGGCGAGCGTGGGATCGCGGAGCCGGTGGCGCGGCGCTTCCGGCTCGGCTACGCGCCCGAGGGCTGGGACCACCTGCTCTCGGCGGCGCGGCGCGAGGGGTTCTCCGTCGACACGCTGGTCGGCGCGGGGCTCGTCCTGCCACGCCAGACGGGGACCGGGTACTACGACCGCTTCCGCGGCCGCCTCATCTTCCCGATCGCCGACAGCCAGGGTCGCACCATCGCCTTCGGCGGGCGCGCCCTGGCGGGCGAGGAGCCCAAGTACCTGAACTCGCCCGAGACCCCCCTCTATCAGAAGGGGCAGACCCTCTACGCGCTCCACCAGGCCCGCGAGCGCATGGCCGCCTCCCGGCGGGCGTTCCTGGTCGAGGGCTACATCGACTGCCTCATGGCGCACCAGCACGAGCTCACCGAGACCGTGGCCGTACTGGGGACCGCCCTGACGCCGCATCACCTCGGGCTGCTCCGGCGGTATGCGGACCAGGTCGTCCTCTTCTTCGATGCCGACCGCGCGGGGGCCGAGGCCGCACGGCGGGCCGAGGAGCTGCTCGATCAGTCGGCCGACCCGCACTGGTGGGCGCTCGAGCGGAAGCGCGAGACCTTCGCCCGGAGCGGGCTGCGCCTCAAGGTGGCCACGCTCGCCGCCGGCCACGACCCCGACACCTTCCTCCGCCGGCACGGGCGCGAGGCCTTCGAGGCGCGCGCCGCCGCGGCCCGGAACCTCCTCCTCTACGCGGTCGACCGGATCTTCGACGAAGAGGACACGGGCAGTCCGCGGGGGAAGGCCACCGGCGCCGCCCGGGTCGCGCTCCTGCTCACCAAGGTGCAGGATGCGGACGAGGCGATCGAGGTCGGGCGTGAGGCGGCGCGCCGCGCGCCCGGTGGGCTCGCCTCGGGGTACGTCGCCGGCGGGTTCTGCGCCGGCGTCGGCGTCATGTGGCTGACCAGCCTGATCGCCGGCTAGCCGGGCAGGATCT
>JBIOTN010000243.1:0-2997 GCA_044866005.1 Candidatus Rokuibacteriota bacterium | reverse complement strand
TCGGGCTCGGGGCCGCCGTGCTCTGGCTCGCCGTCGGGATCCCGCTCGGCGTCGCGAACCTCCACCCGCTCGTGACGGCCCGGGCGTCCGGCGCGATCGTGGAGGACGTCGACGGCAACCGGCTGATCGACTTCGCCACCGGGATCGCGGTCCTGAACGTGGGGCACTCGGACCCGCGGGTCGTGGCCGCCGCCCAGCGCCAGCTCGAGCTGGACACCCACACGTGCTTCCACGTGACGGCCAACGAGCCCTACATCGAGCTGGCCGAGCGGTTGAACGCGCTCGCGCCCGGCGACCACCCCAAGAAGACGATGTTCGCCAACTCCGGAGCCGAGGGCGTCGAGAACGCGGTCAAGATCGCCCGGAAGCACACGCGTCGCTCCGGGATCGTCGTGTTCGATCACGCCTTCCACGGACGCACCCTCATGGCGATGTCCCTCACGGCCAAGGTGATGCCGTACAAGCAGGGCATGGGTCCCTTCGCCCCGGAGGTCTACCGGTTGCCGCTGGCGTACCCCTACCGGTGCCCCACGGGCGGGACGTATGACGCGTGTGCCGAGTCGTGCCTGGCCTACGCGATCGACGAGATGCACAAGCACATCGGCGAGGAGTCCATCGCCGCCATCCTGATCGAACCGATCCAGGGCGAGGGCGGGTTCATCGTGCCGGCCCCCGGCTTCATCTCGGGCCTGGCCGAGTTCGCGGCGGCCCACGGGATCGTGTTCATCGCGGACGAGATCCAGTCCGGGATGGGACGAGCGGGGCGGTGGTTCGCGATCGAGGACGAGGGCGTGGTCCCCGACATCGTGATCAGCGCGAAATCCCTGGGCGGCGGTCTCCCGATCTCCGCCGTGACCGGCCGGGCCGAGCTCATGGACAGCGTCCACGTCGGCGGTCTCGGCGGCACCTACGGCGGGAACCCCGTGGCTGCCGCCGCGGCCCTCGCGGTGCTCGACCTCATCGAAGCCGACGGGCTCCTGGAGCGTTCCCGGGCGATCGGAGGAACGATCGAGGCGCGGCTCACCGCCATGCAGGGACGGTTCGACGCGATCGGGGACGTCCGCGGTCGCGGGGCCATGCGGGCGATGGAGTTGGTGGCGGACAGGGCCACGAAGGAGCCGCTCGCCGCAGAGGCGATGGGGGCGATCGCCCGAGCGGCCCTGGAGCGCGGCGTCATCGTGTTGACTGCGGGGACCTACGGGAACGTGGTGCGGCTCCTCCCCCCGATCACGATCGAGGACGGTCTGCTGGAGGAGGGCCTCGGCCTCCTCGAGGAGGCCGTGGCCGTCACCGTCGGATGAGGCCGGCCGGCGGAGCGCGGACGCGGCTCCGCCGGCTGGCGATCGATCTGACGCCGCTGCGGACCTCGCGCGACTTCCGGCTCGTGTGGTTCGGGCTCCTGATCACGTCGGCCGGGAGCCAATTCACGCTCGTCGCGGTGCTGGTGCAGGTGAAGGACCTCACGGGCTCCGAGGCGGCCGTCGGCTCGACGGGCCTCGCGTGGGTGGTCGGGCTCGTCGCCGGCTCGCTCGCCGGCGGCGCGGTGCTCGACGCGCTGGACCGGCGGCGTCTGTTGATGTCGGCCCAGGTCGTGCTGGGGGCGGGGTCGACGATCCTGGTCGCCGGCGCGCTCGCCGGCGACCCGCCCCTGTGGCTGGTCTACTCCGGGCTCGCGGTCCTCGCCGCGGGCAGCGCGATCGACGGTCCCACCCGCTCGGCGATGACCCCGCGGCTCGTCGGTCCACCCCTCGTCCCCGCGGCCCAGGCGCTCAACCAGGTCGTGTGGAACACCGCAGGGCTCTTCGGGCCGGCCGTGGCGGGCGTCGTAGTCGTCCGGGCCGGGGTGACAGTCGCCTACACGGTCGACCTGGTGTCGATCGGGTGCATGTTCCTCGCGGCCGCGCTGTTGCACCCGATGCCGCCGAGCGAAGGCGACCGCGCGAACGCGGGGCTCCGCGCGATCAGCGAGGGGTTCGACTTCGCCCGTCGGCATCGCCTGATCATGTCGACCTTCGTGATCGACCTGATCGCCATGATCTTCGGCCTGCCCCGCGCGCTGTTCCCCTTCCTCGTCGTGGACCAGTTCCATCGATCCCCGGAGGCGCTCGGTCTCCTGTTCGCCGCCCCCGCGATCGGAGCGCTGATCGGCGCCTTGACCAGCGGGTGGACGGGACGGATCCGCCGGCAGGGGCTCGCGGTGATCGTGTCGGTGGCGACATGGGGCGCCGCGATCGCCGCCTTCGGCTGGTCGGGCACCTGGCTGTGGCTCGGGCTGGCGATGCTGGCGGCGGCCGGCTGGGCCGACGTCATCAGCGCGATCTTCCGTTCCACGATCCTGCAGCTCTCCGCGCCGGATCGGCTCCGCGGCCGGCTGTCGGGGATCCACATCCTGGTCGTGACCGGCGGCCCGCGGCTCGGCGATCTCGAGGCGGGTCTGGTCGCCGCGGCCTTCACGCCGGCGATCTCGGTCGTGTCCGGTGGCCTGCTCTGCGTCGCCGGCGCCGCGCTCCTCGCCTGGCGAGTGCCCGAGCTCTGGTCGTACCACGCGGGCGGCGAGACGTAACGGTACGCTCGCGCGCGTGGCGACCCCTCGCGCCGAGCTCGTCGAGCTCCGGGTGCTGGACGGCCCGAACCTGTACTTCCCGCGACCGGCGGTCAAGCTCACGCTCGGCGTCGCCGGTTGGCTCGAGGCGCCGGAGGATCGCGTGCAGACCGCGACCGAACGCGTCGGCTCGGGAGGGAGACCGGGCCGGCCGGGCTCGGACCAGCGGCGCCGAGCGATCGCGCGGATGGCCGCGCGCCTGACGTGGAGGCTCGCGACGGCGTCGGGCGTTCGGCTCGCGGTTCGCAGCCGGCCCGGACCCGAGCGCGACCAGTCGGTGGTCGCGTTCCCGTGGCGACGACGGGGCGCCGCGGAAGCGCTCGGGCGCGAGGTCGCGCCGCTGCTCGACGCCGCCGGCGGCCGGCGGTCGCTCGAGCGCCTGATCTCCGAGGCGG
>JBIOTN010000242.1:0-18921 GCA_044866005.1 Candidatus Rokuibacteriota bacterium | reverse complement strand
CGGACCGCTTCCGGTGTCGATCACGGCCACGGCGAAGCCCGAGACGCCTGACGCGAACTTCGAGCTCAGCTCACCATCGATCCGGTCGACGCCGGTCGGGAGGCTCTGCGCGAAGGCCCAGACGGGCTGGTCCGCGGAGACGAAGAGCACTCGGGGATCGTTCTGGACGTCCGCCAGACGCTCGGGCGGGATGACCGCAGCATACCCCTTGAGCGCGTGGCTGTAGACGTACCTGAGGCCCACGCCGAAGTTCCGGGCGTGCTCGCTGGCCACGGCCGGGACGTTGGGAGTGTCGTCGCTCAAGACGACGATGAAGCCCTCGGGCGGGGCGGCCGACACCGGTCCGACCGCAACACCTACCACGAGGCCGGCCAAGAGGACGGATGCCATGATCCACGTCGGGCGCATTGCTCAGTCCCTCCCGCTGAACTCGGCGGTTCAGCTATGACCCCAGGTCCGCTGCAAGCCCCTCAGTTTGACACACGGGTTTGCCCGGGCGGAAAGGCAATTTTCCATCGCGCACCGCGCGGGCTAGCCAGTCAAGCAAGAGGGATACCAGGGGGCCACTGTGTCACGCCGGCCGACGACGAATCCGGTCGACGGAATCTTCCCGGCTGGCACCAGCCTTTCCTGGCCCGCGGAACGCCCCCGGAAGGCAGCGCCGTAGTCCTGAGAGTGGTGGTCTCACCCTGTCCGGTGGACGTCGCTCCCGCTGGTCCTGGGACTCCCGCCATGGCGTTTCTCCCTGGTGTACGGTGGCGCGCCCCCGGGGGGGGCGGCTCAGGCCGCCGGAGGCTCGCCTCCGGCGGCCTGCAGAGTCGAGCGGTGCGCGACGCCTTACGGGCGGCTCGGGGAAAAAGCCGACGCGGGCTCCCGCCGGACGGGCGGCTCGGCGTGTGACCCCACGCCGCCGTATCCGCCCTCGAAGGCGTACGCGTTCTCCGAGTGCTGCGAGAGGTCGAGCCCGGCGAACTCCTCGTCCTCGTTGACCCGGAGCCCGACCAGGGCGTCGACGACCTTGAGGAGGACGAAGGAGCCCGCGAAGGCGAACACCCACGTGGCCACCACGGCCGCGAGCTGCGAGACGACAAGGCCCGGATTTCCGAAGAAGAGCCCGTCGGCGCCGGCGTCGTTGATCGCCTTGGAGGCGAAGAGGCCGGTCGCGATCGCGCCCCACGTCCCGCCGATGCCGTGGACGCCGACGACGTCGAGGCTGTCGTCGTACCCGAGCTTCGACTTCAGGTTGCAGGCCGCGAAGCAGAGCACCCCGCCGCCGATGCCGATCAGGATCGAGGAAACCGGCCCGACGAAGCCCGCGGCCGGCGTGATGGCGACGAGCCCCGCGACCGCGCCGGACGCCGCGCCGAGAACGGTCGGCTTCCCGCGGGTCGCCCACTCGGCGAACATCCACGCGAGCGTGGCGGAGGCCGCCGCCGTGTTCGTCGCGACGAAGGCGCTGACCGCGAGGCCGCCCGCGCCGAGCGCGCTCCCCGCGTTGAAGCCGAACCAGCCCACCCAGAGCATCGCCGACCCGACGACGGTGAAGGGCAGGTTGTGGGGCGGCATCGGCTCGCGGCCGTAGCCCTTCCGCCGGCCGATCACGATCGCGGCGGCGAGCGCGGAGACGCCCGAGGAGATGTGGACGACCGTGCCCCCGGCGAAGTCGAGGGCGCCGAGTCCCCGGATCCACCCGCCGACGCCCCACACCCAGTGAGCGAGCGGGTCGTAGATCAGCGTGGCCCACAGGAGCGAGAAGAGGAGGAAGGCCGAGAAGCGCATCCGCTCCGCGAACGTGCCGGTGATCAAGGCGGGCGTGATGATCGCGAACATGAGCTGGAAGACCATGAACGCCTGGTGCGGCACGGTGGCCGAGTAGTCCGCATTCGGCTCGAGCCCGACGCCGCTCAGCCCGATCCAGCGGAGGCTGCCGACGATGTGGCCGACGTCCGGCCCGAAGGCCAGGCTGTAGCCGAAGAGGACCCACTGGACCGAGACCAGGGCCATCAGGACGAACGACTGCATCAGGGTCGCGAGCACGTTCTTCCGCCGGACCATGCCGCCGTAGAAGAGCGCGAGCCCCGGCGCGGTCATCATGAGGACGAGCGCGGACGAGGTCAGGACCCAGGCGGTGTCGCCCGCGTCGATCTTGGGGGCCGGGGTGGGCGCGGGCGTCGCCGGGGCGGGGGGTGCCGCCGGGGCCGGCGCAGCCTGCTGCGCGACGGCCGCCGTGGCGGCGAGGACGAGCGGCAGAGCCAGGAGCAGGGCCAGCAGCCATGCCGGAAAGCGTCGTGCGGTCACCATTGCCCCTCCTTCGAGTCCAGAGCTCGCGAGCGCGGGCTCGCGCGAAGACACCCCTTCAGAGTGCCGCCTCGTCGCGCTCCCCGGTCCGGATCCGGACCGCGGTCTCGACGGGCAGGACGAAGACCTTGCCGTCCCCGATGGAGCCGGTCCGGGCCGAGGCCGTGATCGCGTCCACGACCTTGCCGACGAGCGCGTCGGGCACGACCAGCTCCACCCTGATCTTCGGGAGAAAGTCGATGGTGTACTCCGACCCGCGGTAGAGCTCGGTGTGCCCCTTCTGGCGCCCGAACCCCCGCACCTCCGACACGGTCATCCCGATCACGCCCATGTCGGTCAGGGTGTCCTTGACCTCGTCGAGCTTGAAGGGCTTGATGATCGCCTCGATCTTCTTCATCGTCCCTCCTCCCCGCAGGGCAGTGGTGCCCCGGGCGGGTGCAACCGAAGTGCCACGGCCGACGGCGCGGTCCATGCGCCGAAACTCCGCGGCCCGCCGCGATCGCGGCGAGCACGGCGGCGTGAGCTGACGGGGCGGGTTGCCTAGCCGATGGGCACGTGCCCAGGAAACGCGCAGGCGGGACGACTCGCGAGGCGGGACGGCGGCGCGGCCCGGGCATCGGCGGGAAGCCCGGGCGGGACGCGCGCGTGCGGCGTGCGGGATGCGCCGCTCGCGGCCGCGAGAAACGGAAAAGGGGACCGGTCGGTCCCCTGATCCGCACACACCGGGGCGTCGGAGCCGAGCCCCGACGCGGGCGCCGGGCCGGCCTTTCGCCTTACGTGCGGCCCTGACGAACCTCGTGGCGTACGGTCAGGAGCCCCACGACGGCGATGAGACCGCCGATCACCATGCTGTTCCAGAGCGCCCAGAAGCTCGTGGCGTACTTGAGCGCGTAGGGGGCGATCATGAGCCACAGCCCCAGGATGAAGCTCACCCACGGGAGGTAGGACACCAGGCGTCACCTCCTTTCGCGACCCCTGTCCGGGACGGGGTCGGTCGTTCCCTGGGACAGGAGTAAATGGCAGAGGCGCCGCCGTTGTCAAGTTTTCGGCCGCGCGTGAAGAAGCGCGCCGGGGCGCGGACTTGGCGAGAGGCCGGCGGCCCGGCGGCCCCCCGGGGACGCCGCCGCCGGCGCCCGGGACCTGTGGTACAAGCAGGTATGCACCCGTGGCACGACCTCGACCCCGGGGCGGACGACCCTGACCTCGTCACCTGCGTCGTGGAGATCCCGGCCGGCTCGACCGTCAAGTACGAGCTCGACAAGGCGACGGGGCTCCTCCGGGTCGATCGGGTGCTCATGAGCGCCGTCCACTACCCGGCGAACTACGGCTTCCTGCCCCGGACGCTCTGCGACGACGACGATCCGCTCGACGTGCTGGTGCTCGGCCAGGCCGCCGTCGTCCCGCTCTGCCTCGTGCGGGCGCGGCCCATCGGCGCGATGCAGATGATCGACCAGGCCCGCGAGGACGACAAGATCGTCGCCGTCCACGCCGACGATCCCGAGTACCGCGACTACCGCGACGTGGCGGAGCTGCCCGAGCACCGGCTCCGGCTCGTCAGGCGCTTCTTCGAGGACTACAAGGCGCTCGAGACCAGGCGGGTGGAGGTCGAGCGGATCGTCGGCCCGGCCGAGGCGCGCGCCATCATCGCGCGGAGCCGTCGGCTCTACGCGGACCGCCGCCCGGCCCGCGGCCGGCCCGGCCCGGGCTGACGGCGCGCGGTCCCGCGCCCGCCGCGCCCACCGCGCCAACCGGGCGGACGGCTTGACAGTCACCGCGATTCTGGGCAACGCTGGCGCCACGCCCGGGGGCCGGCTCCATGCGCCTCTACCTCGCGAAGCGCCTCGCCCTCATCGGCCCGATGTTCCTCGGGTCCACGCTCCTCATCTTCGTCCTGATGCGCCTGCTCCCGGGCGACGTGATCGACCAGCTCATGGGCCTGGAAGGGACGCTGGGCGGCGAGGCCCGGGCGACGCTCCGCCGCCTGCTCGGACTCGACGCGCCCGTGCACGTCCAGTACCTCCGCTGGCTCGGCGACCTCGCGCGTCTCGACCTCGGCGTGTCGCTCCGGACGAGCCAGCCCGTGCGCGACGCCCTCGCTCAGCGGCTGCCGGTGACCGTGGAGCTGGCGCTCCTCGCCGTCCTCTTCTCGCTGCTGCTCGCGGTCCCGCTCGGCCTCCTCTCCGCGATCTTCCGGAACCGGTTCGTGGACTCGGCGGCGCGGCTGTTCGGCCTCGTCGGGCTCTCCATGCCGGTCTTCTGGCTGGCGGCCCTCCTCATCCTCGCCGGCGCGTCGTTCCTCCACTGGCTGCCCCCCGTCGTGTACGTGCCGTTCTGGGAGGACCCGGCGCAGAACCTCAGGCAGATGGCCTTCCCCACCCTGGCCCTCGGGCTGTCGCTCGTGGCCGTCGTGATGCGGATGACGCGCTCCTCGATGCTCGAGGTGCTCGGGCAGGACTACATCCAGACGGCGCGGGCCAAGGGCGCCACGGAGTGGGCGATCGTCCTGCGCCACGCGCTCAAGAACGCCCTCATTCCGGTCGTCACGATCGTCGGCGTGCAGTTCGGGTACCTCCTCGGCGGCTCGGTCGTCGTGGAGCAGATCTTCGGGCTGCCGGGACTGGGCTTCATGCTGCTCAACGCCATCTACCAGCGTGACTATCCGGTGGTGCAGGGCACGGTGGTCTTCGTCGCCCTCTTCTTCATCCTCGTGAACCTCGCGGTGGACCTCCTCTACGGCGCGCTCGACCCCCGCGTCCGCTACGGCGGCGACTGAGATGGCCGAGGTCGCGGGCACCGAGCGGGCCCCGCCGGCGGCGCTCCCCGCCCGCGCCCTGAGAGGCGGGTCGACCTGGCGGCTCAACGTCGGCGCGGTCCGGCGAAGCCCGCTCAGCGTCGCCGGCGCGCTGGTCGTGGGGGGCTTCCTCGCCCTCGCGGCGCTCGCCCCCGCGCTGGCGCCCTACGCCCCGGACGACCAGATCGCCCGGCGCCTCACGCCGCCGCAGCGGGCGTATCCCATGGGGACGGACGAGTTCGGCCGCGACATCCTCTCGCGCATCGTCTACGGCGCGCGGATCTCGCTCTGGGTCGGCGTGGTCTCCGTCGGCATCGCCGTCGCGGGCGGCGCGACCATGGGCCTGGCGTGCGGCTACGTCGGCGGCCGGCTCGACATCCTGCTGATGCGGCTGGTGGACGTCATGTTCTCCATCCCGCCGATCATCCTGGCGATCACGCTCACGGGGGTCCTCGGCCCGGGGCTGAACCACGCCATGATCGCCATCGGGCTCGTCTACCTGCCGACCTTCGCCCGGATCGCGCGCGGTCCCGTCCTGGTGGTGGCCGGCCGCGAGTACGTCGAGGCCGCGCGCGCGTCGGGGGCGGGGGCCGCCCGCGTCATCGGGCTCCACGTCCTGCCGAACGTCGCCGCGCCGCTCATCGTCCAGACGACGCTCGCCCTCTCCACCGCCATCCTGGCGGAGGCGACGCTCTCCTTCCTCGGCCTCGGCATCCAGCCCCCGGACCCCTCGTGGGGGACGATGCTGGGGACGGGGCGGAAGTACATGGAGCTGGCGCCCTGGGTCGCCATCTTCCCGGGCGCGGCCGTCATGCTGCTGGTCCTCGGCTTCAACCTGCTGGGCGACGGGCTGCGGGACGTCCTGGACCCGCGCCTCCGGCCCTAGCCCGGCGTCACTCGGGAGGTCGGCCATGGACGCGAAGCTCCGGCAGTCGGTCAACGAGCAGGCGCGGGGGCTCACCCGCCGGCAACTGCTCGCCCTCGGCGCGACGGGCGCGGTCGTGCTCGCCGCCCGTCGCCCCGCCGTCGCCCAGGGGACGCCCCGCGCCGGCGGTCACCTCGTGGTGGCCCAGGAGCTCGACCCGATCAGCCTCGACAACCACAAGACCTCGAACTACTCGTCGGTCCAGGGGGTCGAGCACATCGTCGAGAGCCTGACCCAGTACGACGACCGGATGAACGTGCTGCCCGCCCTCGCCGAGTCCTGGAAGACGCCCGACCCGGTCACCTACCTCTTCAGCCTGCGGAAGGGCGTGAGCTGGCACGACGGCTCGGAGTTCACCGCGGAGGACGTCGTCGCGTGGTGGGAGCGGATGTCGGACCCGGCGACGGCCGCGCCGTACAAGGGCTGGTACGTGGCGATCGACCAGGTGAAGGCGGTGGACCGCCACACGGTCCGGATGACGCTGAAGAACCCCTTCGGCCCGCTGCTGGCCTCGTTCGCCGCCCTCCGGGGCTCCGCGATCATCCCGCGGGCGCTCGCCGCGGAGCGGAAGGACCTGGGGGCCCGCGCGGTCGGGACGGGACCCTTCAAGCTCTCGCGCTTCGTGCCCTACGACCACGTCCACTACACGCGGAACGAGAAATACTGGGAAAAGGGACGCCCCCACGTCAACGAGATGACCTTCAAGGTCATGGTGGAGGAGGACGCCCGGATCGCGGCGCTCCGGGCCGGCCAGGTCCACTACGCCTACCTCACGGGCGAGGGCGCCGCGCGGCTCAAGGACGATCGGAACGTGACCGTGCTGCGCAGCCCGAAGGCCTGGCTCGTGATCCACGTCATGAACTCCTCGCGCAAGCCGTTCAGCGACAAGCGCGTCCGCCAGGCCCTGTCGCTCGCCGTCGATCGCCAGGAGGTGCTCCAGAAGGCGGTCTTCGGCGAGGGCTCGCTCTCGGGCCCCGTCCCCACCGGCCACACGGACTGGTGGATCCCGGTGGACCGGCTCCCGTACCGGCCGGACGTCGCGCGGGCCAAGCAGCTCCTCGCCGAGGCGGGATACCCGAACGGGTTCGAGACGACCATCAAGGCCTCGCCGCAGTACCCGGAGTTCGTCAACGCCTCCATCGTCCTCCAGAGCCAGCTCAAGCGGATCGGCGTCAACGCGAAGATCATCCAGCTCGAGTGGGGCCAGTTCATCAAGGAGACCTTCACGCAGCGGCCGATGGACTACGACATGAAGGTCACGGCGTGGACCTTCTATCCCGACCCCCACCACTACCTCTACAACTGGTGGCACTCGAAGTCGCCCTCCAACCAGGACTTCAAGAACGCGGACCTCGACGCGCTGCTGGAGAAGGCCATGGCCTCGACCGACCGGGAGGAGCGGAAGCGGCTCTACTTCCAGGCCCAGCAGATCCTGCTCGACGAGGCGCCCCAGCTCATCTGGTACACCGGGAACAACATCGAGGCGGTGCGGAACGAGGTGAAGGGCTACTTCCAGTCCTACACGGGCCGCCGGATCGCCTTCAAGCGCACCTGGCTGGAGGCCTGATTCTCCGGGGGGGGTCTCGGAAGACCCCCCCGGATTCCCCCCCCGGATCGTTGCGCCGGCGGAGCCGGCGCTCGGAGTGCTCGTCGGAAGGGGCCTCGACGGCCCCCTCCGATGCCTCCCCCTCGGACCGATTGCGCCGGCAAAGCCGGCGCTCGGAGTGGAACCCTGTGACGTTGCGGTTGGGCGAACGGACGACGCGCGGTTTACCGACGGCGTCCGGACCGCGGAGCCGCGGCGGGAGCGGGAGCCGGGCGCGTTGACAGCGTCGGGGGGCGCGTGGCAAGGTGCGCGCATGACCGCACCGGCGCGCGACCGCTTCGGCCACCCGCTCGCCCCCGGGCTCCCCTACGCCCGCGGCACGATCGTCCGCAACACCCAGGACGACCTGGCGAAGCTCCGCCACGCCTGGCGGCTCCTCGAGGCGCGCATCCGGAAGGACGGGCCCGAGAGCGTCCACAACTTCACCGGGCTCGAGCGCGGCCTCCACGTCGAGCCGAGCGACGCGCCGTTCCTCGACGACGAGCTGGCGCCGGCGCTCTACGGCGAGCGGCTGACGTCGCTGGCGCTCGAGCACTTCGGCGGGACGCCCGCGCGCCACGACGTCCTCCTGACGAACCGGACGACGGCGGCGAGCGTCGCCACCCACCTCGTGCTGGTCCGGCCCGGGGACACCGTGCTCGGCGTCTCGGCGAGCTACAGCCACCCGACGGTCGTCCGCGCCGCCGCGCTGGCCGGCGCGCGCTTCGTGGACACGGCCGGGGTCGATGCCTTCGCCGCCGCGCTCGAGGAGGCCGAGCGCGTCGCGCTCGTCGTGCTGACGCGCCTGGCCGTCACCTACGAGATGCTCCCGGCCGAGGCGCTCGCGCGCGTCGTGGCGCTGGCCCGCGCGCGCGGCGCCCGCCTCTACGCGGACGACGCGGGCGGGGCGCGCGTCGGGCCGGCCGTCTTCGGCCAGCCGCGGATGCTCGAGCTGGGCGTGGACGTGGGGGTGACCGGGCTCGACAAGTACGGGACGGCCGGGCCGCGGCTCGGGCTCCTCGCGGGGGAGCGGGCGCTGGTGGGGGAGATCCGCGCCCGCGCGGTGGAGCTCGGTCTCGACGCGCGGCCCCTCTTCTACCCCGCCGCGGTCCGCTCGCTCGAGCGCTACGACCCGACGCGCGTCCGCCAGCTCGTCGCGACGACGACGACGGTCGCGGCGGCCCTGCGGGCGCGGCTCGGCCGGCGGCTCACCGAGACGCCGGTCACGGCGCAGCTCCTGGGCGAGGACGTGCTCGAGCTGGCGTGCGAGCGGGCAGGGGTGCGGACCTCGCCCCTCGTGCCGATCGAGGCGACGGCCGCGCTCGCCATGCTGCTTCTCCGCGACCACGGCGTGCTGACCGTCCACTTCGCGGGGCTGCCGCCCGGCATCTCGGCGATCCTCGTGAAGTTCGTGCCGCCGGAGACGCTCGCCCGCTTCGGCGGGGCCGAGGCGTTCGCCGCGGCCGTGGATGCCTCGCTCGACCGGCTGGCCGCGCTCGTGGGCTCGCCCGACGCGGTCCGCGCGCTCCTCTTCGGCGACGGCGGCGCCTGACGCACCTCGCCGCTGCGCCGCCGGTCAGCGAGGCTCAGTAGGCCGGGAGCTTCCCCGCCGCGACGGTCTTCTTCACGCTCGCGACCTCTTCGCCCGCCTTCGCGGCGAGGAAGCGGCTGTCGCTCGCGAGGGTGAGGAAGCGGTAGCCCTCGGCCATCATCCGGAGCGCGTAGGCGCCGGTGTTGTTGTGGATCCCCGCGACGACCCCGTGCCGCTTGCAGGCCGCCGCGATCTTCTGCTGCGCCTCCACGACGGGGGCGTCGGTCTGGTCGAGCCGCGGCTTGCAGCCGAGGGCGAGGCTGAGGTCCGAGGGGCCGACGTAGACCGCGTCCACGCCGGGCACGCTCAGGATGGCGTCGAGGTTCTCCAGCGCCTCGGCCGTCTCGATCATGGGCATGACGACCAGGTCCTCGTTGGCGTGGTCGCCGTAGTCCGTGCCGGCGTAGATCGAGGCGCGGACGGGGCCCCAGCTCCGGTAGCCGCGCGGCGGGTACTTGCAGGCGCGGACCAGCGCCTCGGCCTGCTCGCGCGTGTTGATCATCGGGCAGATCACGCCGTAGACGCCGGCGTCCAGGATCTTCATGAGGAGCGCGGGGTCGTTCCAGGGGACGCGGGCGAACGGGATGGTGGGCGTCGTCGAGATCGCCTGGAGCATCGTGACCGCCGTCTGGTAGTCCACGACCCCGTGCTGCATGTCCACGGTGAGGGAGTCGAACCCCTGGTGCGCCATCACCTCGGCGGAGAACGCGCTCGGGATCGAGAGCCACCCGTTCACCACCGTGCCGCCGCGCTCCCAGATCGCTCGCACCGTGTTCGCGCGCACCGGAGCCTCCTCCGTCTGTGTGTGGGATGGGTCGGGCGCCTACGTGGCCCGCCCGACGTGGATCGTGACCGTGCCGAGACCGAGCCGCCGCACCCGCACGTCCACGAGGCCGACCTCCGCCATGAGGCGCGCGAGCTCGGCGGGAGTGACGAAGCGGTCGACCGAGTCCGGGAGGTACGTGTAGGCCGCGCGGTCGCCGCTGACGAGCCCGCCGAGCGCGGGCACGACGCGGTGGAAGTAGAGCCGGAAGGCGTCGCGCCAGACCGGGAGCGCCGGCTGCGTGATCTCGAGCGCGACGACCCGGCCGCCGGGCGCCGTCACGCGCCGCATCTCGGCGAGGCCGGCCGGGAGGTCGGCGAGGTTCCGCAGGAGAAAGGCCGAGACGACGCCGGCGAAGGCCCGGTCGCGGAACGGCAGCGCCAGGGCGTCCCCCGCGGCGAGGCGCACCCGACGCTCGCCGCGCGCCTCGAGCTTCGCCCGCGCCAGGTGGAGCATCGCCTCGACGAAGTCCACGCCGACCACCGCGCGGGCCGGGGTCTCCCCGAGGACGGCGAGGGCGAGGTCGGCCGTCCCCGTCGCGAGGTCCAGGACGAGGCCGCCGGGCGCCGGGGCGCCGAGGCGGGCGGCGACGCGGCGCCAGGCCTGGTCCCGCCCCGCCGTCATCAGCGCGTTCATGAGGTCGTAGCGCGGGGCGATGCGGGCGAACATGGCCCGCACCCGCTCGGCCTTCCCCGCGGGCGGCTGCGGAGGAGCGGTCAGTACCACAGGCCAGCCAGCGCCGCGACGAAGGTGATCACGCTGATGTAGCCATTCACGTTGAAGAAGGCCACGTCGAGACGCGAGAGGTCGTCCGCCGACACGAGCGAGTGCTCGTAGGCGAGGAGCCCGACGACGACGAGCCAGCCCGCCCAGTAGGCGAGCCCGAGGCCGAGCGTCCAGCCGACCGCGGCGAGCGCGGCGGCCGTGAGCGCGTGGCAGCCACGCGCCAGGCGGAGCGCTGCCGGGATCCCGAAGCGCGCGGGGACCGCGTGGAGGCGCTCCCGCCGGTCGAACTCGACGTCCTGGCAGGCGTAGAGGAGATCGAAGCCGGCGATCCACACCGTGACGGCGAGCCAGAGGAGCCAGGCCGGCGGGTCCATCCGCCCGCGGACCGCGATCCAGGCCCCGGCCGCCGCGGCGCCGTCCGTGAAGCCGAGGATCCAGTGGGAGGCCCACGTGAAGTACTTCGTGTACGAGTAGCCCACCAGGAAGACGAGGGCCAGCGGGGCGAGGGCGAAGGGGAGCGGGCCGAGCTGCCACGCGGCGACGAGGAAGACGAGCGCGGCGGCGGCCGCGGCGACGGCGAGGGCGCGGGGCGTGAGGAGCCCCCGCGGCAGGTGCCGGTCCGCCGTCCGCGGGTTCCGGGCGTCCACGTGGCGGTCGATCAGGCGGTTCGCGGCCATCGCCGTCGTCCGCGCGCCGACCATGGCGACGGTGATCCAGAGGAAGGCGTGCCATCCGGGCCAGCCGCGCGCGGCGAGCACCATGCCGAGGTAGGCGAAGGGGAGCGCGAAGACCGTGTGCTCGACCCTGATGGCGTCCAGGAAGTGGCGCAGCGTCCGCATCGTCCGGGCCAGGATAGACCATGCCGTGGCGCGCCGCCAGGGCCGGCCCCGGCGATGGCTTGAAATCAGCCGGAGTTCCCGGTACGGATAGCCAATCTCTGGCGCCGCCGTGGCGGCCCGGCGACCGTCCGGGCCCTCCGCGGCGTCGGGAGGGGAACCTGCATGGGGGCGAGACCGAAGCTCGGGATCCTCGGGCTGCTGGCGCTCCTCTGTACCGTGACGCCGTCGTCACGGCCGGACGCCGGCGCGCAGCCCGCCGCCCCGACGCCGCCGGCCACCGGCGCCGCGGGCGCTGCCCGCACCGCGCGTGAGCTCGCCGAGGCGCCAGCCACGGCCTTCCAGCTCATCGACCAGGCCCTCGCGGACCGGAAAATCGACCGGGACACGGCGCTGCTCTATCGGGCCTACGCCGCGTTCGGCAACGCCGGGCTGCCGTCCCAGTACCGCGGTCCGGGTGGCGACGTCTCGGAAGGCGCGACGAAGCGCGTGGTACGCCAGATGCGAGCGGTCTACCGCAGCCTTTCGCCGCGCGTGCAGGAGGCGATCGGACCGTTCCTGGTGCCGCCGTACCACCGGGGCAGCTGGGCCGACCTGAAGCAGCGCGCCAGGGCCGCCCAGCGCGCGGCCAGCCCGGGGCCGCCGGCGGCGGGCGGCGGCGCGGCGGGCCGTGGGAGACCGGCAGCACCAGGGCCGGCCCAGCCGGTGTTCCCCTGCCGGCCGGATCAGCGCTGCCCGGTGTCCGACCTGTGGGAATCTCTCGTGACCCTGAACGACAAAGTGAAGATCTGGTGGCCGAAGGACGTGGCGGGCGGCCGTTCCATCGCCAACCTCTACGCCAACGACCTGCACCAGTTCGTCTGGCCGACGCTGACCGGCCTCATGGGCGAGCCCCTCAGCGACGCGAACGAGCCGAACAACGGGGGCGACGGCCGTCTGGACATCGCCCTGATCCCGGAGTGGGGCCGGCCGATGCGCCGTCAGCCGAGCCCGTACTCGCGCCAGCGCTGGGCCACGCGCTGGCGGACCTCCTCGCTCATCCGGATCTCCTCCGGCCACGGCTGCTCCACGGGGTCGAGCGGCGGCCGCTTCTCGGTCGCGTCGATCCCGAGCTTGCCGCCGTAGCGGTGCCGGAGCGCGGCGTGGTCGAGGTCGTCCGTCGGCCCTTCCACGACGACGAGGTCGCGCGCGGGGTCGATGTTGTTCGTGACGCGCCAGGCGACCTCGGAGAGGTCGTGGACGTCCACCCATTCGTCCACCACGACCACGTGCTTGGCGAGCATGAGGAGGCCGAGCCCCCAGAGCCCGTACATGACCTTCCGCGCCTGGCCGGGATAGCGCTTCTTCACCGAGACGATGACGAGGTTGTGGAAGACGCCCTCGGCCGGCATGTTCAGGTCCACGATCTCGGGGAGCATCAGCCGGATGATCGGGAGGAACAGCCGCTCGGTCGCCTTGCCGAGCCAGTAGTCCTCCATCGGCGGGCGGCCCACGATGATCGTCGGGTAGAGGGCCTCGCGCCGCCGCGTCAGCGCGGTCAGGTGGAAGACGGCGTAGGGACGGGCGAGCGAGTAATACCCCGTGTGGTCCCCGAACGGGCCCTCCAGCCGCGACTCCGTGGGGTCCACGTAGCCCTCGAGGACGATCTCCGCGTGCGCGGGCACCTCGAGGTCCACGGTCTGGCACCGGACCGTCTCGACGCCGCGACCGCGGAGCCAGCCGGCCAGCAGCAGCTCGTCGAGCGCCGGCGGCAGGGGCGCCGTCCCCGTGTACATCGTCGCGGGATCGCCGCCGAGGGCGATGGCGACCGGGACCCGCTCCCGGGCCTGGCGCTGCGCCTCGCGCTCGTGCTCGGCGCCGCCCTTGTGCGTCTGCCAGTGCATGCCGAGCGTCCGCGCGTCGTAGACCTGGAGCCGGTAGGTCCCCACGTTGCGGATGCCGGTCGCGGGGTCCCGGCTGATCACCAGCGGGAAGGTGACGTAGTAGCCCGCGTCCTTCGGCCAGCACCAGAGCACGGGGATGTCGGCGACCGACGGGTTCGCCGTCTCGACCAGCTCCTGACAGGGCGCGCGCGTCACGCGCTTCGGGCCGATCCGCGCCAGCTCGAGGAGCTCGAGCCCCTTGCGGAAC
Organism: Candidatus Rokuibacteriota bacterium; assembly: GCA_044866005.1. Classification (GTDB taxonomy): domain Bacteria; phylum Methylomirabilota; class Methylomirabilia; order Rokubacteriales; family DASRDR01; genus JBIOTN01. Next base: position 5,216 of record JBIOTN010000242.1, on the reverse strand, counting down.
TTCTCCAGGAGCGAGCCCGGCATGCGGAGGTCGAGGAGCTCGGCGACGCGCGTGCCCAGCTCGTCCAGGCGCTCGACGCCGAGCGCCCAGGCCATGCGCTCCTCCGAGCCGAAGGTGTTGATGAGCACGGGCATGGAGAACCCTTCGACCCGCTCGAAGAGGAGGGCGTGGTTGGCCGCCGCCGGCCCCTTCCCCACGCGATCGGCGATCTCGGTGATCTCGAGCTCGCGCTTGACCGGCGCGGTGATCCGCCGGAGCTGGCCCCGCTTGTCGAGGAGCGCGAGGAACTCGCGGAGGTCCTGGAACGCCATGGGCGCGCCGTCAGTCGCGGTAGATGAGGCGGACCAGATACCCCGCCACGATGGGGAGCGCGAGCGTGGGCAGCACGCGCGCGGCGACGAACCGCGGCCCCATGAACGGCATCTCCCAGGCGAGCACGCGCTGGAAGCCGAAGAGCGACCAGCTCGTGATGTAGGTGACGAGCGCGGAGAGCGAGACGCCCGACTGGTAGAAGACGGCCATCATCGGAAAGCTCACCATCGGGCCGCCGGGGGTGAGGATCCCCGCGACGAACGCGATGAAGATGCCGCGGCTGCCGGCGCTCCGCCCGAGCCAGCGCTGGATCCACTCGGGGGAGATCAGGACCTGGAGCATCCCCGTCAGCACGAGCGCCGCCGCGAGGCGCGGCAGGATCTGGAGGAGGATCCAGGCGGACGTCCGGAGCCCCAGGAGCGGCGCGCCCGGATCGCGGAGATAGGCGGCGATCGTGACGGCCACGGCCAGCCCGTAGATGATGAGGTCGGTGGCGTGCAGGTGCATGGTGGCGTGGCCCTCGCTGAGCCGGCCTGGGCCGGGCGGGTTCGGCGTCGCGGCACGTCGGCTCGCCGTCGTGTCGGTCGCGGCGTGGGTCTCGGTCCCGAGCCGTGGGGCATTATAGCAGAGGCGGAGATGTGGCCCGCCTCTACGCCGGGCAGGCAGCGGTCGATGGTGGTGGGCGGCAGGGCAATACGCGCCCCGCGGTCGCTTCGGCCGATCATACGCCGGGGGCGCCGTTCACGGCGTACCTCGCCATCGCCCTGGGCGCGGTGGCGCTGCTGTCGTGGTCGATCATCAAGATGTCCACGCAGCTCGCGAATTCCGGCTCGCCGGCTGCCGATCGATGGCGCCGGGCCGGTTCTCCCCCCGGCGTCTAGCGACCCGCCCAGCGCCGTGGCCGGCGCGCATCCCGCCGGCCACAACCCTTCGCCCACCCCTCGCCGGGATTTCCCCGGGCGCGCCCCGACCCCGACCGCGCCGAGACATGTGAGTGTTCCTTTTCGCGCGCCGCGTGACACGCCACGGTTGACTCGCGCGTCACGCGTCGTTACAATTGGCCTGCGCTGGGAGATCGTCTAGCGGTAGGACGCGTGGCTCTGGACCACGTAGCGGGGGTTCGAATCCTCCTCTCCCAGCCATTCTTCTTCACGCCGCCGCGCGCGTCGGCTCCATCGTCTAGCCTGGACTAGGACGCGGCCCTCTCAAGGCCGAAACACGGGTTCGAATCCCGTTGGAGCCACCAACGCTAGTGGCACATTCACCCGCGGACAGTAAGCGGGCGTAGGTGCCCTGTCCGGACACGCGATAGCCGCGCCGGTCACCTTCCTCAAAAGGCTCGCACTCCACACGACCCACGACGAGCTTCCGCAGGATCTGGCGAGTTTGCGGAAGATGGCGGCCGAGGAGCCCGCGGATGTCCGCCGCGCGCGACCGCAGGTCTCGCTTGATCCGCTCGGCATCGAGCGAGGCCACGTTCTCCAGTTCTACGAGTGTGGCAAGCTCTGCGGTCAGCGTCTTCTTCCGGCTCTCCTCATGGCGCAGGGCGAGAAGGAGAGCATCCATCGGCTCGCCTCGGGCGATGCCCTCGACCAGATGCTTCTCCCGCGCTTCGATCAGCGAGAGCTCGCGCTCAATCGCGGTTCGCCGGTCCAGGTGCCGCTCTCGGCCAGACCGCAGTCTTTGAAGTGCTTCCTCGATCGCAGCTTCCAGAATCCGGTCGTCGAGTGCGCGGGCGATCGCGTCCATGAGCGCCCTGTCGACGACGTCCTGACGGACCTGCACGTCGTTAGGGCAAACCGCCGCACCCCGCTTGTAGTTGTACGCGCAACCGTAGAAGTGCCCCCGCTTCTGCCCGTGGCCCCGCGTCATCGCGATGATCGCGCCACCGCACCGCGCACACCGCGCCATCCCGGTCAGGAGATACGGCGAGTCCAGATCGAGCCTCGAAGGCTTCCCGAGAAGCTGACCGCTGCCCATCGCGCGCGCGAACGCCTCACGGGCCTGAGCGAGCCTGGCATGGGCGGCGTCCCAGAGATCCTCCGGGATGATGCGGAGGTCGGGGGCGTCGAGCTGGATCCATTCCTCAGGTGGGCGCCGGCGCTGCTTTTTGGTGCCGCCCCGGTCGATCTTTTTGGCTCTTGTTCCACACGATCTGGCCCCGATCGAGCGGTCGGTAGAGCATCTCGCGCACGGCGGTCGGTGCCCAGCCCCGCCCGTCGCCGCGCGGCGGCGTGACGCCGTCCTGGTTCAGCGCCTTCGCAATGCGCGTGAATCCCTTGCCCCCCGCGCACAGCTCGAAGATCCGTCGCACGACGGCGGCCTGCTCCTCGTTGACCCGCCTGACGACGTGGAGGCGTGTGCCCCTATCGTCGGTCCCTGGCGCCGCCGACACCATCTCGACGTTGTCATAACCGTAGACCTTGCCGCTCGCGACGTATCCCGCCTTGGCCTTGCGCAGCATGGCGTCGTACGTCCGCTGCCGAGCCTTCTCTCGCTCCATCTCGGCCGCGAAGTTCGTTAGCGAGAGCATTACCTTGTCGAGCGCGCTGTCCAGGGTGCGCTCGCGATCCTCGAGATAGGAGAAGACGCGGACCCCGGCGTCCGTGATCTGCTTGAAGAGATACGCGGTCTCGATCTGCTCACGCCCGAAGCGCGACTCCTCGCTCATTACGACCACCTGGAAGGGCGGCTGCGGCCGGAGCGCGTTCATGAGCCTGGCCAGCCCCGGCGCGCGGCGCCTCTGGGCCGCCTGGGTGGTCAACCTCGGCGGCGAAGGCATCGTCCTGAAGGACCGCCGCTCAATCTACAAGCCGGGCCTCCGGTCGAAGGCCTGGTGGAAGGCGAAGCAGAAGCTCACGCTCCAGGGCGAGGTCCTCGACTGCGCCGGAAAGCTCGTCGCCTGGGGCGAGTGGGACAGGCCGCGGTGCTGGCGTTCGCCTACCGGGATCCGCGACGCGGCGAGCTCGTGACCGTCGAGCAGGCGGTGCGGGTCTCGAGGATGGGCGACTGGACGCCGGGGCGGGGACACGCCCAGATCCTCTGCTGGGGAATCTTCCCGAGCGGCCTGCTGCGCCACCCCGTCTTTTAAGCTCGCCGGCCAAACGACACCCCTCCGTAAGTCGATGACTTGCCGGGGGTTTTTCGTTTCGATGTTGGCTGGCGGAGGGTGGTTTTGGGTGGGTTCCGGGTGGTCGCGGGCATAGTTCCAGGCATAGGTGCCTCCACTACCTCTTGACAGGCGGCCAATCGATGTGTATACATCAGACTCGATGGCGACGTTACGGCCCGAGCGAGTCTCCGAGCTGTCGGCCCGCGTGGCCTCTGAGTGCGCGGGGGGAGGGCTTCGGCAGGCATCCCGAGCCATCTCGAGGTTCTACGAGGCCGCATTCGCGCCGCTCGATCTGACTGGCACCCAGTTCTCCATTCTCGCGGCCGTCCACCTTAGCGGTCGCATCCCCCTCAGCCGGCTGGCGGAGCGGTTGGTGCTCGATCGGACCTCCCTCTACCGCGCCGTCAAACCGCTGGTCCGCCGCCGGTGTCTGCGGATCCTTCCCGGGCGGACTGGGCGCGAGCGGACCGCCGCGCTCACTGAGGAGGGCCGCCGGCTCTTAGAAGATGCCCTCCCGATCTGGGAGAACGTTCAGGGACGGTTCGTCGGCGCGCTGGGTCCCCGGGCATGGGCGGCCCTGACGTCGGGCCTTCGGCAGGTGGTCCCCACGGTGCACGTCCTCGAGTCCGGCACGCCGCTGGCCAGCCCCGGCGCCCCTCGCCACCAAGCCAAGCGAGGCTAAGTCAATGCTGAATCTCCTCACGGCCCTGCTGCGTCACATATGATGTATATGCATCATACTCGCAGCAAGAACAACACGGGAGGCAGAGGGAGCGATGGATGGACACGACGGTCGAGTCCCGCGAGTAGGGATTGGATCGATGGCATGAAGAGCCAACCATGACGACGCTACAAGAGAGGCTCGAGGTCGGAGCGGCTTACCTCCGGACGGTCGGGCCCTTCTATGGAATGTTCGGCCTCGCGTTGTCACTTTACTTCGCGTCGCAAGGCGCAGGCTGGTTGCCGTGGCCGCTCCTCGGCACCGTGGCGCGCCTTGCGGTCGCGGCGCTCGCCGGCTGGCTCGCGCTGCGCTGGACCGGCGAGCCGTCGCACGTGTTCCTGGCGCAAAGCCTCGGGCTTATCGCCTCTGGCTTCATCAATGTGCGCCGCCGTCGCGGGCGGTTCGGTTCGTTGATGGCCGTGGTCCACGGCAGCCGCGCTGCAAAGGAGATCGTCAATATGAGCGGGAAATATTCCTTGGTTAGCCTCATCGGTCTGTTGCCCTTCGTCTTGGCGGCATGCAATGACGCTACTTCTTCCTCAACCGACCCGCGGATGCAGCCTCCGCTGGTGCGGATAGAGACAGTCGCGATCTCCGTCCGGTCAGAGCGTTCGTTCACCGGAATCGTCGCGGCCCGCGTGCAGAGCGACCTGGGATTCCGAGTCCCCGGGAAGGTCGTGGAACGCTTCGTTGACGCCGGGCAAACCGTCAACCGCGGCCAGCCGCTCATGCGTATCGATCCCACGGATCTGAGGCTCGCCATGCGTGCGCACGAGGAGGCCGTTGCTGCCGCCAAGGCGCGCGCGCGCCAGACCGCGGATGACGAGGCGCGACACCGCGACCTCGTCTCCCCCGGCGCGGTTTCGGCATCGGAGTATGACAAGGCCAAGGCTGCCGCCGAGGCGGCAAGAGCAGAACTCAGTGCGGCCGAGGCCCGGGCCGACGTAGCGCGCAACGAGGCGGGCTACGCAGTCCTACTTGCTGATGCGGACGGCGTGGTAGTCGAGACTCTGGCTGAGCCGGGGCACGTCGTCGGTGCCGGCCAGGTCGTCGTGCGTGTGGCGCATGCCG
>JBIOTN010000241.1:0-2474 GCA_044866005.1 Candidatus Rokuibacteriota bacterium | reverse complement strand
GCCCCCCTCCGAAGTTAGTAATTGCCCCAGCCGGCATAGGCTACCCAGCCGCCGTCCACGTCGAGCGTCGTCCCCGTCACGTACGAGGCCTCGTCCGACGCGAGCCACAGCGCCGCGGCCGCCACCTCCTCGGCGGACCCGAACCGGCCCGCGGGCGCGCGGCGTGTGATGTCGGCGTCGGTGTAGTCGCCGACCGCCTGATCGTGAACGTCCATCGGCGTCTTGATGTATCCGGGATTGATGCAGTTCACCCGGACGCCGTGGCGCCCCCACTCGGTGCCGAGCACCTTCGTCAGTCCGATGAGCCCGTGCTTGGACGCGCAGTAGGCCGCCCGCTTGGGCAGGCCGAGCGCGCCGAGGATCGACCCGATGTTGACGATCGAGCCCGAGCGCTTCGGGAGCATCACGCGCGCGGCCGCCTGACAACCGAGGAACGCGCCCGTCAGGTTCAGATCGATGGTCCGGCGCCAGTCGGCCTCGGCGAGCTCCACGGACGGCGCGATCATGGAGGTGCCGGCGTTGTTGACCATGACGTCGAGCCGGCCCCAGCGCGTCACCGCTTCGTTGACCAGCCGGTCCACACCGGCCCGGCCCGACACGTCGGCGGCCAGCGCGACCGTCTCGCCGCCCGCCTTGGCCAGGCGGGCCGCGGCCTCGTCCGCCCGCTTCTGGTCCCGCGAGTTCACGACCACCCGCGCGCCCTCGCGAAGGTAGGCGGCGGCGATCGCTTCGCCGATTCCCATGCTCGAGCCCGTCACGATGGCAACCCGTCCGGCGAGCCTCATGCCTCGATTCCTCCTTGCGTGTCCGCCGATGTGGGGTACGCGCGGCGGGATGCGCCGGTCGGCGGGGGAAGGTCTTCGGGCCGATCGAGCCGAGCGGCGGTCGCCTAGGAAGGCGACGGCGGGGAGACGGTCAGCCCCGTACCGACCTGGCGGCCCAGCTCGATCAGCTCGTGGGGCAGCCCGAACCTGACGTCTTCCTCGACCACGTGGAGCTCCCGCACCACCGGCGTCCTGCGGGACGACAGGTAGCTGACCACCTCGCGGACGAGGAACTCGGGGGTGGAGGCACCGGCGGTGACGCCGATGCGCGCGGCGCCCTCCAGCCACTCGAGCCGGATGTCCCGTACGTCGTTGATGAGGTGGGCGCGGGTGCCGACGGCCTCGGCGACCTCACGGAGCCGGATGGCATTCGAGCTGTTCGCCGCGCCCAGCACCAGGACCAGGTCCACCTCGGCGGCCAGCTTCTTCACCGCGGCCTGGCGATTCTGCGTCGCATAGCAGATGTCGTCCCGGGACGGGCCGACGATCGTGGGAAAGCGCCGGCGCAGGACCTCGATGATCGCGCGGGTGTCGTCCACCGAGAGCGTCGTCTGGGTCAGGTACGCCACCTTGTCCGGGTTCTCCACCTCGAGCCGCTCGGCCTCCTTCACCGAGTCGATGACCACGATCCGCTCCGGGGCTTCTCCGGTGGTGCCGATCACCTCGTCGTGGTCCTCGTGGCCGACCAGCACGATCGTGTAGCCTTCGCGGGCGTAGCGCCGCGCCTCCACGTGCACCTTCGTCACGAGCGGGCAGGTGGCGTCGATCACGCGCAGCCCGCGCGCGCAGGCGTCCTCGCGGACCGCCGGCGAGATGCCGTGAGCGCTGAAGATGACCGTCGCGCCGGCCGGCACCTCGTCGAGCTCTTCCACGAAGATCGCGCCCTTCCGCCGCAGCGCCTCGACGACGTGGCCATTGTGGACGATCTCGCGGCGGACGTAGATCGGGCCTCCCACCACGTCCAGGGCGCGCTCGACCACCTCGATGGCGCGCTCGACGCCCGCGCAGAACCCGCGGGGGCCCGCGAGCACGATCTCGCCCAGCTGCGGGAACTTCTCCGTCGATGCGCTCATGGTCGCCTCCGCGGGCCGCCGACCGGCGACGGACCGCTCCCCAGTATAGGAAACCGACGCCTCCGGATGCAACCCGCCGCGCGCCGCCGCGCGCCGCGCCGGCGCGTCAGTGGAAGAAATAGCTGATCCCGACGTGGAAGAGGCTCGAGTTCAGGCCGAGGTTTTTGCTGCACCGGTCGGCGTTCGAGAAGTGCTGGAAGCGATAGCCGGCCGAGAGCGCGGTGGTCCGGGACACGAAGACGAGCAGTCCGGGGCCGCCCTCCAGCATGAAGTTCACGTCGCAGTTCGTCTGCCGGATGTTCACCCGGCCGAGCACGACGCCCCCGCCCGCCTCGACGTAGGGCCGGACGGTCCCCGTCCCCACGAACAGCCACCGCGCGAGCGCGGCGAGCCCGCCGACCGTCGCGGACTCCGGGGCGTCGAGATGGATCAGCACCGGTTCCGCCAGGAGCTCGAGGTTCCCCGCGGCCCACCCCGGTCCGTGCTCGTCCGTCGCGACGTAGCCGAAGTGGGGCATGAGGTGGAAGCCGTCCGCGGCCGGCGCCTCCCGATGGGTCCGCAGGTCGATCGAATACCC
>JBIOTN010000240.1:0-18641 GCA_044866005.1 Candidatus Rokuibacteriota bacterium | reverse complement strand
TAGTATCTCTCATTCTCTTTGCCGCATCTTGAATAGAAGACGAACCTTCGATAGTTTCAAGCTTTTTTGGCAGTGTATGCCACCACGTCGCGGGGGAGGTCAGCCGCTTCATTCCATCTTGATCTGCTCGGGTCGCGGCCCGGCCCCGAGGAAAAGGCGTAGGTCATGGCGAAAGCGGAGAAGCCAGACAAGCCTCAGGCGCCGCCGGCCAAGCCCGCGCCGGGCGCCAAGGGCGGCCCGGGCGGCGGCAAGCGCCCCGCCGCCGGGCGGGCCCAGGCCGCCGGCAAGGCCGAGCCGAAGGAAAAGGAAAAGGAGAAGGCTCCGCCCGCGCGGCCGCGCGGCACGGGAGCGATCCCGCCGCGGCTCCGCGAGCGCTACCGCGCCGTCGTGATCCCCGCGCTCGTCAAGGAGCGGGGCTACGGGAACCCGAACGAGGCGCCGCGTCTGGACAAGGTCGTCGTCAACATGGGGGTCGGCGAGGCCCGGGACAACGCGAAGGCGCTCGACTTCGCGGTGGCCGACCTCAAGGCCATCACGGGCCAGAAGCCCGTCGTGACGAAGGCGAAGAAGTCGATCGCGAACTTCAAGATCCGGGCCGGCATGCCGATCGGGCTCAAGGTGACGCTCCGCGGGGCGCGGATGTACGAGTTCGTCGACCGGCTGGTCAACGTGGCGCTCCCGCGGGTCCGGGACTTCAAAGGGGTCTCCCCCAAGTCCTTCGATGGTCGGGGCAACTATGCCCTCGGGCTCAAGGAGCAGGTGATCTTTCCCGAGGTCGTCTACGACAAGATCGACAAGATCCGCGGCATGGACGTGATCATCTGCACCACCGCGCGGACGGACGAGGAGGCGAAGGCGCTCCTCGCCCACCTCGGCGTCCCGTTCCGGGAGTGAGGGGACACGGCGAGACATGGCCAAGACGTCACTGATCCTCAAGCAGCAGCGCCCCCCGAAGTTCAAGGTGCGCGCGTACTCCCGCTGCCGGCTCTGCGGGCGGCCGCGCGGCTACGTCCGAAAGTTCCGGCTGTGCCGGATCTGCTTCCGTAACCTGGCGCTGCGGGGCGAAATCCCCGGCGTCGTCAAGGCCTCGTGGTGACCCGTCGGAACGTGGCAGGGAGAGACGGATGGCGACGGTGACAGATCCGGTCGCGGACCTGCTGACGCGGATCCGCAACTGCAGCCTGGCGGAGCACGAAAAGGTCGACGTCCCGGCGTCGAAGCTCAAGGTCCGCATCGCGGAGCTCTTGAAGGAGGAGGGCTTCATCAAGAACTTCCGCGTGATCGAGGACCAGAAGCAAGGCATCTTGAGGATCTACCTCAAGTACGGGCCGGGGCAGGAGCGGGTCATCACCGGCCTGCGCCGCGTCTCGAAGCCGGGCCGGCGCCTCTACGTCGGCGCGGACAAGATCCCGACCGTGCTCGGCGGCATGGGCGTGGCGATCCTGTCGACGCCGCGCGGCGTGATGACCGACCGCGAGTCGAGGCGGCTCCGCGTGGGCGGCGAAGTTCTCTGCTACGTGTGGTAGGGCCGCCCGGGAGACGAAGGCGATGTCCAGGATAGGCAAGAAGCCGATCGCGATTCCCAAGGGCGTCCAGGTCGCGGTGAACGGCGGGCGGGTCGAGGTGCAGGGGCCGAAGGGAAAGCTCGGGCTCACCGTCCACGAGCTCTGCTCCGTGCAGGTGACGGACGGCAAGATCGTGGTCAGCCGGGGGGCGGATCACCGGACCGCGAAGGCGCTCCACGGGCTGACGCGCGCCCTCGTGGCGAACATGGTGCGCGGCGTGACCGAAGGGTTCGAGAAGAAGCTCGAGATCGTCGGCATCGGGTATCGGGCACAGCTGGCCGGGCGGAGCCTCACGTTCAACCTCGGCTACTCGCACCCGATCGTCTTCCCGCTGCCGGAGGGCGTGCAGGCCGAGGTGGACAAGCAAACCTCCATCACCCTGCGCGGCGTGGACAAGCATCTGGTCGGCCAGACGGCCGCGCAGATCCGCTCGCTCCGTCGCCCCGACCCGTACAAGGGCAAGGGCGTCCGGTACGTGGACGAGGTGGTGCGGAAGAAGGTCGGCAAGGCTGGCGCCAAATAGGGCGGAGCGATGAGCCTGAAAAGCAAAGTCGAGGGACGGGCGATGCGCCACCGGCGGATCCGCCAGGTGGTGCGTGGCAGCGGATCGCGGCCGCGGCTCGTGGTCTTCCGCAGCGTCAACCACATTTACGCTCAGATCGTCGACGACGAACGCGGCGCCACGCTGGCCGCCGCGGGGAGCCTGTCGAAGGAGCTCCGCGCCGCGGCCAAGCCCGGCGGCAACGTCGCCGCGGCCAAGGCGGTGGGGGAGCTGATCGCGCGGAAGGCGAAGGAAAAGGGGATCGCCGCGGTGGTATTCGACCGCGGCGGCTACAAGTACCACGGGCGGGTGAAGGCCCTGGCGGACGCGGCACGCGCCGCCGGCCTGTCCTTCTGAACAGGGCGCCTAGACAGGAGAGGATATGGCCGAAGCGCGCATAGACCCGAGCTCGCTGGAGCTGAAGGACCGGGTGGTCGCCATCAACCGCGTGGCCAAGGTCGTGAAGGGCGGTCGGCGGTTCTCCTTCACGGCCCTGGTCGTCGTGGGCGACGGCGGCGGCCACGTCGGCATCGGGCTGGGGAAGGCGCACGAGGTCCCCGAGGCGATCCGGAAGGCCGTGGAGCACGCGAAGAAGGACCTCATCTACGTCCCGCTCCGGGACAGCACCGTCCCCTGCGAGATCACGGGCCGGTACGGATCGGGGCGCGTGTTCCTCAAGCCCGCCGCGCAGGGGACCGGGCTCATCGCGGGCGGATCGGTGCGCGCCGTGCTGGAGGCCGCCGGGGTCCAGGACATCCTCACGAAGACGCTCGGCTCCCACAACCCGCACAACGTGCTCAAGGCGACGATCGATGCCCTTCGGCGGATGCGGAAGCTCCAGGACCTTCACGCGCTCCGCCGGAAGCCCGCCCAGGAGCCGGAGGAGGCGGCCGCGCTTGCCAAGCAGGAAGCTTAAGGTCACGTTGACGCGGAGCCTGATCGGCCTCAAGCCGAACCACGTCCGGACCCTGCGCGCGCTGGGCCTCCGGCGGATTCGCGCCACCGTCCGGCACGACGACACGGCGGCCGTCCGCGGGATGCTCGCCCGCGTGCCCTACGCCGTGCGCGTGGAAGAGGAGCCCGAGGGATGAAGCTCGGAGATCTCCGTCCGGCCCGTGGCGCCCGCAAGCCGCGCAAGCGGGTGGGGCGCGGGCCGGGATCCGGTCACGGCAAGACCTCGACCCGCGGCCACAAGGGCCACAAGGCGCGCTCCGGCGGCGGCAAGGAGCCCGGGTTCGAGGGCGGGCAGATGCCGCTCTACCGGCGCATCCCCAAACGGGGGTTCCGTAACCGGTTCCGGCGCGAGTTCGCGGTGGTCAACGTGGCCGACCTGGCGCGCCGGTTCCCGCAGGGCGGCGAGGTGACGCCGGAGACGCTCGCCCAGGCCGGCCTCCTCAAGGGCGAAGGCCGGCTGGTCAAGGTCCTCGCCGACGGCGAGCTCCGCGCCGGACAACCGCTGACGGTGCGCGCGCACGCGTTCTCCAAGAGCGCGGCCGAGAAGATCCAGGCCGCGGGCGGGCGGGTGGAGGTGATCCCGGCGTGATCGAGATTCTCCGAAACCTCCAGAACGTCACGAAGATCCCCGAGCTCAAGCGCCGGCTGCTCGTGACGGCGGGATTTCTGGCGGCCTACCGGCTGGGCGCGCACGTGCCCACGCCGGGGGTCGACAGCGAGGCGCTGGCGCGGCTGTTCGACCAGCTCCAGGGCACCCTGCTCGGGCTGGTGGACCTCTTCTCCGGCGGGAACCTCCGCCGCCTGACCGTCTTCGCGCTCGGGATCATGCCCTACATCTCGGCCTCCATCATCCTGCAGCTCCTCACGGTCGTGATCCCGGCCCTCGAGCGGCTGGCCAAGGAAGGCGAGGCCGGACGCAAGAAGATCACCCAGTACACGCGCTACGGGACCATCGTCCTCTCGGCGTTCCAGTCGATCTTCATCGCCATCGGCCTGGAGAGCATGAACGACCCGTCCGGGGTGACGCTCGTCCCGTTCCCGGGCTGGGGCTTCCGGCTCCTCACGATGATGACGCTCACCGCCGGCACCGCGCTCATCATGTGGCTCGGCGAGCAGATCTCGGAGAAGGGCATCGGCAACGGGATCTCGCTCATCATCTTCGCCGGGATCGTGGTGCGGATCCCGTCGGCGCTCGCCGGCACCTACACGCTCTTGAGCACGGGCGAGATGAAGCCGCTGGTCGTGGTGTTCGTGCTGGCGCTGATGGTGGCGGTGACCGCGGCGGTCGTCTTCATGCAGGAGGGCCAGCGGAAGATCCCCGTCCAGTACGCCAAGCGCGTGGTCGGCCGCCGGGTCTACGGTGGGCAGTCCACCCACATCCCGCTCCGGATCAACACCGCCGGCGTCATCCCCGTCATCTTCGCGTCGTCGATCATCCTCTTCCCGGCCACGCTGGCGCGGTTCGTGCCGACGTGGTGGATGCAGGCCGTCTCCGACGCCCTGTCGCCCGGGCCGCTCCCGCGGCACGGCCTGTACTACCTCCTCTACATGGGGTTCATCATCTTCTTCACGTACTTCTACACCGCCATCGTCTTCAACCCCAACGACCTGGCGGACAACATGAAGAAGTACGGCGGGTTCATCCCGGGCGTCCGCCCCGGCAAGAAGACGGCCGAGTTCATCGACCGCACCCTCACGCGCATCACGCTGCCCGGCGCCATCTTCCTCGCGCTGATCTCGGTCCTGCCGGACTTCCTGATCCGCCTCTTCAACGTCCCGTTCTACTTCGGGGGCACGAGCCTCCTGATCGTGGTCGGCGTCGCCCTCGACACCGTCCGGCAGATGGAGTCGCACCTCCTGATGCGGCACTACGAGGGGTTCCTGCGGCGGCGGCAGAAGGTGAGGGCCTGAGCGCCGTGCGGGTGGTCTTTCTCGGGCCGCCGGGCGCGGGCAAGGGGACGCAGGCGCGGCTCGCGGCCGCCCGGTGGGGGGTGCCGCAGGTCGCGACGGGCGACATGATCCGCGAGGCGATGGCGGCGGGCACCGAGCTGGGCCGTCGCGCCAAGCGCCACTACGACGCGGGGGAGCTCGTGCCGGACGACGTCATCATCGGCCTGGTGGCCGACACGCTCGCGCGGCCGGAGGCGCGGAAGGGGTTCGTGCTGGACGGCTTCCCCCGCACCCTGGCGCAGGCGCGGGCGCTCGACCGGCTCCTCGAGGAGCGCCATCTCGCGCTCGACCGCGTCGTCCTCTTCGACGTGCCGGAGGCGGCGCTCGTCGAGCGCATGACCGGCCGGCGCGTCTGCCCGGCGTGTGGCCACACCTATCACGTCCGTTTCTCGCCGCCCGCGCACCCCGGCGTCTGCGACGCCTGCGGCGGTCCGCTCACCCAGCGGACCGACGACGAAGAGGCGACGGTACGGCGGCGGCTCGCCGTCTACGAGCGGGACACGCAGCCCCTCGTCGAGTACTACCGCCAGCGGGGGCTCGTGGAGCGGATCGCGGCCGACCGAACGGTGGACGAGGTCTTCGACGCGGTGCTCGGCGCCACCGAGGGCGGGCGGTGATCGTGCTGAAATCCGCCCGCGAGATCGCGCTGATGCGCCAGGCCGGTCAGGTGCTGGTGGCCGCCATGCGCGTCTGCCGCGACCTCGCCAAGCCCGGGGTCTCCACGCTCGAGCTCGACACCGAGGTCGAGGCGCTCATCCGGAAGCTGGGGGCGCGGCCGGCCTTCAAGGGCTATCGAGGCTTTCCCGCGACCATCTGCGTGTCGATCAACGAGGAGGTCGTCCACGGGATCCCGGCCGCGCACCGGCGGCTCAAGGAAGGCGACATCGTGGGGCTCGACCTGGGCGCCATCGTCGAGGGCTACTATGCCGACGCGGCGGTCACGATCCCGGTGGGGGAGATCCCGGCCGACGTCCAGCGACTCCTCGCCGTCACCCGCGACGCCCTCGACGTCGCGATCGCGAAGGCCCGGCCGGGGAACCGGCTGGGCGACATCTCCGCCGCGGTGCAGCGGCACGTCGAAGGGGCGGGCTTCGGGATCGTCCGCGCCTTCGTCGGGCACGGAATCGGACGAGAGCTGCACGAGGATCCCCAGGTGCCGAACTTCGGCGAGCCGGGCAAAGGCCCGGTGCTCCGGACCGGCATGGTGCTCGCCATCGAGCCCATGGTGACGATGGGCCACTGGGAAGTGCGCGTCCTCCCCGACCGCTGGACGGCGGTGACGGAGGACGGCAGCCTGGCGGCGCACTTCGAGCACACGGTGGCGATCACCGAGGCTGGACCCGACGTGCTGACCCGGGAGGCCGCCTGATGGCACGTCGCCGCGGACAGATGCCGGAAGAGGCGCGCGGGAAGAAGCCCAAGGACGACGCGATCGAGGTGGAGGGGACGGTCGTGGAGCCGCTGCCGAACGCCATGTTCCGCGTCGAGCTGGACAACGGTCATCGGGTGCTGGCCCACGTCTCCGGCAAGATGCGCATGAATTTCATCCGGATCCTGCCCGGCGACCGCGTGAAGGTCGAGCTCAGCGCGTACGACCTGACGCGGGGGCGGATCACGTACCGGTTCAAGTGAGTGCCGTGCCGATAACCGGTTCTCGGCGTGGCGCACAGGCGAGGCAGGCATGAAGGTCAGGCCGTCGATCAAGGCGCGCTGCGAGAAGTGCAAGGTGATCCGCCGCAAGGGCGTCGTCCGGATCATCTGCTCCAATCCGCGCCACAAGCAGCGTCAGGGCTGAGGAGAGCGCTATGGCACGCGTCGCCGGAGTGGACTTGCCGCGGGACAAGCGGGGCGAGGTCGCGCTCACGTACATCTACGGGATCGGCCGCCCCTCGGCGCGCCGGATCCTCACCCACGCCGGGGTGGACCTGAACCGCCGGGTGAAGGAGTGGACCGAGGACGAGATCGCCCGCCTGCGGGAGATCATCGAGCGCGAGTTCCGCGTCGAAGGCGATCTCCGCCGCGAGGTCTCCGTCAACATCAAGCGGTTGATGGACATCAGCAGCTATCGCGGGATCCGGCACCGCAAGGGGTTGCCCGTGCGCGGCCAGCGGACTCACACCAACGCGCGGACGCGGAAGGGTCCCCGGCGTGGCGTGGGGATCCGACGGAAGACGGCGGCGAAGAACCCGACGACCGGAAAAGCCTAGCGCCCGGCGAACGCCAGCCGGGTTTTGACGAAGGGGAAAGGCGAGGTCAGGCATGGCCGAAGCGGCGCCCGCACCGAAGCCGCGCAAGAAGGGCGGCAAGAAGAAGGAGCGCAAGGAGGTCCGCACGGGCATCGCCCACGTGCAGGCCACCTTCAACAACACCATCGTCACCATCACCGACAAGATGGGCGGGGTGGTCACCTGGGCGAGCGCGGGAAGCGTGGGCTTCAAGGGGTCCCGCAAGAGCACCCCCTTCGCGGCGCAGATGGCCGCCGAGAACGCCGCCCGCAAGGCGATGGAGATCGGCCTCAAGCAGGTCGAGGTGTTCGTGAAGGGCCCGGGCGCGGGGCGCGAGGCGGCGATCCGCTCGCTCCAGGCGGTGGGGCTGGAGATCACGGCCATCCGCGACGTGACTCCCATCCCGCACGATGGGTGCCGGCCCCCCAAGCGCCGCCGGGTCTAGCGCCGTGGCGATAAGCGTCGCATCCCGGCGTCCTGGATCACGGCCGGGACGCGCTCGGCCTACGGCCGCGCGGCCGTCCCGGCCTCTGGGGTCGTCGGGCGCCCTCGACGTACAACCGCGTACGCCTCGGGCCGCCTCCTCCCTGCGTCCTGGGGCTGCTCGCTTCTCGCCCCGGCGCGCGGAACAGCACGAGAACCTGAACAAGAGGAGTTAATCGTGGCGAGGTATACGGGTGCGGTCTGTCGGCTCTGCCGTCGGGAAGGGCTGAAGCTCTTCCTGAAGGGGTCGCGCTGCTTCACCGAGAAGTGCGCGATCGAGCGGCGCAACTATCCCCCGGGGCAGCACGGTCTCGGCCGCTCCAAGCAGTCGCCGTACGGACAGCAGCTCCGAGAGAAACAGAAGGCCAAGCGGATCTACGGGCTGCTGGAGGGTCAGTTCCGCCGCTACTTCGCGCGGGCGGAGCGCGAGAAGGGCGTGACCGGCGAGAACCTGCTCCGGCTCCTCGAGCGGCGGCTCGACAACGTCGTGTTCCGCCTCGGGTTCGCCGCCTCGCGCGCCGAGGCGCGGCAGATCGTGGGCCACGGCCACGTCCAGGTGAACGGGCGGAAGGTCTCGCTGCCCTCCTTCCTGGTCAAGGCAGGGGACCAGATCCAGCTCCGCCCGACCTCGTCGCTCCAGGAGCGGGTGGCGGAGAACCTCTCCGCCGGACGCGGCCAGGTCCCGCAGTGGCTCGAGCTCGCCGCGCCCGACAAGCGCGGCGTCGTGCGGAGCCTGCCGCTCCGCGAGGACATCCAGATCCCGGTCCAGGAGCAGCTCATCATCGAGCTGTACTCGAAGTAGGGGCCCCGATGCCACGCCTGATGTTCCAGCGCCCGCGCAGGATCGAGTGGGAGGAGCTCGGCCCCCGCTTCGGTCGGATGGCCGCCGAGCCGTTCGAGAAAGGGTACGCCCTCACCGTCGGCAACTCGTTCCGCCGCGTGCTGCTCTCGGTCATCCCGGGCGCCGCGGCGGTCTGGGCGAAGGTCCAGGGCGCCAGCGCCAACGGCGGTCGCGTGCCGGGCGTCCAGGAGACCCTGGCCGAGCTGCTGCTGAATCTGAAAAAGGTGACCGTGACGCTCCCCGACGACAAGCCGACCACGGCGCGGGTGGAGGTCGCCGGCCCGAAGACCGTGACGGCGGGGGATCTGGCCGGCGGGGCGCTCGAGGTGCTGAACCCCGAGCTCACGCTCTGCACCGTCGAGACCGGCGGCCGCCTCGGGCTCGAGGTCGGCTTCCGCACGGGCCGCGGCTACGTCTCCGCCGACCGGCATGCGGAGCCCGCGCCGACCGGCGCGTTCGCGCTCGACGCGGCGTTCTCCCCCATCCAGCGGGTCAACTACACGGTGGAGATGTCCCGGCTCGGCAAGATCACCGACTACGAGAAGCTCGTGGTCGAGATCTGGACGAACGGCAGCATCCCGCCGGACCAGGCGCTGCTCCGGGCTTCGAAGCTGCTGCGCGACCACTTCGACCTCTTCACCCCCGCCGGGGCGGAGGAAGAGGACGAGGAGGGGCCGGTCGAGCGCGTCGCGCCCCGTGAGCGCGTCACGCCCGGCGAGACGCCCCAGCCGTCATGAGGCACAGGCGCGCCGGCACGAAGCTCGGGCGGGTCACCGCCCACCGGTGGGCGCTCTTCCGGAACCTCCTGACGGCGCTCTTCCGGCACGAGCGGATCACCACGACCACGGCCAAGGCCAAGGCGCTCCGGCCCCTCGCCGACCACGTCGTCACGCTGTCGAAGCGAGAGGATCTCCACGCGCGGCGGCAGGTGCTGAGCCTGGTACCGGACACGACCGTGGTCCGCAAGCTCTTCGACACCGTCGCCGCGCGCTACGCCGACCGGCGGGGCGGCTACACGCGGATCATCCCGACGGGGACCCGCCGGGGTGACGGCGCCCCCGTGGCGATCCTCGAGCTCGTGGACCGGCCCGAGGCGCCGAAGGAGAAAAAGGCGAAGGGGAAGAGGGGCGAGACGCCCCGGGGCAAGGCGGCCAAGAAGGCCCAGAAGGCCGCCGCGGCGGCCGGGGCCTCCGGCTGAGATCCTCGGAGGGGACCTCCACGGCCCCCTCCGACTCCTCCCCCTCTGAGGGCTGGGTACGCCGGCGGCAGAGCCGCCGCTCGGACGGGTCCCTCCCTAGGCCCTCAGGTGCCGGCCGAAGAAGTCGAGGGTCCGCTTCCAGACGTCCTGCGCCTCCTTCGGCCGATAGACGTCTTTCCGCGTGTCGTTGAAGAACGCGTGCGGCGCCCCCTCGTAGGTCTTCACCTCCCCCGGCTTGTTGAACTTCTTCAACGCGTCCTGGAGCCGCTTGACGTCCACCGGCGTGATCCAGAAATCCTGGTCGCCGTAGACGTAGAAGACGGGGCAGGCGAGGTTGGCGAGCGTCTTCTCGTCCGGCACCTCGCCGTAGAAGGGCGCGGCGGCCCGGATCTCCTTCGAGCGGCAGGGGAGCAGGAGCGCGTACGAGCCGCCCATGCAGAAGCCGATGACGCCGATCCGGTCGCTCTTCACGAAGGGCTGCGCCTTGAGGTATGCGACCGCGGCCTGAAGGTCCTTGATCCCTTCGTCCTTCGACAGCCCGCTCATGAGCTTGCCGGCGAGCGTCGGGTCGTCGGTGACACGCCCGTGGTAGAGATCGGGCGCCAGCCCCACGTAGCCTTCCGCCGCCAACCGCCGCGTCACGTCCTTGATGTGCTCGTTCAGGCCCCACCACTCCTGGACCACGATCAGGGCCGGGTGCGGACCGGCGCCCGCCGGCCGCGCCAGGTAGGCGGAGACTTTCGTCCCGTCGCGCGGGAAGTTGATCAGTCGCGCCTCGCCGCCGGTCGCGACGGCCGCCGGTGCCCTGGGCTCGGCCTTGCCCGCCGCGACGGGCGCCCCCTTGGGCTCGGGCCGGCGCGGGGCGCCCGCCGGCGCCTTGGCCTCGGCCTTGCCGCCGGCCGCGGCCGGCGCCTTGGCCGCGGGCTTGCCCCCGGGCTCGGCCTTGGCCTTCCCCTTGCCGCCCGCTTTCCCCTTCCCCCCCTCAGCTTTTCCCTTGGCCATGCTCCCCTCCTCCGGGGCCCGCAGCCGGGGCTTCGCTCCGGGTTCGCACCTTGACCTTCAGGATGCGGCGCTCGTCCGCGTCCACCACGCTCAGCTCGTAGCCGCCCACCGCGACCTGCTCGCCGGGCCGGGGGATGCGGCCGAGGAGCGACAGGATCAGCCCGCTCACCGTCTCGTAGTCCTTCTTCGGCAAATCCCACTGGAGCGCCTCGTTCAGCTCGTCGATGCCGACGCGGCCGGCCGCGAGGTAGCTGCCGTCGGGCAGCCGGGTCACGGTGGACGAGGGACGCTCGTGCTCGTCCTCGATCTCGCCGACGATCTCCTCCACGATGTCCTCGACCGTCACGATCCCTTCGCTGCCCCCGTACTCGTCCACCACCACGGCGAGCTGGAGGTGCTGGCGCTGCATCTCGCGCAGCAGGTCGTCGATCCGCTTGGTCTCCGGCACGTAGTAGGCGGGCCGGATCAGGCTCTTGATCGTGTCCTCGCCGGCGCCGCGGTGCAGGATGTCGAGCGCGGTGACGACGCCCACGACGTGGTCGATGCGCTCGCGATAGACGGGCAGCCGAGAGTAGCCGCTCTCTCGGATCCGCGCCACGGTCTCTGCGACCGTCGCCTCCTCGGGGACGGCGACGACGTCCACCAGCGGCACCATGATCTCACGGACGTCCGTCTCCCCGAGGTCGAAGATCCCCTCGATCATCTCGCGCTCTTCCTCGCGCACGTCGGTGACCCCGGCGGGCTCGACCTGGAACAGGAGGCGCAGGTCGTCGCGCGAGACGAAGGGGTCCCCGCGTTCGCCTCGGCCGAGGCCGCGGAGGATCGCGCCCACCAGCACGTTGGCCGTCCAGACCAGGGGCTTGAGCACCCAGGCGGCGAGGCGCAGGGGATCGAAGGTCCACAGGGCCACGGCCGTGGCCCTCTGCTGTGTCAGGGTCTTCGGGACGATCTCGCCGAAGATCAGCATGACCGGCGTCAGGACGGCCGTCGCCCACAGCGGCGCCTTGCGGCCGAGCCAGGGCAGGAGGAGCGCCGTGGTCACGGCGGACGCCGTCACGTGGGCGATCGTCACCCCCATCATGGCGGTCGAGAGCAGCCGCTCCGGCCGCTGGAAGGCCTCCATGTACCCGCGCGCGATCCGCGCGCCCTGCTCGGCCAGGTGGCGGAGCCGGATCCGGTTCGCCGCGATGAAGGCCATCTCCGCCGCGGAGAAGAACGCCGAGGCGAGGAGGCAGGCGCAGACGACCAGGAGGCCGAGGGGCGGGCTCACGCGGGGGTCTCCGGCCGGGGCGGCGGCGCCGGCAGCCGGACGAGCACCTCGAGGACCCGCATCCGCTGCCCCTTCTCGACCGTGATCCGGACGCCGTTGGCTTCGATGCTCTCGCCCCGGTGCGGGACGCGGCCGAAGAGGTCGAGCACCCAGCCGCCCACCGTGTCGAAGTTCTCGTCCGGGATCGACAGCCCGGTGATCCGGTTGAAGTCGGCGATCGGCATCTTCGCCGCGACGCGATAGGTCCGCTCGTCCACCGCCTGGGCCAGCCGCTCCTCCGCCTCGAACTCGTCGCGGATCTCACCGACCACCTCTTCGAGGATGTCCTCCAGGGTCACGAGCCCGGCGGTGCCGCCGTACTCGTCCACGACGATGGCGGTCTGGAGCTTTCGCGCCTGGAACTCGCGGAGGAGGGCGTCCGCGCGCTTCGTCCCCGGCACGAAGTGGGGCGGGCTGAGCACCCGGCGCAGGTCGAAGTCGGGCGGCAGCCCCTCGTAGTACGGGAGCAGCTCCTGGGTCGCCAGGATGCCGACGATGTTGTCGAGGCTGCCCGCGTACACCGGTACCCGGTGGTGGAGCTGCCGGCGCAGCTCGTCGAGGAGCCGGTCAGGCGGCGTGTCGGCGTCGATGCCGAAGACGTCGGTGCGCGGCGTCATGATGTCGGCGACGGTCGTGTCGCCGAGCTCGAACACGCCGTGGATCATCTCCCGCTCGGTCCGCTCGACGACGCCCTCCCGGTGGCCCACCTCGACGAGCGTGCGGAGCTCGGCCTCGGTGATCGCCGTCTGCGGGGTCTCCTCCCGGCTGACGACGCGCGCGACGAGCGTGGTGAAGCCGCCGAGGACCTTTCGCACCGGGGTCAGGAGCCAGGCGACCGCCCGGACGGGCCGGGCCGCCGTGAGCCCGAAGCGGCGCGGCGCGTCGACGGCCACGGTCATCGGCAGGACCTCGCCGAAGACCACGATGAGGAAGATCATGACCGGGATGGCGATGGCCACGCCTTTCTCGCCGAACAGACCCGTCGCGACCGAGGTGGCGAGGGCCGAGCTGGCGATGTTGACGACCGTGATCCCGACCAGGATCGTGATGAGCAGGTCGTGCGGCTTCTCCAGGAGCCGGGCGAGCTGGGGGTGCCCGGGCGCGTCGTCGCCCTCGCGCCGCGCCGTGCCGTGGCGGCTCAGCGAGAAGTAGGCGGCTTCCGCGCCCGCCAGCAGGGCGGAAAGGCAAAGGAAGGCGAGGAGGATGAGCGCGTCGAGGATGAGGCGATCCACGGTGGCTACCGGAAGTGGTCGAAGCCGGCGCGGACAGCGTGAGGCCGGCCGGCGTCGTCCAGGAACCGCACGCCCTCGCCGGCCGGCCGGACCTCGCCGATCACGCTGACCGGGGTGCCGGTCTCCGCCGTGATCCGGGCGGCGAGGCCGGCGGCGTGCGGGGCCGCCGCCGTGAAGAGCAGCTCGTAGTCCTCCCCGCCGCTCACCGCCCACCGCCACGGCGCCTCGCCGAGCGCGCGGGCGAGCGCGCGGGTCCCCTCGTCGATGGGCAGGGCCGGCAGGCGGATCGCGGCGCCGACGCCGCTCTCCTCGGCGATGTGGGCGAGGTCGGTGGCCAGCCCGTCGGAGAGGTCGATCATGGCGGTCGCACTCCCCGACGCCCGGACGAGCCGGCCCTCGGCGACGCGCGGCGTGGGCAGCCGGTGCGCGCGGGCCAGGCGGGCCCGGACCTCGGCCGGGACGACGGCCGGCTCGCGCTCGAGCGTGGCGAGCCCGGCGGCCGAGGCGCCGAGCGTGCCGGTCACGAGGATCGCGTCACCGGCGCGGGCGCCGCTCCGGCGGACCGGCGCGCCGTCGACCCGGCCGAGGAGCGTGATGGTGACCACGATCCGGTCGGGCGCGGCGCACGTATCGCCTCCCACCAGCGCGACCCCGTAGCGATCCGCCATCTCGGTCAGGCCCGTGTAGAGCTCGTCGACGTCCGCGACCGGGCAGCTCGCGGGGAGCGCGAGCGCCAGGACGGCGACGCGGGGCTCGCCGCCCATCGCCGCGATGTCCGAGAGGTTGACCGCGAGCGCCTTCGCCCCGACCTCGCGCAGACTGGTCGTGGCGCGCCGGAAGTGGACGTCCTCGAGCTGGCTGTCGGTCGTGAGGAGCAGCGTCCCGCCCGGCCAGGCCACGGCCGCCGCGTCGTCGCCGATCCCGACGAGGACGCCCTCGGCCGGCGGGCCGAGGCGGCGGCGGATCCGCTCGATGAGGCCCCGCTCACCGAGGTCGCGCAGGGTCACGGCTCGGCTCCCGGCTGAGGCCGGGTCCTCGCCTGTCACCGGCGTGCGCTCTCAGGCGACCGCGTCCAGCCGCTTCTTGATCTGCGCCTTGGCCACCGCGCCGACCACCTGGTCCACCACGCTCCCGGCCTTGAAGAAGAGGAGGGTCGGGATCGACCGGACCTGGAAGCGCGCCGCGAGGCCCGGGTGCTCGTCCACGTTCACCTTGGCGATGGTCACCTTGCCGGCATACTCCTGGGCCAGCTCCTCGAGCACCGGGGCGATCGCCTTGCACGGCCCGCACCACTCCGCCCAGAAGTCCACGATGACCGCCTCCGAGCGCTCGGCGAGGGCCTGGTCGAAGGAGGCGTCGGTCAGGTGGACGATGCTCTGGCTGGCCATGGGTTCCTCCGGGCGCGGTCAGCGGCAGTTACGGGCGGGGTGCCCGTGGGTCGCAAGTGGGGTCGGAGCTCGTGTCCATCGTGGGGGTCAACCGTAGAATCTACCCTTGTTTACGCTAACATACACGGCCCCTCGGCGCAATGTCTCTCTCTCGCGCCGCCAAGCCGCGATTCCGCGCGCACTTACAGGCCCAGGAAGACCTTCCGGACCTCGGCCGAGGCGAGCAGGGCCTCGGCCGAGCCCTCCAGCAGGACGCGGCCGGACTCGAGGATGTAGCCCCGGTGGGCCAGGGAGAGCGCGAGCTGGACGTTCTGCTCGATGAAGAGCAGGGTGACGCCCTCCTCGCGGTTGATCCGCCTGAGCACGCCCAGGATCTCCGCCACGACCCGCGGCGCGAGCCCGAGCGTCGGCTCGTCCACCATGAGGAGGCGGGGCCGCGACATGAGCCCGCGGGCGATCGCGACCATCTGCTGCTCGCCGCCGGAGAGCGTCCCGGCCAGCTGGGCTCCCCGCTCCTGGAGCACGGGGAAGAGCGATTCGACCCACCCGAGCGTCGCCGCGCGCTGCCGCCGCGCCTCGCCCCGATACGCCCCCAGCCGCAGGTTCTGGCGGACCGTGAGGTAGGGGAAGAGCCGCCGCCGCTCCAGGACGTGGGCGAGCCCCTCGGCGACCCGGCGGTGGGCGGGCAGGGAATCGAGCGGCTGGCCGCGGAAGAGGACCTGCCCCGCGCGCGGCGGGACGAGCCCCGAGACGGTGTTGAGGACCGTGGACTTGCCGGCGCCGTTCGGGCCGAGGAGGGCGACGATCTCCCCCTCCTCGACCCGGAGGGAGACGTCCCAGAGGACCTGGAAGTCCCCGTAGGCCACGCTCAGGGACTCGACCGTCAGCATCCGGGGTCACGCATAGGACGCGCCGAGATACGCCTCGATCAGCGCGCGGTTCCGCACGACCTCGGCGGGCGGGCCGTCGGCGATCACCTGGCCGAGGTTGAGCGCGATGATGCGGGTGGCGACGCTCATGATGACCCGCATGTTGTGCTCGATCACGACCAGCGTCACGCCCTCGTCCCGGAGCTGCCCGATCAGCGCGACGAGCCCGGGGATCGAGCGCTGGTCCACGCCGCCGGTCACCTCGTCGAGCAAGAGGAGCCGCGGGCCCGTCGCCATGGCGCGCGCCATCTCGAGGCGCTTGCGCTGGCCGGTGGAGAGCTCCCGGGCGAAGGCGTCCCCCTTGTCGCCGAGCCCGACCAGCGTGAGGCACCGCCGCGCCGCCTCCCGCGCCGCCCGCGGATCGCGCGCGTGGCGGAGCGCGCCGACGGTCACGTTCTCCAGGGTCGTCATGCCGCCGAACGGGCGCAGCTTCTGGAAGGTCCGGCCGATCCCCCGGCGGTTGATCTGGTCCGGGCGGAGCCCGGTGATCGGCTCGCCGGCGAAGCGGACCCTGCCGGCCTCCGGCCGGTAGAAGCCGGTGATGACGTCGAAGAGGGTGGACTTGCCCGCGCCGTTCGGCCCGATCACGCCGACGATCTCCCCGGGCGCCACGGCGAACGTGATCCCCGCGTTCGCCACGACCCCGCCGAAGCGCTTGGTGACGTCGGCGACCTCGAGCAGCGGGCCCCGGCCGGTCATCCGCTTCCCGGCGTCGCGGCCGCCGGCACCGGCGGCGGCCCGGGGCCGCCGCCGCGTCCGGCGCGCCCCAGCAGGCCCATCAGCCCGGCCGGCTGGAAGACCGAAACCAGGACGATGAGGCCGCCGTAGATCATGAGGTCCACCGCCTTGCCCGTCCCGCCGAAGTAGACGCGCGTCGCCTCGGACAGCGGGATCAGGATCATCGCGCCCAGGAGCGGCCCCCAGAGCGTGCCGACGCCGCCCAGCACCGCGACCAGGCAGACCAGGATCGAGAGCGACAGCGGGAAGACCGACTCCGGGTCGATGAAGAGCACGTACTGGGCGTAGAAGGCGCCGCCCAGCGCGGTGAACGCGGCGGAGAGCGCGATGGCGACGAGCTTGTAGCGCGTGAGGGGGACGCCGAGGCTCTGCGCGGCGTCGGGGTCCTCGCGGATGGCCCGGAAGTAGTAGCCGAGCCGCGAGCGCTCGACCCATGTGGTCACCGCGAGGACGGCGGCGAAGAGGCCCAGCGCGATGTAGTAGTAGGGCCACTTGGCGCGGTGGAACTGGAAGTTGACGAAGGTCTCCGGCTTGATGGGGAGCTGGAGCCCGCGCGCGCCGCCGACCGCGTCCCAGTTGATGACCAGCGTCTGCACGATCTCGCCGATGGCGATCGTGGCGATCGCGAAGTAGTGCCCGCGGAGGCGGAAGCACGGGAACCCGATCACCTGGGAGACGAGGACGGCCGCGAGCGTGCCGGCCAGCATGCCGAGCCAGGGCGAGAGGTCCCACCGGATCAGCAGGACCGACGAGGTGTAGGCGCCGATCCCGAAGAAGACGGCGTTGCCGAGCGAGATCTGGCCGCAGTAGCCACCGAGGAGGTTCCAGGCCTGGGCCAGGAGACCGTAGAGGAAGATGCGGATCATGACGTCGCGCCGGTAGGGGCCGGTCACCGCCACGGGGAAGAGGAGGAGGACGGTCGCCAGCGCGACCAGCAGGGCGAGCCGCCAGCGCCCGCGCCCCATGGCTCAGAACTTGCCGAAGAGGCCGTGCGGGCGCCAGAGCACCACGCCCAGGTAGAGCACGAACACGCCCACGTACTTGAAGGCGGGCGCCCAGAGGCCGACGACGACCTCGACGAGCCCGACCAGGATCCCGGCGGCGAGCGTGGCCGGCACGTTCCCGAAGCCGCCCAGCGCCACCGTCACGTACGCGATCAGCGCGAAGACGGCGCCGACGTCGGGAAAGACGTAGAAGAAGTTCGCCAAGAGGGCGCCCGAGACGCCGACGCACGCGGCGCCCAGGCCCCAGCCGAGCGCGAACATCCGCTCGGTGTCGATGCCCATGAGCGCGGCGGCCTGGCGGTCCTGCGCCGTGGCCTGGAGGGCCAGCCCTGTCTCGGTGCGGCTGATGAACCAGTAGAGGAGGGCGAAGGCGGCCAGCGCGGCGAGGGCCGCGGTGAGCTGCGGCGTCCCGACGAAGACCCCGAAGAGCGAGAGCCGCCCCGCCACCCACGGGTTCTGGACGAGCCGGAAGTCCGGTGTCCAGAGGAACTGGGCGCCGCTCCGGATGAAGACGGCGAGCCCGAAGGTGGCGAAGACCTGGGCCAGCATCGGCGCCGTCAGGATCCGGCTGATGACCGCCTTGTAGACGACGACGCCGAGGAGGAAGAGGAGGAGCGTCGCGCCCGGGAGCGAGACGAGCGGATCGAGGCGGCCGAGCGTCCAGGCCCAGAAGCTGGCGAACATGGCGAGCATGAGGAACTCGCCGTGGGCGAAGTTGACGATCTCCATGAGCCCGAAGATGAGCGACAGCCCGGCCGCGATCAGGGCGTAGACGAACCCCATGAGGAGGCCGCTCACGAGGCCCTGGACGACGATCTCGACAGTCACGGCCGTGGCCGGCTCAAGGCAGGTGCGGCGATCGTAACAAAGGCAGGCAGATGGCCGCAACCCGGCGGCACGTGCTTCTAAGAGTTCCTCGGACCCTTTGCTGGCCTCCGGAGACGCTCGCCGCCTGTGTACCGGTGCCCTGTCCACTGTGCACCGGGTGCACAGTTTCCGCTGCGCCGGGGCGCTCAGGCAGGGCGGTCCACGGCCGAACTCCGCGCCATGGCAGACCCCGCACAGAAAGCTCATCGCTGGCCCGGTTCTTGCCTATAGTCGGAGCCTGCGGTCGCGTGACGGTTCAAAGGGAGGGCATCATGCGAGTCCTCGTCTGTCTGCTCGTCTCCGGTCCGGTCCTCACGGTCCTGCTCCTGCTCATCCTGGGCCCGGTCTCCCGACCTCCAGCGCGGCGACGCCCGCCTTTGGCCCCAAGGAGTATTCGCGGACCACGGGACCGCCG
>JBIOTN010000239.1:0-2044 GCA_044866005.1 Candidatus Rokuibacteriota bacterium | reverse complement strand
CGAAGATGGAGCGCGACGCCATGCCTTCGCGAGCCTACCCGCCGCCGCCGCCGACTGTCAAGCGCGCGTGGCCCGGGCCCGCGCGCGGGCGTCGGGGGTCACCCGGGCTTGACGACGCGCGCGGATTCTGGCGCCATGGGGCGCGAGACCATGCCCGGAGACGCGACCGCTCGGCAGCGCCGCGGGAGGACGGCCCGATGAACGCCTACGCGGGGATCGTCCTGCGTGCGGTCGTGGGCGCGATCTACCTCTTCCAGGCCTACCTCGCGCTGTTCGCGGCGACGCCGAAGGGGCTGGCCGCCTACATCGAGAAGCTGGGGTTCGGCGTCCACACCATCCTGGCCGTCACGGTGATCGCGATCAACGGGATCGGCGGGGCCATGCTGGTCATCGGGCTCTGGACACGGGTCGCCGGCTCGCTCAATGCCGCCGTGCTGCTGCTCGGTCTACTGACGGTCTACATCCGCCAGAACGTGCTCCTCAAGGGCACGCTCGTCGACGCGGCCATCGGGCGGACCTGGGCCGGCTACGAGTACGTCGCGCTCCTCGCCGCCGCCACGGTGCTGGTCGCCGTGGGCCGGGGTGGCGGCGCCTCGGGAGGCAAGAAGTGACCGTGAAACGGGGGCCCTCGATCCGAAGACCCTCCAGCTCGTCGCCCTGGCCGCCATGGCGGCGGCCGGATGCCCCTCCGGGAATCGAGGACCTCTCCACGGAGTGGACGACCGTTCACGAGCGGGAGCACGGGGCGTAGGCCACACCGGCGGGAATGGGTGGGGCCTCGTGCGGGCGCCGTCCCCGCCCGACTCTGCCCGCCCCCGGCGGTCCCGGTCGGGCCGCCGCTCCGCTCCGACAACGTCCCTCATCGGGTAGACGCGCCGGCCAGAGCCCCGGCGAGGAGGCCGACGGATGCCCTACGCCCGGACGACGGACGGGATCCGGATCTACTACGAGGAGCACGGCCCCACGGAGCCGGGCCGCCCCGCGACGACCCGGCCGGCCCGGAGGCCGCCGACACGTACGGACCGCCGGGCGCCGACGCCGCTCGTGCTCGCCTACGGGATCGGCGGCAACACCGACATGTGGGCGCCCAACACACCCGGCCTCGCCGTCGGCCGCCGCGTGATCTTGTGGGAGCCGCGCGGCCACGCCCGGTCGGACAGCCCCGCGGACCCGGCCCGCTACTCCTTCCGACGCTGGGTGCTCGACCTCCGGGACCTCCTCGACCACCTGGGACTCCGCCGCGCGCACGTGGGCGGCCTCTCGCTGGGCGGCGGCATCGCCACGCGCTTCGCGCTCCTCGATCCGCGGCGCGTCCGGTCCCTCGTCGTCACCAACTCCTCCTCGGCGTCCGGCCTTCCCCTGTCCGTCGAGAGTCTCGTCATGCGCGCCCGGAGCGTCGAGATCACGCTGACGCAGGGCATGGACGCGATGGCCGAGTACGCCATGGTCACGAATCCGAACGTCGCCGGGCGACTCGCCCTCGACCCCGATGCCAAGGCCGAGTTCTACGACGAGTACCGGCGTCTCACGCCGATCGGCTACGCCAACTCGGTCCGGACGCTGCTCGCCATGGACCACATCACGGACGAGCTTCCGGGGCTCGCGGCGCACCGCATCCCGGTGCTCCTGGTCGGAGGCGACCGCGACCCGTCGCTGGGCCCGATGCGCGTGATGCGCCGGAAGATCCCGGGCTCGCGGCTGGTCGTCCTGTCCCCGGCCAGCCACTTCGCGAACCGGGACCAGCCGGAGACATGGAACCGGACCGTGCTCGCGTTTCTCGGGCGCGTGGAGCGGTCGCCCCGCTGATGCGGCGGCGATCACGGCGGCGGGCGGGGGGCCCGCGGGGCGGGCTCCGCGCTATTCGCGGATCCAGGTCTCGGCGAGCGGGATCTCGGGAGTCGCCGACGCGGGCGCGCCCGCGCTCGGCTGCCAGGACTCCAACGCCTGTGCGGCAGCGGAATCCGAGAGTGCCGGTTGAAGTCGAGCGGATCATTGCGCGACTGCTCGAGAAAGACCGCGAGACGCGGTATCAGTCGGCCGCCGA
>JBIOTN010000238.1:0-31620 GCA_044866005.1 Candidatus Rokuibacteriota bacterium | reverse complement strand
TTTGGCCGAGTCGAGCCCAGAGGCTAGGCATACTCTAAGTCAGGCAAAAGCTCACGAGCTCGGGCAACGTAACTACGCTAGCGGCATCCATAGACGCTCCACCTCATTGACCTAGGAGTCTAGCGCGGACTGCTCTTCTCACGTCCATTTTTGGCAGGCGCAACGGGAGTCCCTATAATGACCGCTAGTGCCCAATAACTTCGCCTTCATCGACGGCCAAAACGTCAACCTTGGATCCCGGGAGCGGCTTGGGTGGGCTCTTGACTGGAAGCGATTCCGCGTCTACCTCGCGGAGCACTATGGCGTGAGCCGTGCTTACTACTTCCTTGGGTACGTTCCCGAGAACCAGGGCCTCTACACCTCGCTCCAAAACGCGGGCTATACGCTGGTCTTCAAGGAGGTCATGCGCCGCCGCGGCGACAGCAAGCCAAAGGGCAACGTGGACGCCGAGCTTGTGCTCCAGGCGATGATCGAGTATCCGCATTATGAGCAGGCCGTGATCGTGACGAGCGACGGGGATTTCGCGTGCCTCGTCCGCTACCTCGCCGAGCAAGGAAAGCTGGCCTGGGTTCTGAGCCCGCACCGCGATGGCTGCTCAGCACTCCTGAAGAAGGCAGCGGGGGCCAAAATCGGCTTTTTGGAGGACGCCAGACCTAAGCTCGAGTACCGAAGATAACAAACCCCGAGGGACCCTCGGGGTTTGTCTGAAGGGGGACCCGCCAGGACAGAACCTGGAAGCGTACCCCTTCCTCGTAATTCTGGCCTGTATGGTACTCCCTTAGGCCTCTTTGTCAAGGCCCATGTTGGCTATTGAGGCGGCTCAAGGTGCTCATGCCCTAGCTCCGGCCCAGGTCAGGTTCCGGCTCCTCACCAGGTTGTAGGCCACCCCGCCTAGCCTTTGACGGGGGAGGAATCGGACGGGGCCGTCGAGGCCTCCTCCGAAGCGTCAGCGGAGCTGGAACTCGCGCCAGCGCGCCATGAGCTCGGCGCGCGAGGGGACGCCCGCGATGCCCTCGGCCTCGACGGTGAGGGCGCCCGCCACGGCGGCGAAGGCCGCCGCGTCGAAGGGGTCGCTGGTCGCGTTGTAGCGGAGCAGGAAGGCCGCGGCGAAGACGTCCCCCGCGCCCGTCGGCTCGATCTCGACCGCCGGCGCGGGGGCGATCGTGTGCCGCTCGCCGTTGACGAAGAGAAGGGCCCCGCGCGCGGCGAGGGTCAGCGCGCCGAGCGGGACCTGCTGGTAGAGCGCGAGCGCCTCCTCTTCCCAGCCCGCGACGTCGTCGCTGGAGAGGAAGAGCGCCTGGACGTGCCGGAGCACCGGCCCGGGGTCCGGCCACGGCCGCATGGTGACGGCGCCGGCGCCGTCCCACCGCCGGCACCACCCCTGCGCGCCCACGCCGACCGCGGCGTTCGGGAAGGCGGCCGCGAGGTCGGTCTCGACCTCGTCGGCGACCGGCGCGAGGTAGGCAAGCGGCGTCTCGGCGAAGCGCGGCGGGAGGTGCGCGGTCCCGAGCGGGGTCGCCCGCGCCCGCAGCGTGAGGGTCCGTCCGCCCGGGCCGTAGTGGAGGCCGAACCGCGTGGTGGCCGGGGCGGGGGCCGCGACCACCTCGATCTCCGGCGGCAGGACCTCGAGGGGAAAGTCCGGGCCGTGGCTCGTCACGAGGCCGACCCGCAGCCCCTGACGGTGAGCCATCAGCCCCGCGTACAGGACCGAGCCGCCGGGGCGGAGCCCGGCCGGCGTTTCGTCTACCGTGAGGTGGCCGACGGCGACGAAGTCCGGCGGCTCGCCCGACGAGCGGGAGGACACGCGTCCACTCTAGGGGCCCGCTTCGCGCCTGTCAAAGGGGCGGGCGGGACGCCGCGGGCGGCAGGCGGGCGCCGCCGCCCGCGTGAGCCCCACGCCTCTACGGCGTGCGGACGGCGCCGTTCGCGATCCAGCGGCCCGCCGCGATCCGGACGAGGAAGGCGATGTCCGGCTCGAAGCAGGCCTCCGGCACCACGACGAACCCCGAGAACTGCGCGTCGCCCTGGGCGCTGAGTGGCACCAGGGCCGTGTCGACCAGGACGGAGTTGCCGCCGCCCGCGCTCCCGTTGGTGTCGCAGACGAGGGTCCCCTTCACGGTGGTGATGCCGTCCGGTGTCCCGATGTCGTTACCCGCGGCGAGGACGAGCCCCTGGACCGTGAAGTCCACGTGGCCGTTCCGGAGGTTGACCACCGCCTCGCCGCCCCGCGTGGTCCAGGGATTCCCACCGCTGTTGACCGTGCCCGTGCCGCTGCCCACGGGGCTGTTGCCGCCCGGCTGGATGATCAGCCCCTCCACGTCCTGCCACCGGATGGTCTGCGCCTCCGCGACGGCCGGGACGAGGGCGGCGAGTGTCAGAACGGCCACGGCGAGCACACCGGCGCACGACTTCGCGGATTCCACGGCCGCACCTCCTTCGGTGCATGGGGTGTGTCTGGCAATCGACGACCGAGTCCGGCAGGGCCCGACACTAGCGAAACGCCGGCGGGCGGGAAGTGGTTCCGGGCAGGCCCGACGGCCGCGCAGCCCGTCAGGGGGACGCGGGCGCCTTCAGCTCCTCCACGGACCGCGGGGTGCGCGCCTGCCACATCCGGTGGAGCCAGACGAGGTCCGCGCGCCCGTCGGCCACCGAGGTGAGCGGCTGGCGGCCGTGCCGGACGCACTCCGCGAAGTGCAGGAGCTCCTCCTTGAACGCCTCGCGGCGGGAGGCGACGACCCGCTTCTCCCAGGCCGTCTCCCCCTCCATCCCCGAGACGACGACCGGGGTCGGCTCGTTCCGGAAAAACGGCGACGGGAAGCAGAGGCGGAGCCGCGCCCCGGGCGCGTAGAGGCCGATCTCCTCCCGGTAATCGGCGAGGTCCCAGAGGTAGTGGAGGCTCACCAGCACGCGGAAGCCTTGCGGGTAGCGGAGGAGGCTGACGAGCGACTCGCTCCCCGCCCAGATCTCCGTCGCCACGACCTCCGCGGGGTCGCCGAGCAGCCCGCGGACGGCGTTCACGTCGTGGACGAGCGTGGAGAGGAGCGCCTCGGCGAAGGCCCAGCGCTCCCGGGGGGCGAAGGGGCCGATGGCCTCGCGGAGGAGCGCGTCCTCCTCGGCGGCGAGCCGCGCCAGGCGGTCGGCCGGGACGTCCCGGACGCGGCGGATGTCGTGGTGGCCCGCCTGGGCCGCCTCGGAGGGGTGGAAGATCGTCACCTGCACGTAGCGGAGCTGGTCCCGGAGTCCGGGCACCAGACCGAGCGCCAGCCGGTAGCCCGGATCGTAGCGCTTCATGTAGGCGACCATGAACGTGAGCCCGGCCCGCCCGACCGCGTCCACGAGCTCGTCGGCCTCGCGGAGGGTGTAGCACAGCGGCTTCTCGGTGAGCACGTGCTTCCCGGCGCGGAGCGCCTCGAGCGCGATCGGCGCGTGCGACCCCGGCGTGGCGATGAGGACGGCGTCGAGCGGCTCCTTGAGGAGGGCCCGCCAGTCGTCGTGGCGGCGGGTGACGCCGTAGCGGTCGCCCACGAAGCGGAGCGTGCCCGGCGAGATCTCGCAGAGCGCCGCCAGCTCGTAGACGTCGTCGAGCTCCCGGAGATGCGGCAGGTGCATCATCTGCGCGATGAGCCCGCAGCCGACGACGCCGATCCGGATCCGCCCCACGGTCAGCGGGCCTCGACCAGGCGCCGGAGGTAGCCGAGGGCGCGCGGGATGCCGGTCGCCTCGTCCTCGGCCGCCTCGTACTCGAAGGTGATCCAGCCCTCGTAGCGCCGGCGGCGGAGGCCGGCGAGGAGCCCCGGGTAATCCATGCTGGGCTCGGCGCCGGCCGGGTCCACCTGCCAGAACTTGGCGTGAACGTGGGCGGCGTGCGGCGCGGTCTCCTCGACCGAGGCCCACCCGGCCGGGTAGTTGCCGGTGTCGAGGAGCGGCTGGAGGGCGGGGTGGCCGACCTCCCGGACGATGCGGAGGTGCTCGGCGGCGTTCCGGGTGAAGCCGGCCTCGTTCTCCAGGACGAGCCGGATGCCGGCCTCGGCGGCGAAGGCCGCCGCCTCGCGGAGGGCGGCGATCATGGCGGGCCAGCGCTCGGTGACCGGCCCTTCCGGGTGTCCGGCGAAGACCCGGACCTGGGGCGCGCCGATCTCGGCGGCGACCTCGACCCACTGCTTGACCTTCACGACCTCGCTCTGCCGCCACGTGCTGTCGGCCCGGCCGAAGTCGTTGTGGACGCCGATGCCGATCAGCGCGAGCTCGAGGTCGCCCGCCGCGCGGCGGAGCTCGTGGAGGTACGCGGGTCGGGTCTCCGGGAAGTGGATGTCCTGGAGCTCGGCGCCCCGCACCGCGAGCTCGCCGGCGCAGCGGTCCAGGAAGCGGAGCTGATCCAGCGTCCCGGCGTCGAAGGCGCGGTTGAAGCAGCCGCAGATGCAGCCGAGCCTCATGGGGCGAGTCCTTTCGGCGGGTTACTTGTCCTTGATCGCCGCCTTCACCTTGGCCGCCACGTCGGGCGGGATCGTGGTCATCTTGTGGTCCTTCTTCGCGTGCTCGGTCGCCTTGGCCATGACCTCGTTCGCGTCCTTGCCCTCGATCACGGCCTTGCAGCCGGGCATCAGGTCGCCGCAGCGGAGCACCTTCGCCATGTCGGCCTCCTTCTTCCTGTGTGGGGGGTCACTGGACGAGCGCGTCCGCCCTCAGCAGGACGGACTGCGGGATCGTGAGCCCGAGGGCCCTGGCGGCCTTGAGATTGATCACCAGCTCGAACTTCGCGGCTTGCTCCACCGGGAGGTCCCCGGGCTTCGCCCCCTTCAGGATCCGGTCCACGTACCGGGCGGCGACCCGGCCCAGGCCCGCGACGTCCGTGGCGTAGGAGAACAGGGCGCCCCGCTCGACCCATTCCTTGCGATGGCTGGCCAGCGGCAGTCGGCGGGTGGACGCGAGCTCGATCAGCAGCGCGCTGTGGTTGGCGCGAAGCCGCTGGGAGGCGACGTAGACCCCGTCCACCTCGCCCGGCTTGAGCGCGGCGAAGACCCGTTCGAGGTCCGGCGGCTTCCGGGCCTCCCGCTCCTGCAGCCGGAGCTGCAGCACCGCCGCGGCGCTCCTCACGTCGGCCAGGATGCGGGGCATGGTGGGCTCGTCGGGATCGACCAGGACCAGCAGGCGACGGAGCGTCGGGACCAGCTCCCGGAACAGCTCGATCTGCTTGGCCTGCGACACGGCATAGGTCACCAGGCCCGTCAGGTTCCCGCCCGGGCGGGCGAGACTCTTGACGAACCCATTGGCCACCGGGTCGTCGACGTGGAGAAAGACGACCGGGATCTCGGTCGTCGCCGCCTTGGCGGCGCGCACCGTCTGGTTCTCGAAGGCCACGATGAGGTCCACGCGGTTCCGGACGAACTCCCGGGCCGTCTCGCGGGCGGCGTCCTCGTCGGGGAGGTTCCGCCAGTCCAGGTGCACGTTCTTCCCCGGCTCGTAGCCGAGCCGCCTGAGCTCCTCGCGCAGCGGGTCGAGCGACGGCGGCACGTGGTCCAGCCCGACGTGGAAGAGCCCGACCTGCCAGACCTTCCCCGGCGGCTGCGCGCCGGCCAGGCTCCCCGCGAGGACGAGCACGGAGACCAGGGTCCAGACCCACGCCCTGCTCATTGGATCACCTCGTCCGCGCGGATGAGGAGGGACCGCGGGATGACGAGCCCGAGGGCCTTCGCGGTCTTGAGGTTGACGGTCAACTCGAATTCAGTCGGTTGCTCGACCGGCAGATCGGCCGGCCTTGCCCCCTTGAGGATCTTGTCGACGTACGAGGCGAGCCGCCCGAAGAGCTTGGCGGTGGTCACGCCGTACGCCAGTAGCCCTCCGGCGTCGGTGAACTGGCGCCCCCCGTACATGGCGGGAAGCCGGGTCTGGGCAGCCAGCTCGACGATCCGCTCCGAGTGTTGCGTGAACAACCCGTCGCGCGGGACGAGGAGCGCCCCGGCGCGGCCTCGCACGGCGGCGGCAAAGGCCTTCTCGACCTGACCGGCGTCCGCCGCTTCGAGCAGGAGAAGGTTGACCCGCAACGCCTGCGCTGCATTCTGAAGATCTTTCAGGCTCGCAGCCCACACGGGATTGGCCGGATTCCACAAGAGGCCGATCCGAACGGCGGTCGGAACCGCTTCCTTGAGGAGTTCCAGAGCTTTCACCTCCAGCTCCTCCGTCAGGATGGCGATCCCCGTGACGTTCCCGCCCGGCCGCGCGAGGCTCGCCACGAGTCCCGTGCGGACGGGGTCGCCCGTATACGCGACGATCGGGATGGTGTTCGTGGCTCGCTGTGCGGCGCGAGCCGCGGGGGTCGTCCACGTCACGATCACATCCACCTTGAGACGGACGAGCTCCTCGAGAAGGCGGGCGCCCAGGTCCTTCCGGCCCTCCGCGTGCCGCCACTCGATGACGACGTTCTGCCCCTCGACGTACCCGAGATCACGCAGTGCCTGCCGGAACCCCTCGGTCCAGGACGGCGGGTGGGCTGCCGGGACGAGAAAGCCGATGCGCCACACCTTCCGGCTCGGCTGGGCGTCCGCGGTAGCGGGACCGAGAAGGATGGTGAGTCCCAGGCCGAGGACCCACACCGTCCTCATTGGATCACTTCGTCCGCGCGAGCGAGCATGGACTGCGGCATCGCGAGGCCGGCCATGCGCCTCGGACGACCGAATCTCACCGGCCCTCCTTGAGGCGGAGGACGTTGTAGGTGGCGACCGGGCGGCCGAGGCCCTTGAGCGCGAGCTCGCCCACCGGCTCCGCCTCGACCAGCTCCTCGACGGCCGCGTGGACGCGCTGGCTCACCAGGATCTGGCCGCCCCGCGCCTCGTCGCAGAGGCGCGAGGCGACGTTCGTCACCGTGCCGATCGCGCCGTAGTCCACGCGCCCTTCGAAGCCGATCTGCCCCAGCGTCGCGTAGCCGAGGGCGACCCCCACCCCCAGCTCGAGCTGGTGCCCGCGCTTCCGCCAGCCCGCGCTCAGCTCGCCCAGCCGATCGCGCATCGCCACGGCCATGCGCACCGCGCGCGCCGCCGGGTCGGGGCACGGGACGGGGTCGTTGAAGAAGACCATGAGCCCGTCGCCGGCGAAGCGCTCGAGCGTCCCCTCGAACCGGAAGATCAGGCTCCCCATGGCCTCGTGGTACTGCCGGAGCACCGCCATCATCTCCTCGGGCTCCGTCGCCTCCGAGAAGGCGGTGAACCCGCGGAGGTCGCAGAAGACGACCGTGATCTCGCGCCGGTGGCTCTCCAGGAGCTTCTCCTGGCCCGAGGAGACGACCAGCTCGGCGAGCTGCGGGGCGAGGAAGCGCTTGAGCCGGCTCACGCGCCCGAGCTCCGCGAGCTGCTCGGCGACCCGCTGCTCGAGGGTCCGGTTCCACTCGGCGAGCCGGCTCGCCTGCGCCTCGAGGCGTCCCGCCTGCTCCTGGACCGTATCGTGGAGCGCCTTGATCCGCAGCATGGACTTGACCCGGGCGACCAGCGCCGCCTGGTCCACGGGCTTCGTCAGGTACTCGTCGGCGCCCGCCTCGAGCCCGGCGACGATGTCCTTCGAGTCGGCCTTCGCCGTCACCAGGACGATCGGCATGAAGGGCAGCGCCGGGTCCGCCTTGAGGCGGCGACACGCCTCGATCCCGTCGAGCTTGGGCATCATGACGTCGAGCAGGAGCAGGTCGGGCCGTGTCTCGCGGGCCAGGTCGAGCGCCTGCTCGCCGTCACCGGCCGTGAGGACCTCGTAGCCGTGGGCGCCGAGGCGCGTCTTGAGGATGTCGAGGTTCATGGGGTTGTCGTCGGCCACGAGGATCCGCGGCGGCGTCCTCACGGCAGGTACTCCCGGATCTTGGCGAGGAGCGCCCGCGGGCTGAACGGCTTCGTCACGTAGGCGTCGCAGCCGGCCGCCAGCGCCTTGGCGTCGTCGCCGCTCAGCGCGTAGGAGGTGACCGCGATGATGGGGACCTGGCGGAGCGCGGGGTTCGCGCGGATCCGGCGAGTCGCCTCGTAGCCGTCCAGCCCGGGGAGCTGGATGTCCATGAGGATCAGGTCCGGGCGCTGCGCCTCGGCCGCGGCGACGCCCTCCTCGCCCGTCGCCGCCTCGATCAGCTCGTAGCCCGCGCTCGTGAGGAGATCGCGCAGGATGCGACGGTTGTCCTCGTGGTCCTCGACGACGAGGATGCGCCGGCTCATGGGCCTACCCCCGCCTGGCGCTCCACCCACACCGGCAGCGTGAAGCGGAAGGTGGCCCCCTGCCCGACCCGCGATTCCACCCAGATGCGGCCGCCGTGCAGCTCGACGATCCGCTTGGCGATGGAGAGCCCGAGCCCGGTGCCGCCCTTCTTCCGTGTCGTGGAGCTGTCGGCTTGCTGGAACTCCTCGAAGATCCGTCGCTGGTCGGAGTCCGAGATCCCGGGCCCCGTGTCGGCGACGGCCACCTGGAAGGCGCCGTCCGCCTGCGTCACGGTCACGTGGACCCCGCCCGCCTCGGTGAACTTGATGGCGTTGCCCACGAGGTTCATGAGGACCTGCGCGATGCGCCGCTCGTCGCCCCGCCCGGGCGCGAGGTCGGGCGGCACGCTGACCCGGAGCGCGAGCTGCTTCTCCGCCGCGAGCGGCTCGATGGCGGTGAAGATCGCCTGGACGACCTCCTTCATGGAGTAGTCGGCGAGGGCAAGCGTGAGCTGACCGGCCTCGATCTTGGAGAGATCGAGGACGTCGTTGATGAGGCCGAGGAGGTGGCTGCCGCTCGTGTGGACACGCCCCAGGACTTCGCGGATCTTCTCGGGCACGTCGCCGTAGATCGCGTCGAGGACCAGCTCGGTGTACCCCAGGATCGCGTTCAACGGCGTCCGCAGCTCGTGCGACATGTTGGCGAGGAACTGGGACTTGTGGCGGCTGGCGATCTCGAGCTGGCGGCCCTTCTCCTCCAGCTCCCGGAAGAGGCGGGCGTTCTGGATGGCGAGGACCGACTGGGTGGCGAAGGTCTCCAGCAGGTTCACGACCTCGGGCGCGAACTCGCCCGACTCCTTGCGCCAGATGACGAGCCCGCCCATGATGCGCTGCTCGACCAGCAAGGGCGCCGCCAGAAGCGAGCGGTAGCCGGATCGGGCCAGGATCGGTCGAACCCGCGGATTGACGACGGCCCGCTCGCCGAGGATGTCCGGGACCTGGACGGGCGCGCGCCGCAGGCCGGCCTGCCCCAGCGCGCCGTCGCCCAGGCGGATGGTCGCGCCCTGCAGCGCCTCGCTCAGCTCCGCCTCCATCCCGTGCGTCGCCCGGAGATCGAACTGCTCGCGGCCGTCGTCGTACTCGTAGATGGCCCCGCCGCTCGCCGCCGAGAGCTGGACGGCCCGGGTCACGATCGTCCCGAGCACGGTCTCCAGGTCGAGGCTCGAGCTGACCGCCTGGCCGACCTCGCCGAGCGCGCGGAGCTCCTCCACCGACCGCGCCAGCTCGCGGGTGCGCTCCTGCAGCTCCTGGAAGAGGCGCACGTTCTCGATGGCGATGACGGCCTGCGCGGCGAAGGTCTCCAGGAGCTTGATCTGCTTCTCGGCGAAGGGCCGGACGTCCAGGCGGCGGATGAGGATGGCGCCGATGGGCATCCCTTCGCGTAGCAGCGGGGTGGCCAGCGTGGTGCGGTGTCCGGCTTGCTTCTGCAGCGCCTTCCCGACCGGATACTCGCCGTCCGGCTCCGCGGCCAGGTCGTGGACGTGGACCGTCCGGCGATCGGCGACGGACCGGCCGGTCACCCAGCCTCGCCCGATGAGGTAGCCCTCTCGCGCCGGGACGTCTCCCAGCGGGTGGAGCGGGAGGGGTCCGAAGGATGCCACCGGCCTGAGCCAGTCGCCGTCGACCCGGAAGATCTGGGCGTCCTCGGCCTCGCAGAGCCGCGCCGCGTTCGCGGCCACCGCGTCCAGGACCGGCTGGACGTCGGTCGGGGAGCCGGCGATGACCCGCAGGATCTCGCCCGTCGCCGTCTGCTGCTCGAGGGCCTCGCTGAGCTCGCGCGTCCGCGCGTCGACTTTCTGCTCGAGGTTCGCGTAGGACTCCGCGAGCTGACCGGTCATGCTGTTGAACTGATCGCCGAGCGCCTCGAGCTCGTCCCCCGTCCGGACCGCGAGCCGGTGCCCCAGATCGCCGGCACCGATCCGCGCGGCGCCGGCCTGGAGCGCGCGGATCGGCGTGACCATCCGCTTGGCGAGCACCAGGCTGGCGACGACCGCCAGCGCGATGCCGGCCAGGATGAGGAGCGCCGTCCGCAGCACCGCCGCGTAGACGGGCGCGTAGGCCTCCTCGAGCGGCTGCTCGACGAAGACGAGCCACCCCAGCGGCGCGATCGCGGCGTGGGCGGTCAGCACTTGCCGGCCCTGGAGGTTGCGGGCGACGGTCGCCTCCTCCCGCTCCGCGCCCCCTTCCCGCGACTCGGCGCGGGCCGCCTGCACCTGAGGCAGCGCGGCCAGGTCCGTCTTCTTCAGGACCAGGCTGATGTCGGGATGGGCGATGAGGATGCCGGCCGCGTCCACCACGTAAGCGTGGCCCGCCTTTCCGATCTTGAGCTGGGAGATGACGTCGAGGATGAACTTGAGGTTGACCTCGGCGACCGTCACGCCCGCATCGGGACCGATGCCCGCCATGGCGAGCGTCAGGTACGGCTCGGACTCCTTCCGGAAGTAGACGGGGCTGACGTAGACCTTCCCGGCCTTCGGCTCGCGGAACTTCGGCTCGTGCGAGAGGTCGATCTGGCTGCCGACCACGTCCATGGCCAGCCGCGACACGCGGAGCTGCTCGTGGCCGGAGGGATCGAGGTGGCTCAGCTCGGTCACGGCCGGCACCTGGCGGAGGAGCCGTAGCGAGTCGAAGCGGCGCTGCTCGAGCGTGACGGCGCCCGCGCTCCACGGGGACTGGGTGGTCCAGCCGAGCTGCCGCTCGATCTCCCGGATGAACTGCTCGATCTTGCCGGCCGCGGTGAGGGCCTTCTCGCGCTGCAGCGCGGCCAGCGCGGCCTTGTTCTCCGCGTACGAGAAGTAGATCTCGATGAGCCCGCTCGCCAGCAACACCCCGCTGACGAGGCAGACGAAGAGGACGACGTATTTCCGGAAGAGCCGGCCTCGAGGCTTATCGGGGACCGTCATGCGCTTGCCGCCGGTCGAGCCGTCGGTCGCCCATTCTAGCACCCGGCCGCGCCGGGCCGGCCCGCAGAAACCGGAGAATCCGGCCATGCAGCCGGCCGTTGCTGGCGAGGATGGTGGGCTGCTCGAGGTCGAGCGGCCGGCCGCCCCCGTCCGTCACACGCCCGCCGGCTTCCTCGACGAGCAGGACACCCGCGGCCATGTCCCAGGGGCCGGCGCTCTGCTCCCAGTACGCATCGAGCCGCCCTGCCGCCACGTAGGCCAGGCCGAATCCCGCCCCCTCGATCCGCGCCTGCCGGGCGGCGAGGGCCAGCGCGCTCAGGCGTGCCCGCAGCGCCCGGTCTCGCCACACCGAGTCGTCGTGCCAGAGCGCCAGCACCGCGTCCCCCAGGTCCGCCGTGCGGGAGACCCGGATGCGGCGCCCGTTGAGGTAGGCGCCGCGGCCACGCTCCGCGACGAGCAGCTCGCCGAGGCGCGGGAGCAGGATCACCCCGGTCTGGATCCGCCCGCGGCGGGTGAGCGCGATGCAGACCGAGAACGTCGGCAAGCCTCTCACGAAGCTGGTCGTGCCGTCCAGGGGGTCCACGATCCAGCACTCCTCGCCGGCCGGGCCCCGCCGCCCGCCCTCCTCGCCGCGGAAGCCGGCGCCGGGCAGGCCGGCCGTGAGGATCGCCGCGATCCGCCGCTCGGCCGCCACGTCGGCCGCCGTCACCAGGTCCTTGGCCGCCTTCTTCCGGATGCCCCGCACCCGCCCCAGGCTCGTCAGCAGGATCGTCCCGGCCGCCCGGGCCGCCTCGATGGCAAGCCCGGTCTCGCGGCTCCAGCGTCTCACCGCCCCGCCACCCCGAGGGTCCGCAGCCGTGCGAGCGACTCGCGGAGGAACACGTCGAGCAGCCGCGCGGAGTCCTCGTCCTTGATCGCGCGGAAGGGATCGGGACCCGGGGCCATCACCTCGAGCACGAGCGCGCCGGCGTAGGCGGTCCGGCCGAGCGCCGTGAGACAGGCGCCGAGGTCCAGGTGGCCGCGCCCCAGTCCCTGACGGTTCGTGTCCGCGAGCTGGACGTGCCAGAGCCGGGGGCCGGCCGCCTCGATCGAGCCCGGGATGTCCGGCTCCTCGATGTTGGCGTGGAAGAGGTCCAGGGTGAGGCCGACCCACGGCGAGGCGACCGCGTCGAGATAGCGGAGCGCCTCGGCCGCGCTGGTCACGAGATAGGCTTCGTAGCGGTTGAGCGGCTCGACGGCGATCCGGACGCCGAGCCGCTCGGCTTCCCGGGCGGCCTCGCGCATGCCGGCCACCGACCACGCCCACTCGTCGGCCGGTGACGCGAGCGGCCCGAGCCGCGTCTCTCCGGACGGCAGCATCTGGACGAGCGGGACCCCGAGGTCGGCCGCCCAGCGGAGGCACGCGACGAGATAGGCGACGGCGTCCCGCCGGATCGTGGGATCGGGATGGGCGAGGTCGCGCCGGGTA
The DNA here is from genome assembly GCA_044866005.1 of Candidatus Rokuibacteriota bacterium. GTDB lineage: Bacteria > Methylomirabilota > Methylomirabilia > Rokubacteriales > DASRDR01 > JBIOTN01. The sequence continues at coordinate 19,030 of JBIOTN010000238.1, read as the reverse complement.
TCCGGGAACAGGCACGACGCCGTGAGGGCGACCGGCGTCAGGCGGTGCCGATCGAGCAGGCGGCGCAGGTCGGCGGCCCGCCAGCGGTCCGGCTCCCCCGGCAGCTCGACCGCGTCGTACCCGGCGGCGGCGATCCGGGCCAGCGTCGCCTCGAGCGGGGCGTCGCCGTAGATCCAGGCGCTCACGCCGAGCGGCCGCATCAGCGCGGCCCGATCACGGCCACGGCGAGGGCGACGACGTTCATGTCCGGACGGACCGGGGGCAGGCGCTCGATCTCGAGCCCGTGCTCGTCGCGGAGGCCGAGCAGCCCCCGGGCCGGCGTCCCGTCGGCCCGGGCGACCGGCTGGCCACGGACGGTGCCGTAGCAGAAGAGCTCGAGGCCCAGCGGCTCGTGGACGCCGGCGAAGAGGTCCGCCGCCCCCGCGTACTCGCCGGTCCGGCCGCAGCTCGGGCACTCGTCGATGTCGGGATGGCGCGGGTGCTCGTCTTCGACTTCGTAGTGGACGCTGGCGGCGAAGCGGACGTAGGGCCCCGCCCGGTCCTCGCCGCGCTGCCGCAGCGCCACCCAGTAGTAGCGGACGTGGAGGTCGTGGGCATGGGCCAGGGCGGGGTCGCCGGGGTCGCCCCACGGCTGGAGGCGGCCGAGGCGGGCCTGGGCATCCGAGGCCTCCGGCGCCTTGAACCGGCCGAAGTCGTTCACGATCCCGCAGCGCTCGCGCAGCCAGCCGGTGAGCCAGCGGACCGCCTCGTCCTGGGACGGCGCGAGCCGCTCGTGCACGTAGAGCCAGACGTTCGGATAGCTCGGGGGCTCGAAGACGGCGCGGGGTGGCAGCTCGACCCTCACCACGCGCGCGCTTTGAGCGGCCGCAGCAGCTCCGGCCGGTTCCCGCAGACGCCGTCCACGGGCACCCCGCGCAGCCGCGCGATGACGTGGGGCCGCTCCTCGTGCCAGAGGACGATGCCGAGCCCGGCCGCGCGTATCCGCCCGAGCAGGGCGCCGGTCAGGAGCGCGCTGGGGTCCGGCGCCCGCCGCTCCCAGCAGAGATGGACGTAGGCGGCCCGCGCGTCCCGCGCGGCGGCGACCGGATCGTCGACCGCGTCTCCGACGAGCAGCGAGGTCGCGACGTCCGGGTTCCGCTCGCCGGCCTCCCGCACCAGCGCCGGGTCGAACGAGCCGACGATGACCTGGTCCCCGAGCCCGTGCCGCCGGATCGTGTCGAGCGTCGGCCCGGCCGTCCCGGCGCCCTTCAGCTCGAGGTAGAGGCCGCACCGGCCGCGCGCCAGCTCGATCACCTCCTCGAGCGTCGGGATCCGCTCCCCCTTGCCCGCGTCGAGCCGCCGCAGCTCGGCCAGCGTCAGCCCGACCACCTCGCCGGTCCCGTTCGTCCTGCGGTCGACCCGCGCATCGTGAATCACCACCAGGTGGCCGTCGCGACTGAGGTGGAGGTCCATCTCGACGAGGTCCGCCCCCAGCTCGATCGCCCGCGCGAACGCCCGCAGCGTGTTCTCGGGCTCCTCCTCGGAGGCGCCGCGATGCGCGATGATCCAGGGCGACGGCCCGGGGTTCCGCAGCATGCTCAGGTCTTGACGGCGCCGCCCGTCAGCCCGCTCACCAGCGAGCGCTGGAAGACGACGAAGAGCACGAGGAGCGGCAGCACCGAGGCCACGGCCACGGCGGAGACGAGGTGCCACTGCACCTCTCCGTACTCCCCCACGAACCCGTAGACGGCCACGGTGTAGGGCTTGAGGCTCTGGCGCTCGGTCAGGATCAGCGGAAAGGTGAACGCGTTCCAGGCGTCGACGAAGGCGATCACGGCGAGCGCGGCGAGCCCCGGCGCCGCGAGGGGGAGCGTGATGCGGCCGAAGGCGCCGAGGGCGGAGCAGCCATCGATCAGGGCCGATTCCTCCAGCTCCCGCGGGATCCGGTCGAAGTACCCCTTCATCATCCAGGTGCCGAGGGGCACCACGCCGAGCGTGAACAGGAGGACCAGGCCGAGCCGGGTGTCGTAGAGCCGGGCGGCCGAGTACATGAGGTACAGGGGCACGAGCTTCGCAACGCCCGGCATCAGGTTCGCCAGCACCAGCGCGAGGAACAGGACCCGGTCCCCGGCGAAGCGGTAGCGCGAGAAGGCGAATCCCCCGAGCGAGGCGACGACGAGCCCCAGGGCGACGGTGCCGAGCGCGTACACGACGCTGTTCACGAACGGCCACGGGCCGAACGCGGCCGAGGTGAACGCGACGCGGAAGTTGTCGAGGTGGAGCGCGGACGGCAGCAGGGTCGGCGGCACGCGCTGGGCCTCGGCCGGCGCCTTGAAGGCCGCGCCGAGGACCCAGAGGAGCGGCGTCAGGCAGAAGGCGGCGTAGGCGAGGAGGAGGGCGTAGGTCGTCCCCGTCCACGGGAGCGCGGCCCGGGCGCCGGTCACGTCAGAACGCCTCCCGCTCGTGGAGCAGTCGGACGTAGCCGAGGATCAGCAGGGTCCCGACGGCGTAGACCACGACCGACACCGCGGCCGCGTTCCCCAGGAAGCCCCACTGGAAGGCCTGGTGGTACATGTAGAGCGAAACGATCTCCGTGCGGTAGAGCGGGCCGCCCCGCGTGAGCGCGAGGACGAGGTCGAAGGTGTTCAGGGCCTCCACCGTCGTGGTGACCAGGTTGACCAGGATGAAGGGCTTGACGAGGGGCAGGACGACGTGGCGAAGCAGCCGCAGGCCGACCGCCCCGTCCATCCGGGCCGCCTCGTACACCTCGCTCGGGATGGACTGGAGCCCACCCATCTGGAGGACCAGGCTGTAGCCCGCGCTGCGCCAGGTGACGGCGACGAGGAGCGCGGTCATGGCCAGGGGCGCGCTGATCAACCACGGCCGCGGCTCGAGCCCGAGGGCCGGCAGCAGCGTGTTGAGGAGGCCCACCGTCGGATCGAAGATGAACCGCCAGGAATAGCCGACGACGATCCCGGAGATGACCCACGGGAAGAGGTAGAGGCTGCGGAAGAAGTCCCGGCCCTTCACCCACTGCTGCTGGAGGAGCAGGGCGAGTCCCAGGCCGACACCCACCTGGAGGACGACGGCGCCGACGACCCACACCGCCGTCACCGCCGCCACCGGGTCGACGAGGTTGGGGAACGGCCCCGTCAGGACCCGGACGAAGTTGCCCAGGCCGACAAACGGCATCTGGTGGAGGCGGGCCAGGTGGATGTCGTGGAAGGCGTACCAGATGCCGGCGAGCGTCGGATAGACCTGGAGCGCGGCCACCAGGCCGGCGGCCGGGAACACCAGCAGGTACGGGAGGAGTCGGGGGCGCAGCGCCGCCGTTATTTCTGTAACAGCGCGTTCGTCTGGGCCGCGGCCTCGTCGAGCGCCACCTTGGGCGCCATCTCTCCCGAGAGCGTCCGCTGAATGGCGGTGATCATGAACGGGAGAAAGCTCGGATACTGGGGCACCTGCGGCGCGAGGCGCGCCACCGGCACCGACTCGGCGATCTGGTCGAAATAGGGCATGACCCGGGCGTAGGCGGCGACGCCCTCGAAGGCGGCCTTCCGCGTCGGCACCCGTTGCTGCTTCTGCCAGAATTCCCGGGCGTTGGGCTCGCTGGTCACGATCGTCATGTACTCCCACGCCAGGTCCGGGTTGGCGCTGTTCCGCCCGATCGTCAGGATCCAGCCGCCCATCACCGTGGCCTTCCGCCCGCCGGCGGGCGTCGGGAAGACGGTCGCCCCCCGGACCTCGGCGAACTCCTCCGGCGTCTTGTACTCGGTCGTGCCGCCCGGGCGGAAGCCCGTGCCCACCACCACGCCCATGGCGAACCGGTCGCTCGTCACCAGCACGTTCGTCAGCTCGTCCTGGTTCGAGCCGAGGATGTCCCGGGGCGTGACCTTGTGCTTGTTGACGAGGTCCGCGAGGAACTGGAGCGCGCGCACGCCCGCCTCGCTGTTGAAGGCGGCCCGACTGTTGTCGGGGCTCAGGGCCGAGCCGCCGAGCTGGTAGAGGAAGACCAGCCAGCGGTCCACGGTCTCCTCGGCCTGCCCGCCCGGGAAGACGTAGCCCCAGCTATTGGGCGGGCTCGTGCACCGGGCCGCCATGGCGGCCAGCTCGTCCCACGTCTGCGGCGGCCGGTTGGGGTCGAGGCCGAACTTCTTGAAGACCTTCTTGTTCCAGTGGAGGAGCCGGACGTCCGAGTTGAGCCAGAGCCCGTGGACGCGCTCCTTCCACGACGCGGTCCGGACGAAGACGGGCGGCACGTCCTCTTTGTCTTTCCAGGCGTTGAAGCGCGCGGTGACGTCCTGGACGATCCCGCCCTCGGCGAACTCGCCGAGCCAGATGTTGTCCATCTGGATGACGTCGGCGCCGTGGCCGGCCTGGGTCGAGATCAGCGCCTTGCGGCGCTGATCGTTGTAGGGCGACCCCTCCAGCTCGACGTTGATCTCGAGCTCCGGATGGCGGCGTTTCAGCTCGGCCGCCCCCGTCCGCCACGGCGAATCGAGGCGAAGCGTGTAGTCCCGCGCGAGCACCTTGAGGGTAACCGGGCGGCGCTGGGCCCGGGCCGGGCCGGGGCGCCCGATCCCGGCGGCCATCCCGGCCATCGCGCCCGCCGCCACCTTCACGAAGCTCCGCCGGCTCACCGGCGCCTGGGGCACCCGCTCGTCTACGCCTCTGTCCATGGCTCCCTCCCCCGGTCTCTTGCCCTTCGCGCGCTCGTCGACGCCGCCCACGGCGCATGCTAGATTGCTTCGACAGACGGCGTCAAGGTCCCACCTGCCTCCGGAGCCTGAGGAGTGCGAGCGATGGCAACGATCCGACTCACGATGGCACAGGCGCTCGTGAAGTACCTCTGTGCCCAGCGGAGCGAGGTGGACGGCCGGGACGCGCCGCTGGTGGCCGGGGTCTGGGCCATCTTCGGGCACGGCAACGTCGCCGGCCTCGGCGAGGCCCTCCACGCCGCGCGCGCGGCCTTGCCGACCCTCCGCGCCCACAACGAGCAGGCCATGGCGCACGCCGCGATCGCCTTCGCCAAGGCGCGCGCCCGGCGGCAGGTCATGGCCTGCACGACCTCGATCGGGCCGGGCGCGACCAACCTGGTCACCGCGGCCGCCGTCGCGCACGTCAACCGCCTGCCCGTCCTGCTGCTCCCCGGCGACGTCTTCGCGAGCCGCCGCCCCGACCCCGTGCTCCAGCAGGTCGAGGCCTTCGGCGACCCCACCGTGACCGCGAACGACTGCCTCCGGCCGGTCTCGCGCTACTGGGACCGCCTGACCCGCCCGGAGCAGCTCCTGACGAGCCTGCCGGCGGCCGTGGACGTGCTCCTGGACCCGGCCGCCTGTGGACCGGTGACGCTGGCCTTGCCGCAGGACACGCAGGCCGAGGCCTCCGACTACCCCGAGCGCTTCTTCGAGCCGCGGGTCCATCGCCTGCCGCGCCCCGGGGCCGATCCGGCCGAGGTCGCGGCGGCCGCCGAGCGCCTCCGCCGCGCGGCGAAGCCGCTCCTCGTCGCGGGCGGCGGCATCCACTACTCGCTCGCCTGGGACGGGCTCCGCGCCTTCGCCGAGCGACACGCCATCCCCGTCGCCGAGACGCAGGCCGGCAAGGGCGCGCTCCCCTGGGACCATCCCTGCGCCGTCGGCGCGATCGGGGTGACCGGCGCGAGCGCGGCGAACGCCCTCGCCGCCGAGGCCGACGTCGTGCTGGCCGTGGGGACCCGCCTCGGCGACTTCGCGACCGGCTCGCGCGCGCTCTTCCAGCACCCGGAGCTGACGCTGATCGGCCTCAACGTGACGCGCTTCGACGCGCGCAAGCACGGCGCGGTCCCCGTCGTCGCCGATGCGCGCCGCGGGCTCGCCGACCTCGGCGCGGCGCTCGGCGCCTGGCGCGCGCCGGAGGCGTGGAGCGCCACGGCGCGGCGCCTGGCGGACGACTGGCAGCGCGCCGTGGACGGGGTCACCGCCGCGGGCGCCGGCGTGCCGCCGACGGAGGCCCAGGTGATCGGCGCCGTCAACCGCGCGGCCGGGCCGCGGGACGTGGTCGTCTGCGCGGCCGGCGGGCTGCCGGGCGAGCTCCACAAGCTCTGGCGGACCCCGGCGCCCGGCGGCTACCACCTCGAGTACGGCTACTCCTGCATGGGCTACGAGATCGCCGGCGGGCTCGGCGTGAAGCTCGCGCGCCCCGACGACCAGGTCTTCGTGATGGTCGGCGACGGCAGCTACCTCATGCTGAACTCGGAGATCGCCACGTCGGTGGCGATGGGGAAGAAGCTGGTCGTCGTGGTGCTCGACAACCACGGCTACGCCTGCATCCACCGCCTCCAGCAGGCGTGCGGCGGCGCGCCCTTCGGCAACATGCTGGGCGAGGGCGTGTCGCCCGCCATCGACTTCGCCGCCCACGCGCGGAGCCTCGGCGCCCTGGCGGAGCAGATCAAGAGCATCGCCGACCTCGAGGCGGCGCTCGCCCGCGCCCGGGCGGCCGACCGCACCGCGGTCGTCGTGATCGAGACGGACCCGGCCGCGCCGACGACGATCGGCGGCGCCTGGTGGGACGTGCCGGTGCCGGAGGTCTCGCCGCGCGCCGAGGTGCGCGAGGCCCACGCGCGCTGGGCGGAGGCCCGCCGCCGCCAAAGATTGGGGTCCTGACAGTGCGCGGAGCGGCCCCGCGCCGCGGGTCCTGTCGCCGGCCTCGCCCCACGCGCCTCGGCACCCCCCGCCCGGTGTGGGGGACCCCCCGCCTCGTCGCGTGGGGCGCCCCCCGGCCGGCGCCACCCGCGGCGCCGTGGCGCGGCGTGGTCGCGCTGTCCTCTCGGCCCTGTCGCGTCACGGCGACTCATCCAGGCTAGCCATGGCGGTACAGATCGGGGTCAACCCGATCGGCTGGACCAACGACGACCTGGAGGAGCTCGGCGGCGACACGCCGCTCGAGGTCTGCCTCCGCGAGGCGCGCGAGGCCGGCTACGAAGGCATCGAGCTGGGCCGGAAGTTCCCCCGGCGCGCCGCCGAGCTGCGGCCGATCCTCGCGCGCCACGGGCTCGCGCTCGTGTCCGGCTGGTACGGGTCCCGGCTCCTGGAGCGCGCCGTGAAGGACGAGCTGGCCGCCGCCGATGGCCACCTGACGCTGCTCGCGGAGATGGGCTCCTCCGTCATGGTCTTCGCCGAGGTCACGGGGGCCGTCCACGAGCGGCGCGGCATTCCGCTCTCCCGTCGTCCCACGCTCGGCGCCGGGGACTGGCGCGCCTTCGGGGACGCCCTGACCGAGGTCGCCGAGCACCTGGCGGCCCGCGGCGTGCGGCTCGCCTACCACCACCACATGGGGACCGTGGTGGAAACCGAGGCCGAAATCGAGCGGCTCATGGCCGTGACCGGCGAGGCAGTCGGCCTGCTCCTCGACACCGGGCATCTGACCTACGCAGGCGCCGACGTCCTCGCGGTGGCGCGGCGCCATGCCCGGCGGGTCTTCCACGTCCACTGCAAGGACGTGCGCCCGGCCGTCCTCGCCGAGGCGCGCCGGCGTGACCTGAACTTTCTCGATGCGGTCGTGGCCGGCGCCTTCACCGTGCCGGGCGACGGGTGCGTGGACTTCGCCGGCCTGATGCGCGTCCTGCGGTCGGCCGGCTACGCGGGGTGGCTCGTGGTCGAGGCCGAGCAGGATCCGGCCGTCGCCCACCCGCTCACCTACGCGCGGATGGGCTTCGCGAACCTGAGCCGCGCCGTCGCCGCGGCCGGACTCTAACTGAGCAAGGAGGAAGCGGTATGGGATTCGACGGCGAAGCGTTCGTGACGCGCTTCAACACGGTCTGGAACGGCCACGACCTCGACGGCATCATGGCGATGATGACCGACGACGTCGTGTTCGAGGCCTCGTTCGGCAAGGAGCCCTGGGGCACGCGGGCGGTCGGCCGCGCCGCCGTGCGCGAGCAGGTGGCCGAGATCCTGCGGCGGATCCCCGACGTCCACTGGGAGGAGACCCGGCATTTCGCCTGCCCCACCCACGCCGTCATCGAGTGGGTCACCACCGGGACGCCGCGCGGCGGGACCCGCTTCGAGGTCCACGGCTGCGACATCCTGACCCTGCGGGACGGCCAGATCACCGCGAAGCGCTCCTACCGCAAGGCCCAGCTCTGACGTCTCCCCGCGCCGCAGAGCTCGCCCCGGCATGACCGGGTACTCGGGCCGGTCGCTGGCGGAGAAGCTCGGCATCGGGAGCCAGAGCCGGATATTTCTGTCCGATGCGCCGGAGAACTACCTGCACCTGCTGACGCCGCTGCCTGACGGCGCGCAGGTCGTGGCACGACTCACCGCAGCGACCGATATCGTCCACATCTTCTCGACCAGCAGGGTACGGTTGCGGGACGCCCTGCAGCGTTCGCTCGCGAAGCTCAGGGCAGATGGCACGATCTGGGTGTCCTGGCCGAAGAAGAGCTCACGCGTGCCAACCGACGTGACCGAGGAGACGATCCGGGAACTGGCGTTGCCGATGGGGCTCGTGGACGTCAAGGTGTGCGCCATCGACGACGTGTGGTCCGGCTTGAAGCTGGTCAGGCGAAAGGCGACCCGAAAGAACCTCCGCCGCGTGCCCTGATCCGAGTCGAGGCCGCCGGATGGAGACCCTTCAACACCTCGGCCTGGGCTCCGATCCTCGCCCGCAGAGCCTCACCCCCCGACACTGTGCTCGACGACCTCCCAGAGACCACCAAGTGCGCCCTGGAGGATCTTGAGCGAGCGGGCTACCGCGCGTCGAGATACTTCTGAAGGTCCCGATAGAAGTTCTCGTGCGGTCCGACGTCGAGCACCTCGATCCGGTTCAGTCTGGAGTCTAACTGATAGGCCAGCAGGAGTTGCTGGGTGCCCACTTTGAACTTCACCACGCGGACGCCCTGCAGGGCGCCAGTCTTCGGCACGCGCTCGGCCGGCCGGTCAGGCATCGCGCTCCAGGACGCCCCACTGGTAGGGCTGGCCGAGGCCCGCCTTCAGAGCACCTGTATGGGTAGACTTGCGGTATCATACCCACTTGGGAGTACCCGGGCCGGAGCCAGGCCGAAGGAGGAGCGGGTGTCGAGCCCGCCGGGAGGATCGCGCGCGGCTCGAGTGTGCAGCCACCACCGGATCACCAGGAGGATCTCCGCTCGCCGATTGACTCATCCGATGGCTTCTCCAAGGCGCCTTGCCGAAGGTGATGAATGATTGATCGCTGGTGTGATGCCGACTGGCCCGCGGGTGGGCCTGGCCGGGCGGTAATCCGGGATCCTGGTCGATGACGCCGGAAGCGAGGATGGCCATGCTAACCAGAGACGCGAGCGAGCAGCCGATCACCTTCGGGGGAGCGCGGCTCGGGCGCGATCGTCACATCTGCGCGTTCTTCAACACGCGGGATGAGGAGTACGGGGTTCTGCTCCCGTTCATCGAGGAGGGCCTCGAGCTCGGCGAGAGGGCCTTCCACATCGTGGATCCCCGGTTGCGCGACGACCACCTGGCCCGGCTGGCGGCGGTGGGCATCGACGTCGAGACTGCCCAGCGCCGGGGTCAGCTCGAGGTACGCAAGTGGGAAGATGCCTACCTGCGCGACGGCCGGTTCGACCAGGACGCCATGCTGGCGCTCATCCAGGAGGTGCTCGGCGACCGGGCCTTCCCGCGAACGCGGCTGGTCGCCCACATGGAGTGGGCGCTCGAGGACCGCCCGGGTGTGGACGATCTCGTCGAGTACGAGACTCGACTCAATTACGTCCTCCCGAAGTACCCGGATCCAGTGTTCTGAACGTACGATCTCGCCAAGTTTGGCGCAGGCGTCGTGATGGACATCCTCCGGACTCACCCCGTGGCCCTGATCGGCGGCGTCCTTCAGGAGAACCCGTTCTTCACTCCACCCGATCAGTTCCTGCGCCAGCTGCGCGAGCGAGCCGCCGGTGGGACTCGCTCCTGAGCCTCGGGACTTCTCGCTCGAGCCAGCGGATCACGCAGGGGCAGCAGGGGAGGCTGCCAGCCTTCGGAGCCACCTCCGGGACCTCGTCGCCCTCCTGGCGCTGCCGGTCGTGTGGAGCGGCCGGGACGCGGCTCACACGGCGGAGGCACTCCTGGACGTACTGTCGAGCATGCTCCGGCTGGATCTGGCCTACATCCGGGCGACTGGCCCGGCCGGGGCCAGTCCCCTGGAGGCCGCGCGCGTGGAAGGCCGGCCCGACCTGTCGGCCCGTCCCCAGGAGGTCGCGGACCTGCTCGCCCCATGGCTGACGGAGGGCGAGTCGAGCAAGGCCTTCACCTTCTCCCACCCCATCACCGGCGAACTCCTCCACGCCGCCCGGATCGCGCTGAGCCTGGAAGCGCACAGCGGTGCGGTCGTCGTCGCGTCGAGGCGTATGGACTTCCCAACCTCCTTCGAGCGCTTCCTGCTGCAGAGCACCGTCACCCAGGGGAATGTCGCCCTCCACAATGCCTCGCTCATGGCCGCCCTCCGCGAGAGCAACCGGCTCACGGATCAGGCACTCCAGCAGGCGGAAAAGGCCCGGGCCGCCGCGGAGGCGGCGAACCGCGCCAAGGACGAGCTGAATCGGGAGCTCGAGCAACGCGTGGGTGAACGGACCCGTCAACTGACCGCCGCCAACGAAGAGTTGAGGACGGAGATCATCGAGCGCCGCCGAGCCGAGGAGCAGCTGCGCCAGAGCGAGGCGCGCTGGCGGGCGGTATTTGAGAATTCGCCCATGGGCATCGCCCTCGGCGAGCCCAGTGGCTGCTTCCTGGCCGCGAATTCCGCCTACCAGACGATGCTCGGCTACTCGGAGGACGAACTCCGCGCCCTGACGTTTCTCGACGTCACGCACGAAGATGATCGTGAAGGCAACTGGAAGCTCTTCACCGAGCTTCTCGACGGACAACGACAATCCTCCGCCATCGAGAAGCGGTACCGGCGCAAGGACGGCGACGTCATCTGGGTGACCGTCAATGTCTCTCTCGTCTCCGGCACCGAGGCCAGTGCCAGGTTCACCATGGCGATCGTCGAGGACATCACCGCGCGTAAGCAGGCAGAGCAGGTCCGCTCCTATCTCGCGGCGATCGTGGAGTCGTCCGAGGACGCGATTGTCTCCGTTGACCTCGAGGGTCTCATCACGAGTTGGAACGAAGCGGCCGAGCGGATTTCTGGGTATCGCGCGTCGGAAGTCGTGGGCAGGCCCATCGCCGTCTGGATCCCGCCGGACAAGCAGGGGGAAGAAGTTCACATACTGGAGCGAGTCAAGCAGGGCGAGCGAGTTGAGCGCTACGAAACGGTTCGCTCGACCAGGGACGGCCGGCCAGTCGATGTCTCCTTGGCGATTTCGCCCATTCGGGATACCGAAGGCAGAATCATCGGGTCTTCGAGGATTATCCGCGACATCACCGAGCGCAAAGAGGCCGAGCGGCTGCGACAGCGGGAAGCGGACCTGCAGGCGGCCGACCGTGCGAAGGACGAGTTCCTGGCCCTGCTCTCGCACGAGCTCCGCTCCCCGCTGAACGCCATCGCGGGCTGGCTGAACATCCTCCGCACCAAGGCGCGGGACGTGGCACTCACCGGTCGCGCGGTCGAGACGATCGAGCGCAACACGCGACTGCTGGCCAAGCTGGTCGACGATCTGCTGGACAGCTCCCGGATCGTCGCCGGTCGACTCCAGATTGACCGCCGGCCTGTCGATGTACTGCCGTTGGTGGAAGGGGTGCTCGAAACCATGCGGCCGGCTGCGGTGGAGAAGGGACTCGCGCTCGAATCCGTGCTGGACCCGTGGTCGGGCCTCGTGTTGGGAGATCCGGCCCGGCTGCACCAGGTAGTCGCCAACCTGGTCGCCAACGCGATCAAGTTCACGCCGACGGGCGGCTTCGTCGAGGTGCGGGTACAGGGCGGTGCATCCCAGGTCCAGATCACGGTGAGCGACACCGGCCTGGGGATCCGGCCGGAGTTTCTGCCGTACGTCTTCGACCGATTCCGCCAGGCCGACACGAGCGCGACTCGGACGCACGGGGGTCTGGGCCTCGGGCTCGCCATCGTGCGGCACCTCGTGGAGCTTCACGGGGGAACGGTTGACGCCGAGAGCCCGGGTGAGGGTAAGGGCGCCCGGTTCATCGTCCGGCTTCCGCTCCTGAAGCACCCGGATCAGCCACTGCCCGCCTAACTCTCGCGCACCATCGCGGGTGACGCGGCCCTGGTGGCGACTCTGGCAGCTGCTCACACTTCCGCCGGGCTTCCTGGAGCCCGGCCTACCGTGCGTGGGGGCGGCCAAGCGGTGCAACTGAGTCGCCACGGCTGAAAGGAAGGCCACCGCTTCAGCTCATTTACACACCAGTTGCGAAGCAGGCGCGCGTCAAGCCTGAACGTTAGACGGAATGGCTGACCCTCTGAACTCAAAGCAGGCCGTGTCGCTGACCTTCCATGCGGTCGAGCTGTTCTTGAAGGGCTTCATACTCAAGGTTGCGCCTCGCACAAAGGTTGATGGCCACTCTCTGGCGGCACTTACCAAGGAGCTCAAGGGCCTCGCTTCAGACATTGAGTTTGACCCACCCTTCAAAGTCGAGGCGCTCCCTCCATATCCGTTGCTCGTTCGGGATGCTGAAGCGAAGGAGAAGAAGTTTCATGAAGTCCTTCGCTATCCTATCGACACGAAAGGCAAGCCGTGGCTGGGCGTCCGTGGCTTTTACGCGTCCTCGTGTAACCGCATGTTGAAACGCGTCCGCGCAGATTGTGAGCGCTTGACTGTAAGCGGCCGCCGCGGGTCAGTCGCATTCCGTTGGGCTGCCTTCGAGACAAAGGGGGCCAGTATGAGCGCCGAAATCAGCCTCGGCTACGGTCACCGAAGGCATGCCGGACGTTGGAGTGGGACGACCACCCTGTCGCTCCGCACCGCCGGCCGCAGCCTCACCCTGGCCCTTGTCATCCTTGCGGCGCCCTTCGCCGCCGCGCAGCCGCCGGGGAAGATGCCGCGGATTGGCGTGCTCCGACCAGGAGACACGCGGCCGTCGACACCGGTCGTCCCCCAAGCCTTCCGGGAGCGCTTACGCGAACTCGGCTACCTCGAAGGTCAGAACATCGCGTTCGAGGTCAGACATGGCGGCGGGAGGCTGGAGAAGGCCCCCGAGCTGGCGACGGAGCTGGTCCGCCTCAACGTCGATGTCATCGTAGTTGGGAGTTTCCCTTTCGCTCGGGCAGTCAAGCAAGCGACGGCCACCATTCCCATCGTGTCGGTCAGTGCGGATCCGGTGGGGACGGGACTGGCCGCCAGCCTCGCGCGGCCGGGCGGCAATCTGACCGGGTTTTCTTACATGACCCCGGAGCTGAGCGGGAAACGGCTCGAGCTGTTGAAGGAGACCGTGCCGGGTCTCTCCCGCGTGGCTATTCTCTGGAACCCGGACAACCTCCACGAGCCTCCCGCAGTCCGACAGCTGGAACTCGCGGCACGAGCGCTGGGGGTGCAGCTGCAACTGTTCGCCGTGCGAGCTCCTGGCGAGCTGGACGCCGCCTTCGCCGCGATCGATCGGGCGCGCGCAAATGCACTCATTGTGTTCGAGAACCCGTTACACGTCCGTCACCGAAGCGTCATCGCGGAACTGGCCATGAAGAGCCGCCTGCCAACGATGTTCGAGATAAGGTCGTTCGTGGAAGCCGGAGGTCTCATAGCGTACGGGCCACGATTGGTCGACATGTGGCGGCTCGCCGCCACCTATGTGGATAGGATCCTCAAGGGGGCCAAGCCCGCTGACCTGCCGATCGAGCAACCGACGAAGTTCGAGTTGGTCATCAACCTGAAGACCGCGCGCGCCCTCGGCCTCACGATACCGGCATCGCTTCTCCTGCGTGCGAACGACGTTATCGAGTGATGGCCAGCAGCCAAGCGGCCGCTCCGATTCGAGCGGGACGAATGGCGCAGGTCACAGTGGCATTGCGATGCTTGTGACGAAATGTCGACGGCTCGCATCCAGCTACGGCATCCAGCCGCCGGCCTGCGGCCGCGGCTCTGCCGACCGTGATTTTGGACACCGATCGCCAGGAGACATGCAGATGACCAGACCGACACATGGAAGGGGCCGCGGAACCCTGGGGACGAATGCGCTGATGCGGGCTGCCGTTCTCGGCTCGGCGCTTCTCGTCGCGATGCCCGTTGCACATACAGCGGCCCAGACGGTTCCGGTGCTGGGATATGTCGCCAACGAAAACGCCGATCCCAAGCGCCTGGCCGCGCTCAAGAAGGGGCTGACCGATCTCGGCTACATCGAAGGCCAGACGCTCAGAATCGAGTATCGCCACGCCAGACTCGATCACGAGTACGACGCGGTCATGGCCGAACTGGTCTCCCGCAAGGTCACCATCATCTTCGCGGGCAACGCCCCGGCCGCCGTCGCGGCCGGCAGGGCGACCCGCACGGTTCCGGTCGTCCTGGGGGCCGTCAACGACCCGGTCGGGCTCGGCGTGGTGGACAGCCTCGAACGCCCGGGCAGGAACGTGACCGGGACGACGATCTATGCGCCGCACCTGATCCGCGAGCGGCTGCGCATTCTCAAGGCCATCGTTCCGGCGCTCGACCGAGTGTCCATCTTCGTCAACGGCAACAACAAGAACAATCCGGCGCAGGTCGCACTGCTGGCCGCCGCCGCAAAGGACCTCGGCGTCGAAGTCGAGTCGGTGGCCATTCGCACACCGGCCGACCTGGAGCCCGCGGTCGCCAGGGCGATGTCGTGGGGCGCCAAGGGTTTCTTCAACGGCGTCGACAGCTTCATCAACTCCCAACGCGTCGCGCTCGCGAAGCTGGCGGCCCGGCACAAGGTGCCGACCATCTACACCGACCGGGAGTACGTCCTGGCCGGCGGCCTGATGTCGCTCGGTGTGGGCCACCTCGACGGTTACTACCGCGCCGCCGGGTACGTGGACAAGATCCTCCGCGGGGCCAGTCCCGCCGATCTACCGATCGCGCTACCGACCGAGCTCATCTTCAGCGTGAACCGCTCGGCGCTGAAGGAGATCGGTCTGACGCTCCCTGAGGAGATCGCTGACCGTGTCACCGAGTGGCTGCCGTGAATACCCGGGCCCGCCCAGCCACGGGCGACCACGGTGTCGACTTGTGGCAGTGAAGGGCTGATGGAGCGCGCGCTGACCGATCTCCCGTTCGAGGACTGGGTGGCCCACGTCTTCGACCACGAGGTCACGACGCCGCAGTGGTACTTCCAGCCTGACGCGGACTACTGGCAGGGGCCGGCCGCGCTGACCCTCGCCCACGTCACGCGCCTCTTCGAGGCGCCGACGGCCGTCCTGGCGCCGTACTCGGACGAGCAGCTGAGCCAGGGCTTCTGGTACCTCGTCAGCAGCAGCGCGAGCGACCACATGTTCGCTCTGGCGGACGAGGCCGTCCCGCTGGAGGTCCGGCGGCGCTGCCTCCGCGCCTTCGTCGGCCTCTTCCAGACCCTGTTCGCCGCGCGGTGCTCGGCACACCTCTCGCACCTGGACGAGCCCGGGTCCCGGCCCCTGAACGGGATCTGCTACATGTGGTGGGACGTCCTGCCGCTCTACGGGCGGCCGGACGTGCCCGATCGCCGCCCGATCGACGAGGCGTGCCTCGCCGTGATGGCCGACGTGCTGCGCCTGGACTCGATCGCCTGCCAGGAGAGCGCGCTCCACGGGCTCGGCCACTGGGCGACGTACTACCCCCCGCGGGTGCGGGAGATCATCCAGGGGTTCCTGGCGTCACACGCCGAGGTCCGCCCCGAACTCGTGACATATGCGCGGAACGCGAGCCGGGGCCACGTCCTCTGACCAGCCTGCGGCTCGACCATCGCGGCCAGCGCTGGACGCCCGGATGCCGCAGGCCACGGACGTCCACGCGCGATCCGGGCGATAGCAGCCTGGAGCCGAGCGCCCGGACGGCGTGATAGCCTGTGGGAGCCCGCCGGGTCTGGGCGGTCACACAGCACGTCTGATTCGAGTCAGCAGGCGGTGCTCCACGGGAGGACGCAATGCGGACCGCTGATTGGCTGAGAACGGCAATACTCGGACTGCTGATGATCGGCTGCGCGGGCGTCAGGACCGTCCCGACGCCGGAAGCGCGGCAGGCTCTGGCTCCAACCGGCAAGCTTCGCGTCGCACTCCAGCAGGCCAATCCCCTGAACGTCCGGCGGGACGCCGCGTCGGGCGAGATGAGCGGAGTGGGATTCGACCTCGGCCAGGAGCTGGCCCGGCGTCTCGGGGTTCCGTTCGAGCCCGTCCTGTACCCGTCGGTCGGCGCGCTTCTCGACAGCGGCAAGACGGGGGCCTGGGACGTGGCCTTCGTCGGGTTCAGTCCGGCACGGGCGAAGGAGTGGGACTTCACCGGGCTGCACCTGGAAGTCGAGTTCGGCTACCTCGTCCCCGGCGGCTCCTCCATCTCGACGATGGCGGAAGTGGATCGCCCCGGGATCCGACTCGCCGTGCAGGAGAAGTCCGGCCCGGATGCCTTCTTTTCTCGTACGCTCAAGAACATCGTGGTGGTCCGGGCACCGAGCAACCCCGGCGCACTGGAGGCGGTGAGATCCGGGAAGGCGGACGTGATGGGCAGCATCAAGCCGATCCTGTTCGAGATGTCGAATCAATTGCCGGGCTCCCGAGTCCTCGACGGTCGGCCCGGCATCGACCCGCACGCTATGGCGATGCCGAAGGGACGGGAACCGGGGACGGCGTATGGGCGCCGGTTCATCGAGGACACGAAGTCCGAGGGTCTGGTCAAAGCCGCGATCGAGAGAGCCGGGTTACGCGGCGTGATGGTCGCTCCACTCAAATGATGCTCTAACCGAAGCCAGGCGTTGGGCGGTCGAGGTACCGGTTCCAGCCGTCCGCGGCTCGCTTCGCTCGCTGCGGTCGCACCCTGGGGTGCGACCCATGCGAGCCGTGGCTACGTCCTCTGAGCATGTGCCCCATCGAGCCGACGGCTTTGGACCGGCCGCGGCTCACCGCTGGCGTGACCTTCGGATGCGTGCTCATCCTCCAGCGGCCCGAGCCGCCCCGGCCACGGCGTCCCGGACGGCCCCGGGCGCCGGGTGGGCACGGTGAGGCGGGTGGCGGATCGGCTCGCGCGCGGGCCTTTCACCCTACGTGGTATCATCCGACCACGCCAAGGGCGGGCCGCACCCGTGGTCGTGCTCCACGGCACACCCGTGCCGCGAGGCCGAGGACGAGCCGCCCACCTGGCGGACCAGGATCGACGGCTCGAGACGGTGGGACGGACGGATCATTGTCGTGAATCCCCTGGCTTCGCCTCCGCGATCGCGATGGTTCCCTCGCTCGGGCCCGAGTCGCGCCCCGAGCTGCAGCACGGCCGCGCCGCCATGGGCAACCGCCGTGCAGCCGACCGTCGGCTCGCCGTGACCGCCTTGGGCGGCTGACCGCGGCCGTCCGCCGCCCGGGTGGAAGGGATCAGAGCGTGGCGCCGATGTCCCCGTGCGCCGTGCGTGCCGACACATGGCAAACCGGGAGGCGGGTCATGCGTGTCAGCATCCTGTGCCTCGCGCTAGCCGTTTCCAGCTCGCTGTTCGCCATCGAGGCGCTGCCAGCGGCGGCGCAACAGCCGACGAAGATCGCCCGGCTCGGATATCTGACCAACGACGCGGTTTCCGTAGACCTTCCTCGCCGCAATGCGCTCAAGCAGGGCTTGCGTGATCTCGGGTACATCGAGGGCCAGAACATCAGCATCGAGTACCGGGTCGCGGGCGGAGACAGCAAGAGGCTCCCGGAGCTCATGGCCGAGCTACTCCGTCTGAAGGTCGACGTGGTTTTCGCGTTCACGACGCCCGGCATTCAGACCGCCAAGAACGCAACCAAGGAGGTCCCCATTGTCTTCGCGGCACACACGCCCGTGGAGCTGGGGGTTGTCACGAGCCTCGCACGGCCGGGCGGGAACATGACCGGGCTCTCCCTCTCGGCCGGTCCGGACATATACGGCAAATACATGGAGCTGCTCGACGAGATCGTCCCGAAGCTCAACCGCGTGGCCGCTCTGGGGAATCCACTGAACCCCGCCAACGCCCTCCAGTTGAAGGAGACGCGAGCGGCAGCTGTGGCCCTGGGCGTGACATTGCTTTCCTTCGACGTCAAGACTCCCGATGACCTCGATGCGGTCTTCGCCGCCATCAAGAAGGAGCGCGCGGAGGCGCTCGTCGTGCTTGCGGACCCGATCCTGCTCGGGCAGGGACGACGGATCGCCGATCTCGCCGTGAAGGGCGGATTGCCGTCGATTTACGGCATTCCAGAACACGTGGACGCTGGCGGCCTCATGGCCTATGCGGCGAACCGTCTCGACATCTTCCGTCGCGCAGCCACTTACGTGGACAAGATTCTCAGGGGCGCCAAGCCAGCCGACCTTCCCGTCGAGCAGCCGACCAAGTTCGACCTGGTGATCAATCTCAGGACGGCGAAGGCGTTGGGCCTCACCGTCCCGCCGTCGCTGTTGCTCCGCGCGGAGCGACTCATCGAATGACCGAGACGCAGGGTGGCGCA
Source organism: Candidatus Rokuibacteriota bacterium (assembly GCA_044866005.1). GTDB lineage: Bacteria > Methylomirabilota > Methylomirabilia > Rokubacteriales > DASRDR01 > JBIOTN01. Next base: position 580 of record JBIOTN010000238.1, on the reverse strand, counting down.
AGTGGGAAAGTGGCTTGTTACGGACTGGGCTCGCGTTGCTCGACCCGGCCGCTGGGCGCAAGGAGGTATCGTGGACGAGGACCTCGAAGCGATGACGCGCGAGCAGCTTGTGGCCGAGGCGCGGCGGTTGCGCGCGGGGATCCGGGCGCACCGGGACAGCACCGGGCACGCGCTCTGCTGGCATCACCCGGCGCTCTGGGGTCTATTGCCGGAGAAGACCGATCCACTGCCAACGGTCCCGACGTGGCCCGAGTTCCTCCGGGGCTGCGTGCAGTACCGTCAATCTCTCGATGAGCAGCTGCGTGATGCGCCCCGCTCCGACGTGCCGTACAAATCGTGAGCGCGAGCGGATAATGGTTTGGGTCTGCGCGAGCGTTATTGGCGTTGCCACCGGATCGGCCATCGGGTGGACCGCCGAGCACTTGCCAATCGCGTCTCTCGTCCAGAGCGTCGCGGCCTTCCTGGTTGCCCTTGTACTTGGTGATGTGTCAACTCTGATCTGGTGGCCGCGTCGATCCCACCCCGATCAGGTGGCCAACGTCTACTTGGCGGTCGGTCTGGAAAACCTGCTCTACTCGGG
>JBIOTN010000237.1:0-6987 GCA_044866005.1 Candidatus Rokuibacteriota bacterium | reverse complement strand
CGCAGACCGGACACGCCGTCAGGCCGAGCTCCCAGCCCTCCGCGGCCGTCTTGAGGGCGATGCGCTCGGTGTCGGGAATGCGCGCCGCCCAGCCGCACGTCACCCGATGGAGGAGCCGGCCGCCCCGCTGGGCACAGAACGGCTCGACCGCCATCGCGAGGCCACTGGCCGCGGCCGCGGGCTCGGCGGCCGGCCCGGCGCCGGGCGCGTCGAAGGCATGCGCGTCCGCGGCGGCGACGACCGCGCCGTCGGCCGCGACGGGGACGCTCGAGGACGGCGCCTCATCGGGGGTCGTCCCGGGTGTGGGCGCGGCCGAGGGCGGAAGCGGCGGCTCCTCGGCGAGGCTCAGGTTCGTCTCGATGGTCGAGCGGAACTCGTCGCTCGCGCGGCGGAACTCCCGGATGGCGCGCCCGAGGCGGCGGCCCAGATCGGGCAGCTTGTCCGGTCCGAAGACGAGGAGGGCGAGGACCATGACGACGAGGAGTTCCTGCAAGCCGATGTCGAGCATGGCAATCTGGCGAAATCGTACACGATGGCGGCGGCGGGCGCACGCCTTTTGCCCGGTTGCGGGCGCCGCGCCGCTCGAGGCCGGGGCGCGGACGGCGACCCGCGGCGCCTACCCGATGAGGGCGGCGACCGCGTTCAGCAGCGTCTTCGGCACGAAGGGCTTGGAGACCCGCGCGTCGACCTTGAGGTTGCCGAGATCGGCGCTCTCGGCGCCCGTGGCGAGAACGAGGATGGGGATCTTCGAGTAGGTGGCGTCCTTCTGGAGGTGGGTGATCAGCTCGGGCCCGGACATCTCGGGCATCCGCAGGTCGGTGATCACCAGGTCGAACGTATCCACATCGAGCCGGCGCAGCGCCTCGACGCCGTTGGGGACGACGTTGACGGTGTAGCCGGACTTGCTGAGGATGTCCTTGATCACGGCCAGGATCGACGGGTCGTCGTCAACCGCAAGCACGCGCCTCATCGTACGCTCCCCGGCCGACGCAGGATTCCGGCACCCTGCGGGCCCCTCCCGACGGCCGAACACAAAGCCCGCTCATCCTAGTCCGCACGGGGGTTCCGGTCAATAGGCCACGGAGACGGGGGCGCAGCCGGAGAAGCGTGGTCCGAAGCCGGAATTCGAGGGGGCGGCGGCCGCCTCGAGGCCTCGCTAGGCGGCGTGGAGCGGGGCGCTCGACCGCGTCCAGGACGGCCCCGCGCGGCGCCGGGAGCGGATCACCTCCACGTACGTGACGGCGTCCCCGCACTGCGGACAGCGGGGAAACGGCTCCCCCCCGAAGAGGTGCATCATCTGGAACGGCAAATAGTGCCCCTCGTGAATGGCGGCGTACTTCGCCGACCGAGGGACCGTCGCCCCGGCCAGATAGGGCGGCTGACCCGAGTCTTCCTTGAGGATCATCTGCTGCCTCCGCTGAGATTTTGCCGGGTCCGAAACCGTCCCACGGCGTGCGATCGGGACGCCGTGCAACGCGCATACCGGACGGCGTCGCCGGGAGCCGGGCGACCCCGGGGCCGGCCGGCGCGCCCCGCGGCGGCGGCTCCGGCAGGTGGGGGGCGTCGAGCGTTGAGGCCGTGACGCGGGTCCGGCCCCGGCCGGCGCTCGACTGACGGCCGGGCCGGCGGGCCGCCCGCGGCGGGAGGCGCCCCGGCTAGACCTCGAGCTGGTAGACGGCGTGCCGGCCCGGGAAGCCCCGCAGCTCCACCTGCCCCAGCAACCGAGCCGAGGCCGAGGCCGGCCCGAGCGCCGCGCGCGCCTCGTCGGAGACGATCAGCGAGTTCCGGCCCCCGCCGCGCCCGTAGAGCGTCTCCATGACCGAGCCGAGGCGGACGGCTTTGAGCACGGCGAGCCCGGTCCGGTTGCCGCGCGTGTCGGCGAACGTCGGCCCGACGTGCACGCTGGCCCGGAAGGCGATCTCGACGCCCGGCGGCATGTCCCCGTTGAGGGTCGGCAGCCGGGCATACATCCCGCGGAGCGCCTCCAGCGCCTGGTCCACGGACTCGAAGCAGAAGAGGAAGCCGTCGCCGTGCCCGTCCACGCTGCGCGTCCCGCACCGTCGGGCGACCGGGATGAACGCGGTCTCGATCCGCCGCAGCAGGTCTCGGAAGAAGACGTCCCCGTGCTCGGCGATCAGCTCTGTGGACTGCACCAGGTCGACGACCAGGATCGCGTCCGCCACGGGGGCTTTCTCGGCCGCCGCGCGCGCCATGGCCTCCGCCATCGCCTCCGCCTGCTCCCGCTGGGCCTCCTGGCGGCCCCGGGCCCAGGCGCGGTAACGCGCCGCCCGGGCGCGGCCGATCCGCTCCTCCCACAGCCGGAGCGTGGACAGCACGGCCAGCCCGCCCACCAGCGTACCCGTCAGGAGCACGAGGGCGCGGGTCGGGTCGGCGGCGCTCGGCGGCCGGAGCCAGCGCGAGACCGGCAGCCCCGCGAGCCAGAGCGCGACCGGGCACACCCCGAGGAGCGCCAGCACCGACAGCCAGCGGACCGCGGCGAAGAGGTGGGGCGAGGTGCGCCGAGGGATCGGCGTCTCGGCCGAGAGGTCGGAGGGTGGCGTCGCGGGCACGGGCACCCCGGGGTCGCGTCGTCAGCGACTGCCGCGGGAGCGACCGGCGCTCAGCGCGCCGTAGACCTTGGCCTCGATGAAGAGGTCGAGGAGACTGGCATCGAGGCGTCCCGTCCGCGCCTCGCTGCGCAGGATCTCCAGCGCCCGGTCCGGGGGGACCGCCCGCTTGTAGGGCCGGTCAGCCGCCGCGAGGGCGTCGAAGATGTCGGCGATCGCCATCATCCGTGCCTGGATCGGCACCTCGACGTCGCGCACGCGACGGGGATACCCGGTGCCGTCCAGCCGCTCGTGGTGACTGTAGGCGATGAGGGGGACGCGGCGCAGCTCCTTCGTCCAGGGAATCTGCATGAGGAAGCGGAAGCTGTGGGTGACGTGCGACTCGATCTCGAGCCGCTCCTGCTCGTTGAGGCTCCCTTTCGGGATGGAAAGGTTGCAGATCTCGTAGTCGGTGAGGAAGGGCCGCTCGGAGCCGTCGAAGTACGGGTAGCGCTGCTCGGCCAGGACGCGTAGATGCTCGGCGACTTCAGACTTGAGCACGGTGGGCTCGTTGAGCCGCTGGACCAGGTCGAACTGGCGATCCACGTCCTCCAGCCGCCGCTCGAGCTCCTCCTCGAGCTGCTTGATCTGCGTCCGCGCCGCGCCTGTGCCGAGCCGCGTGATGAGCTCGATGATCCGGCTGCTGTACTGATGCTGGAGCGTGCGCTTGATGAAGTCGAAGCGCGCGCGGATCACGGCGAGCTCGGCGTCGTAGAGCTTGTTCGCCTTGACGAGCACATGCTCGCGCACGCCGACCTTGCCGATGTCGTGGAGAAGCGACGCGTACTCGATCTCCTTCAGCTCCTCCAGGGTGAAGCGCACCTCGCGGTACTCGCCGCTGGCGACGCGGTCGACGACGCGCGCCAGGCCGACCGTGAGCCGCGCCACGCGGTCGGAGTGACCGGCCGTGGCGGGGTCGCGTTGCTCGATGGCCGTCACCGAGGCGCGGACGATGCCCTCCAGGAGCCGCTCGATGCGGGTGAGCAGGAGCGCCTTGTTGAGCGCCACGGCGGCCAGGCTCGCGAGCGAGCTGACCATCTCCTGGTCGCGTGTCCCGAAGGGCTGCGCCTCGGCCTCGGCGGCCTCGGGGGTCTCCAGCCGGGTCTGCGGGGAGCGCTTCTTGTTGATGACCTGGATGACCCCGATGATCTCGTCCGTGTGGTCCACCATCGGGATGACGAGCATGGATACCGTGCGGTAGCCGAGCGCCCCATCCATCCGCGGATTGAACGAGAACTCGACGTCCGGCGGCAGCCGATAGACGTCCTCGAGGTTGAGGGGCGTGCGCGTGAGCGCGACGTAGCCCGCGATGCTCGCGCGGTTGAGCGGCAGGCTCGCGGTCTTCAGGTCGAGGCTCTTCGAGTCGTTCTGCGCCACGACGAAGCGGAGCGTCCGCTCGCCGCCCACCTCCCAGGACCCCGGATCGGGGTCCTTCTCCTCGACGAGATAGAGGCTCCCGGCATCCGCCGCCGTGACTTCCCGGCACTTGCTCAGGATGAGCTCCAGGAGCTGGTTGACGTCGCGCTCGGCGGACAGCGCGAGGGCCACGCGGTTGAACTCCTTGAAGTCCACGACCTGTCGGACGAGCTCGGCCCGGAGCCCGTGCGCGGCATGCGCCTCGGCGAGGTAGCGGAACGTGGTGCGGATCTTGTGGCCGAGGAGCGCGGGCGGACACGGAAACTGGACGAAATCGTCGATCTCGTCCGGCCCGACCCGCCGGGCCAGCTCGCCCAGCTTGGCCGGCTGGATCGCGGCGATGACGGCGACGGGCGCCGGAGCGAGGCGGCGGCGCCACTCCTCCACCGGCGAGGGGCCACCGGCCAGGCGGGCCCAGTCGGCCAGGACGACGATCTGGTCGAGGCGTGGGAGGTCGGGGGGGATCTCCCCTCCCGGCCCGAGCCGCGCCACCAGGAGCTGGGGCTCATCAGCGGAGAGGTCGCCGAACCCCGTGGTCCCCTCCCCGCTCGTCCAGAGGAGGAGCCCCTTAGAGCCGGCCATAGGATCTCCTCCACCCCGACCCCGCACCGACGGGAGCGGAGCCGCTGGTCGTTCCGACGCCCGTATACTCTGGGCTTTCGAGGCGGGCGATGTCAAGGTTACTGTGCGGGATCGTCCGGCCGGGCTTTCCTTTTTTCGGTCCGGTTCCCGGGGATGGGAGGCTCGCGCCCGTCCGCGGACGCGCCCGGGACCGGGGTCCCGCCCGGGAATCCGGGGGCGTGGCCCCCGCGGAGGACTTCAGGCCGGGGGTTTGAGCCGGCGGACGGTGTCCGTGTCGCGACTGTCGCGGCCGAGGGTCCGGCCGGGCGTGGATCCCGCGCGCCGGGCGGGCGGCCGGCGCCGGCGGCGGACCACCGCGGCCAGCACCACCACGAAGGCCAGGAAGATCAGCGGGATCAACAGCGGCAGCCGGCTCGTCGGCGACTCGGGCAGCTTCTTCGGGTCAGGCTCGCCCGGAACCGTCTGAGCGTAGAGCGTGGCGGTCGCCGCGACGAGGCAGTAGAAGGCGAGAAGCAGACAGAGCAGGGCCGCGACTCGTCGCAGGGGTCGCCGGTCCAGCGCAGACCCGCGAGCCGGGCGCCGGCTGCCGCGTCGCGGCACGACCTCGCCACTCCCGTTGGCTCCCCGGCTGGCCCGACCCCGACCCTGCGGCAGCATCGCCGGTGAAACGTGCAAGCAGAATGCCGGCCCGCCCCCGTCAGCCCGGCGGGATCCGGTCACGAGGCGCGACCCGCTCGGCGGGTCGCGCCCCGCGCTCGGCGGTCATCGCGCGGGCCAGCACGGCGAGGATCGCGACCAGGTACATGTGGCCGCCGGACCACATGATGCCGCCGCCGAAGGCCTGATCGTCGAGGGCGCTCCAGCCGAAGAGCCGGGGGGCCGCGGCGTAGCTCGGGTAGAGCACGCGCTCGGTGAGCGCGATGATCGCGCCGAGGAGCGTGTTCTGGGCCGTCGCGAGGATCAGATAGCCGATCCTCAGACCGTAGTAGAGGCCGCCACGCGGGCCGGCGGCGCGCGGGGCGGGGTCGACGATGGGCCACCAGAAGAGCACGGCCGTCCCGAAGAACGCCAGGTGCTCGAGGTCGTGGAGCGCGGCATGCGACAGCGCGGCCTCGTAGGCGGCGGGGAGATGCCACGCCCACAGGTTGACGACGTAGAGGGCGCCCGCGACGGGCAGGCGGGTGAGGGCTCGCCAGGCGCGCCGTGGCGCGCTCCGGTGGGTGAGCCATCGCTGGGCCGCGCGCCGAAGCCTCCGCGGCGCCCCCCAGAGGACGACGGGGAACGGGTTCCCGAGGAGGAGCAGCGGCGGGGCCATCATGAGCAGGAGCTGGTGCTGGATCATGTGCGCGGTGAAGAGCACGTGCGCGAGGGTCGCCACGGGCGAGAGGAGTCCGAGCGCGAGGCTGCCGATCCCGGCGAGATAGGCGGCGAGCCGCCAGCCGGGCATCGCGCCGCGGTGTCCGCGTCGGCGGAGCCGCGTGAAGCCGCGGGCGTACGCGACGCCGAGCATGAGAAGGACGAGGCTGACGTCGGGTCGCCAGTGCCAGTCGAGGACGAGGGCGGCGAGGTCGGCGGAGGTCATCGTCGCGAGGACTCCTGGCGCCGCGGCTCGGGCTCGATCATGGCTCGGCGCGCTGCGGGCTCACGAGCACGATGCTACACTGACCGCGAGGTCTCGCGCCGAGTGCGTCCGATCCGGCCCCGCACCGCCGTGCCGCTCGCCACGCTGCTGGTGGGCCTGGCGTTCCTCGCCTGGCTGCTGACCCTCTCGCGGGGCCTACCGGCCGCGCCGGCCGGCGCGGACCCGTACGTGGCCCTCGCCCTCATTCGGCTGTCGCCGCCCACGGCGGCGAAGGCGTTCAGCGTCCCGCTCCTGGCAGGCGGGACCGCGAGCCTGGACGACTACCGCGGCCGGGTCGTCTTCCTCAACTTCTGGGCGACCTGGTGCGTGCCCTGTCGGGAGGAGATGCCGGCGATCGAGCGGCTCAACCAGCGGCTGGCCGCCAAGGGTCTCGCCGTCCTCGCCGTCTCGATCGACACCGGGCCGGAGGCCGAGGCGGTCCGGCGCTTCGTCGCCGAGCACCGCCTCACCTTCCCGATCGGCCTCGACCCCTCGCTCCGCGTCGTCGACCTCTACGGCATCCGGGCGCTCCCCGCGACGTTCCTGGTCGACCGGCGCGGCCGCGTCCTCGCACAGGCGCTCGGGCCGCGGGAGTGGGACGGTCCGGACGCCGTCTCCTTCGTCGAGCGGCTCCTGGCCGGCCGCTAGATCTTTCGGGGGGGTCTCGGAAGACCCCCCCGATGCCCCCCGCCGTTGCGGCGGCAAAAGCCGCCGCTCGGAGTGGAACGTCCCGAGCGTTGCGGTGCGCCGGCTTACTCCGAC
>JBIOTN010000236.1:0-3064 GCA_044866005.1 Candidatus Rokuibacteriota bacterium | reverse complement strand
CAACTCCTCCCAGATCTCCGACGGCGCCGCGGCGGTCCTGCTCATGGAGCGCGGGAAGGCCGAGGCGCTCGGCCTGAAGCCGCGCGCACGGATCGTGGACCAGACGACCGTCGGCGTCGACCCGGTGGTCATGCTCACCGGGCCCATCCCGGCCACGAGGAAGCTGCTCGAGCGCAACGGGATGACGATGGGCGACATCGACCTGGTCGAGATCAACGAGGCCTTCGCCTCGGTCGTCGCCGCCTGGCGCCGCGAGCTCGACCCGGACATGGAGCGCGTGAACGTGAACGGCGGCGCGATCGCCCTCGGGCACCCGCTCGGGTCGACCGGCGCCCGCCTCATCACCACGCTCCTGCACGAGCTGGAGCGCTCCGACAACGAGATGGGGCTCGTGACCATGTGCTGCGGCGGCGGCCTGGGTACCGGGACCCTGATCCAGCGCGTATAGAGCCGGCGCACGCCGGGTAGGACGGCCCCTGTGCCTGTACGTGTCCAGGGAACCGTTCTGGGTGGCCGCTACCGCGTCCTGAGGCACCTCGGCTCGGGCGGTATGGCGTCCGTCTTGTTGTGCCAGGACGAGCGGCTCGACCGGCTCGTCGCGGTCAAGCGCCTCCATGCCGACCAGGCGGAAGACATCGAGCGGCGCTTCGTGCGCGAGGCGAAGCTCGGCGCCTCCCTCAATCACCCCAATCTGGTGTCGGTGTTCGACACCGCGACCGACGACGAAGGCGTGTTGATCGTGATGGAGTACGTGGAGGGCGAGGCGCTCTCCCGCGCCCTGCGCCGTGGGCCCCTGGGGGCGGAGCGGGTGGCCCGCATCGCCAGCGAGCTGGGCCAGGCGCTCCATCACGCCCACCGGCACGGCGTCGTCCACCGCGACGTCAAGCCCGGCAACGTGCTGCTCAGGGCCGACGGCGTCACCAAGCTGGTGGACCTGGGCATCGCCACCGCGGCCGACCACACCCGCATCACGCGCACCGGGATCGTCCTCGGCACGGCTTCCTACATGGCCCCCGAGCAGCTCGAGGGCCGCCCGGCGGGCCCGGCGGCCGACATCTACGCGCTCGCGGCCGTCTGCTTCGAGGCGCTGGCTGGGGAACAAGCCCGGGCCGGCCGCTCGCCTATGGAGATCGCTCACGGCATCGCGACGGAACCGCCGCCGGACCTGCGCGAACGCTGGGCCGCCGCCCCAGCGGCGGCCGCCGAGCTGCTCGAGCGGGCGATGGCGCGCGACCCGGCCGCCCGCCCGGCCACGGCCGCTGAGCTCGGGGATGGCCTGCGCCGCGCTCTCGAGGATGGGGCGCAGCGCACCGCGGCGACGCGCCGGCTGCAGCCGCTTCCCGCCCCGCCGGATCGCGAAGAGTCTCTCCTGGAAGCGCCCTCGGGTACGGATGAACCCCTCCTCGGAGCGCCTGCGCATCGCGGAGCGCCCCTCCCCGGAGCACCCGCGGATCGCGGAGAGCCCCTCCTCGGCGCGCCGACGGCGCCGGGCCGGCGCGACCGCCCGCGCATCCTCCCGCTGGCGATCGTGGGTGTGCTCGTCGGGCTGGCGGTCGCCGTCATCGTGATCGCATTCGGCTCCGGCGGCGGGGACGAGCCGTCCTCCTCCTCGCAGGGCGGCGGGCAGCGTGCGGATCGACCGCAGGCGAAGAAGCCGCAGCGAAGCAAACCGAAGCAGGGGGCGACGTCGGAGCCCGCCGCGCCGCAGGCTGAGGCGCCCGAGCAGCCCTCACAACAGGCGGCCCCTCCGGCCCCCGCCCCGGAGGAGGACGAGCCGGAACAGGAGGAGGATCAGTCCGCCGGCTCCGGCACCGGCGTGGGCGCGCGCCTCAACAACCAGGGCTTCCAGCTGATGGGCGAGGGCCGCTACGACGAGGCGATTCCGATCCTCCAGCGGGCGGTCAACTCCTTCCCGCCCGGAACGACGGACCCGAACTACGCCTACGCACTGTTCAACCTGGGTCAGTCGCTGCGCCTGGCCGGGCGACCGGACGAGGCAATCCCCATCCTCGAGCAGCGCCTCGAGATTCCCAACCAGACGGGGACGGTGCGGCGCGAGCTCGCGCTCGCGCGCCGAGACGCGGCCCGAGACTAGCGGTGCACCCGCCCGGGCTGCGGCCGTCTGGCGTTCGATCCCCGTGTACGATGACCGTCGAACTATGCGCGCCCTCGTTGCCCGACCATCGGCGCCGCACGGCCTCGAGCTGGCCGAGCTCGACGCGCCCACTCCCGAGCCCGGCGAGGCGCTGGTCGAGGTGAAAGCCGTCTCGCTCAATCGCGGTGAGGCCCGCTACCTCCCCCGGCGGCAGGAGGGCACGGTGCATGGCTGGGACGTGGCGGGTGTGGTGCGGGCGCCGGCGGCGGACGGCAGCGGGCCGGCTGAGGGAGCGCGCGTGGTCGGCCTCGTCGACGAGGGCGCCTGGGCCGAGCTCGCCGCCCTCCGGACGGACCGCCTGGCCGAGCTGCCGGAAGGGGTGAGCTTCGAAGCGGCCTCCACCCTGCCCGTGGCCGGTCTGACGGCCGTGCGGGCGCTCGCCGTGGCCGGGTCCCTGCTCGGTCGCCGCGTGCTCATCACCGGCGCGTCCGGCGGGGTCGGCCGCCTGGCGGTGCAGCTTGCGCACGGAGGAGGAGCCCACGTGACGGCGGTGGCCGCCAACCCCGAACGCGGCGAGGGCCTCGCCGAGCTCGGCGCCGACGAGGTGATTCACGAGCTGGATCCCGAGGGCGAGCGCTTCGACGTGATCCTCGAGTCGGTGGGCGGGGCCAGTCTCGCTGCGGCCCTGGCGCGGGTGGCGCCCGCGGGCATCGTCATCGCGTTCGGGATCTCCTCCGGCGAGCCCACCACCTTCAACGTTGCGGGGTTCTACAACCGCCGGGGGGCGCGGCTCTACGGACTGCGCGTATTCGACGAGCTGGACCGCCACCACTCGGCGGCGAGCGACCTGCGTTTTCTCGCGGAGGAGGTCGCGGCCGGCCGCCTCGATCCGCAGGTCACGCTGACGGCGAGCTGGCGCGAGGCCGGCCCGGCGCTGGAGGCGCTGATGGAGCGCCGAGTGCGCGGCAA
>JBIOTN010000235.1:0-2227 GCA_044866005.1 Candidatus Rokuibacteriota bacterium | reverse complement strand
TCGTTCCTGCCGGCCACCTCGGAGCTTTTCCACGCCGCCGGAATCGTCGCCTTCGGCAGCGACGTCCTCTCCCCGCTCCTCGGGCTCGGCTGGCTCGCCCTCGCCCTGCTCGCCGGCTGGTGCATCGGCCGGCGCGCCGGCGTGGCCCCAGGGACGCTGACGGCCACCGCCCTCGTGCTGTCCGTGCCGATCATGATCAACACCCAGCCGGGCTCGGCCAAGAACGATGTCGTGGGGCTGGCCTTCCTGCTGGCGGCGGTCGCGCTGTTCATCAACGGCCGCGACGAGCGGCCGGCGCTCGCGATCGCCGGGCTGGCGGCCGGGCTCGCGGTCGGGACCCGGCTCAACGCCCTGGGACCGGTGCTCGCGCTCACGGCGGGAGTCGTCGTGCTCGCCGAGCGGCGGCGAGTGGCGGCGGTCGCCTGGGGACTCGGCCTGCTCGCAACCGGGTCGTTCTGGTACGTGCGCAACCTGTTCGCCGCCGCGAACCCGCTTCCCTGGGTGGGAGCCAAGATCGGTCCCCTGACCCTGCCCTCCGTCAGGCCGCCCCGGGACTGCGGCAATACCACCCTGCTGCACTTCGCCGACAGGCTCGGCACGGCGCGGCACGAGCTGCTGCCCCAGGTTCACGGCGTCCTCGGAGCCGCCTGGCCGGCGCTGCTCGCCGTGGTGGGCGCGGGGGTGCTGGCCGGCGCCCTTGTGCGCCGAGATCGGACGACGACGATGCTCGCCCTCGTCACCCTCGCCGCCGCCATCTCCTACCTCGTGACGCCGGCGGCCGGAACCGTCGCCTGCTTCGCGGGCAACACCCGCTTCGCCGTCCTCGCGCTCGGGCTGGGAGCCACGCTGTTGCCACTGGCCCTCGCCCGCACGGCCCTCCCCCACGTCTGGGTCGTCGCACCGCTCGCGGTCGTGCTGGCGGTCGATGCTCCGCACGGCGCCCTCCGGGTGGCCGCCGCCCTGGCCTTCGCAGCCGCCGTTGTGCTTGTGGTGAGTGCCGCCCGGCGGCGCCTCGTGCCCCGAGGGCTGCCCGCGCTCGGCCTGGCGTTCGCGGCCCTGATCGCGCTGGCCGCCGGCTGGCCGGTCCAGAAGCGCTACCTCGAGCACCGCTACGCGCGCGGCGGGCTACCCGAGCCGATCGGAGCGAGCTACCTCGCGCTCCGCGACGTGAAAGGGGCGCACATCGCAGCCGGCGGCTTCATCGGCCACTACCCGCTCTACGGCCGACGCCCCGAGAACACCGTGGACATCCCGGTAGTGGCGGAGTCGCACGGCGACTTCAGGCCGATCCGATCCTGCCGCGAGTGGGTGCGGGCCCTCGAACGGGGCCGCTACGACTACGTCGTCACCGCTCCCGCCGAGGACGGGACACCGCCGCCGCAGGAGGCCTGGACGCGAGCCGACCCCCGCGCCCGGCAGATCCTCCGAGAGGGGCGGAACACGGTCTTCCGCCTGGACCGGGGAGCCCGTGGCGGCCTCCGGCCGTGGCTTGAATTAAGGTCGGCCCGTGCCCCGGTCCCGCAACTGACCCGCTCGCGATGGCGCTGCTGAGCATCCTGATGCCGGTCTACAACGAGGCGGCGACCGTGGAGGAGGCCGTCCAGGAGGTGCTTGCTGCGGACCTCCCCGTGAAGCACGAGCTCATCGTCGTCGACGACGGCTCGACCGACGGCACCGCCGCGGCGCTCGAACGGGTCACGGGGGCGGACCGGGTGACCCTGCTGAGGCACGAGCGAAACCAGGGGAAGGGCGCCGCCGTGCGAACCGCGCTCGCGGCCGCCTCGGGAGAGTTCTCGGCGATCTTCGACGCCGACCTCGAGTACGACCCCGCCGACCTGCGCCAGGTGATGGAGCCTCTCATCGAGGGGCTCGCCAACGCCTGCTTCGGCGTGCGCGCCTTCGACGGCTACACGAGCCACTCGTTCCTCTACGTCGTGGGCAACAGGACAGTCACGCTCGCCGCGAACCTGCTCTTCAACGTGTACGTCCGAGACCTCATGACCTGCCACAAGGCGATCCGGACCGACCTCTTCCGCTCGCTGCGGCTGGACGAACCGGGCTTCGGGATCGAGGCCGAGATCACCGCCCGGCTGCTTCAGAGCGGGCAGCGCATCTTCGAGGTTCCCGTCCACTACCGGGCGCGTTCGGACGAGGAGGGCAAGAAGCTCACCGCGGCGGACGGGCTGCGCGTCCTCCGCACCCTGGTGCGTTGCAGGCTCGAGGGCGG
>JBIOTN010000234.1:0-23707 GCA_044866005.1 Candidatus Rokuibacteriota bacterium | reverse complement strand
AGGCCCGCCGCGTAGGCGGCGCGCCGGAGGCCGAGCCCGCCACGGTACGCGAGCGCCGCGCCCGCGAGCACCGTGTCCCACGGCGCCGGCAGACCCTCCCGCCAGGCGCGCACCAGGCGGGCGCGCTGGGTCGCGGTGAGCACGGGCCTCATTATATCGGACGGGGCACTGAGGCCCCGCCGTCAGACCCGGGCGCTGTCGGACTAACCGGGCGCCTGGCCCGAGCATCACCGCAACCCAGCGCGCCCACCTGGTGCGCGCCTGGCGGGAGGGTCTGCCGGCGCCGTGGGACACGGTGCTCGCGGGCGCGGCGCTCGCGTACCGTGGCGGGCTCGGCCTCCGGCGCGCCGCCTACGCGGCGGGCCTCCTGCGGAGCGGCGCGCTCCCGTGTCGGGTCATCGCCGTCGGCAACCTCACCGTCGGCGGCACGGGGAAGACGCCGCTCGTCGAGCTCCTGGCCCGGCGGCTCAGCGCCCGCGGCGCCCGTGTGGTCGTGCTGAGCCGCGGGTACGGGCGGCGCGGGCCCGAGTCGGTGCGGGTCGTGTCGGATGGCGCCCGGCTCCTGCTCGGACCCGACGAGGCCGGCGACGAGCCCTTTCTCCTGGCTCGCCGGCTGGGCGACGCCCCCGGTGGGGTGCCCGTCGTCGTGGGGCGGGACCGGCTCCGCGCCGGCGCGTGGGCGCTGCCGCGCTTCCACCCCGATGTCCTCCTCCTCGACGACGGCTTCCAGCAGCGCCGGCTGGTGAAGGACGTCGACATCGTGTGCCTGGACGCCCGCGCGCCGTGGGGCGGGCGAGGGCTCCTGCCACGCGGAAGCCTCCGCGAGCCTCCCCAGGCCCTCGCGCGCGCCGACCTGCTCGTGCTCTCGCGTCCGGCCGCCGCGCCGGCGCCGTCGCGCGCCGAGGCCGAGGTGCGGGCCCGGGCGCCCCGGGCGCCGCTGGCGCTCGCGACGTACGAGGCGGAAGGCGTCGAGGACGTGCGTGCGGGGACGGTCTTCGGGCTCGATCGGCTGCACGGGCCGGCTCTCCTCGCCTTCGCGGGCATCGCCGTCCCGGAAAACTTCGCGGCGACGCTCGGCGCGATCGGGGTCACGCCACGCGACTTCCTCCCGTTTCCCGATCACCACGCCTACGCCGCCGAGGACGTCATGGCTCTGGAGGCGCGAGCCCGCGCGGTCGGCGCCGAGGTGCTCCTCACCACGGAGAAGGACGCGGTCCGGATCCCGACCGGGGGGCGGCTGCCGGTCTGGGCCCTCCGCGTGCGGCTCCGCCTCGACGACGGGGCGGAGGCGTGGTGGGCGGCGCTGGAGCGGCGACTCGCGGGGGGAGGGACGTGAGCGGCGGCCTGATCCCGCGGGCGGCGATCCGGCGCGCCCTGGTCCGCTGCCCGAACTGGCTCGGCGACACCGTCATGGCCCTGCCGACGCTCCGCGCGCTGCGGGCGGCGCTCCCCGATGCCGAGCTCTGGTGCGTCGGCCCCTGGGTTCCGGCGTTGCTGGAGGCCGAGCCGGGAATCGACCGCCGGCTCGCGGATCCCGGGACCCGGCGCGCGCGCCTGGCGCTGGCCCGCACGCTGGCCCGCGAGCGGATCGACCTCGCGCTGCTGCTGCCGAACTCCTTCGAGGCGGCGCTCCACGCCTGGCTGAGTCGCGCGCGCTGGCGAGTCGGCTACGGGCGGGACGGGCGCTCGCTCCTCCTGACCCAGGCGGTCGCCCCGCCGCCGTCGCGGGTTCACCAGGTCGTCGAGTACCTCGCGCTGCTCGCGCCGCTCGGGATCGCCGTCCGGGACGGAGGCGTCGAGGCCCCCGTGCTCCACGTCGCCCCGTCCCGACAGGGCGAGGCCCGGCGGCTCCTGGTGGAGGCCGGCGTGGAGCCCGGGCAGCCGAGCGTGGGCCTGCAGCTCGGCGCGGCCTTCGGCCCGTCGAAGCTCTGGCCGCCGGAGCGCCTCGCCGCGGTCGCCACGCGGCTGACCGCACGGGGAATCACGCCCGTCTTCCTCGGGAGCGCGGCCGCGACGCCGCTCCTCGCGGCCGTGACCGCCAGGCTGCCCGCGCCGCCGCGGCACCTCGTGGGGAAGGACCATCCCGCGCTCCTCCCGGCGCTCATCCGGGAGTTCTCGGTCCTCCTCACCCCCGACAGCGGGCCGGGGCACGTCGCCGCCGCGGTCGGTGTTCCCGTGGTGGTCCTGTTCGGCCCCACGGACCCGCGGCTCACGGCGCCAGTGGGGCCGCGCCACGCCGTCCTCTGGCACCGGCCGTCGTGCGCGCCGTGCTTCAGCCCGGAGTGTCCGATCGACCACCGCTGCATGCGGGCCCTCACCGTGGACGAGGTCTTCGCCGCCGTCTGCGATCGGGTCGATGCGGTCACGGCGGCGCGCGGGGAGGGCGGCGGGTGAGGCCCCTCCGGCTGCTGCACCTCGTGGCCAACCGCTGGTGGACGGGGAGCGCCGATCCCGCGCTCGGGCTCGCCGCGGCGCTCGCCGCGCGCGGCCACGAGGTGACGTTCGCGTGCATCCGGGGGGACGCGCTCGAGGCACGGGCGTGCGCGGCGGGGCTCGCGTTGGCGCCGGGGCTCTCGCTCGAGCGCACGGCCCGGCCGTGGGCCCTCCTCGCCGACCTGCGAGCCCTGCGCCGGCTCGTCCGCGCGCGTGGGATCGAGCTGGTGCACGCTCACCTGACCCATGACCACTGGCTCGCCGCGTTCGCGCTGCGGGGCCTGGCGGTGCCGCTCGTGCGGACCGTCCACCATCGGCGGGCCGTGCGGCGCGGGCCCACGGTCCGCTGGCTCCTGGGGCGCACGGCTGCCGTCATCGCGGTCAGCGAAGGGATCGCCGCCGCCGCGCGCCGTGCCGGTGTCGCGCCGTCGCGGCTGGCCGTCGTGCCGGGGGCGGTCGACCTCGCGCGGTTCGGCCCGAGCGCGGACGGCGGTGCCGTGCGAGCGGAGCTCGGGCTCGAGCCGGGGCCGGTGGTGGGTTGCGTGGCGCGCCTGGTGCCGGGCCGCGGGCACGAACTCTTGCTCCATGCCGCACGCCGGCTCCGGGCGCGCTGGCCCACGCTCCGCCTCCTTTTCGTGGGGCGCGGCGAGGGCCGCCCGGCGGTCGAACGCCTCGCCCGCGCCCTCGGCCTCGAGGATGCCGTCGTCTTCGCGGGGTACCGCGGCGACGATCTCCCGGGCGTCCTGGCGGCCATGGACTGCTTCGCGCTCCTCGGCGCGGGAGCGGAGGAGTCGTGCCGCGCGGCGCTCGAAGCCATGGCCGCCGGCCGGCCCGTCGTGGCCGGGCGGGTCGGGGCCTTGCCCGAGACCGTGGTGGACGGCGAGACCGGTTGGCTGGTCGACGGGCAGCCCAGCGCGGTCGCCGAGCGGCTGGCCGACATCCTCGGTGACCCCGCCCGGGCCCGGGCGATGGGCGCGGCAGGGCGACGCCGTGTCGAGGCGCTGTACACCCCCGCGCGGCGCGCGGCCGCGGTCGAGGCGGTGTACGCGCGCATCGGGCCGGCCCGGTAGGGACAGCGTTCGCGCCGCGATTTTTGCGGCGCCTCGGCCCCGTGTTAGAATCGCGCGGTTCGGGGTCTGACCCGGCCTGGACCCGCGTGCAACCCGATGGCTGGCCACCGCGACTGGTATGCCGGTGCCGACGTTCGCAGACCCTGGGCGCCTGCCGCGCTCACGACGGCGCGCGCCTGGCTCGCGGCGTGCCCGGATGGCCGCGCGTTGCTGCGATCGCTCGGCTATCTCGCGCTCACCCGGCTGACCCTCTTCATCGTCGCGGCCTGCGCGATCCGGATCGTCCCGGCGGGGATCCAGCCGCCCACGGAAGTCTACCTCGGGAAGAACCTCTCCATCGCGACGTGGGTGCGGTGGGACGCCTGGTGGTACCTCAGCGTCGTCGAGCGCGGTTACTGGTTCGATCCCCAGGGCAAGTCGAACGTCGCCTTCTTCCCGCTCTTCCCGCTCATGATCAAGGCGCTGACCTCGGCCATCGGCAACCAGGTCGTGGCCGGCCTGCTCGTCGCGAACGTGGCCGCCGTCGCGGCCGTCGTCGTCTTCTGGCGGTGGGTTCGCGACGAGGCCGGGCCCGTGGCCGCCGAGCGCGCGGTCCTCTGGCTCCTCGTCTTCCCGTTCTCGTTCTTCTTTCACACGATCTACGCGGAACCGCTCTTCTTCCTCCTGGCGACGCTCGCGCTCCATGCGGCGCGCCGGCGAAGCTGGGCGGTTGCGGGGCTGTGGGGCGGGCTGGCAGCGGCGACCCGGCCCATGGGCGTCATGCTCTTCCCGGCGTTCGCATGGGGCATGGCACAGGATTGGCGTGCGGGCCGGCCGCTGCGCGGCCGGGAAGCGCTCGGCGTGCTCCTCATCCCGGCGGGCCTCGGAGCTTACCTCCTGTACCTGGGCCTCAGGTTCGGCAACCCCTTCGCATTCTGGGATGCGCACACCGCGGGCTGGAGCGTGCGGTTCCAGTGGGACCTGGCGGGCTACTGGAGGGAGACGTACTGGATCCTCACGCGGGGCCCGCGGATCCAGGCGTACACCCAGCTCCTCGATTCGCTGCGGATCCTGCTGCCGCTCGCCTTCCTCGGCCTCACCATCCTGGTCTTCCGGCGCCTCGGCGGGGTGGCCGGCCTCTACACCGCCGGAGCGGTGCTGGTCGGTGTCCTCTTTGCGCCCGAGAGCGTGGGGCGTGAGCTCCTGGCCGCCGTCCCCGCCTTCGCCGCGGCGGGCATCGTCGATCGCGACGGGAGCGTCGCCGAGGGGCTCCGGCTGCTCTCCTTCGGCCTTCTGGTCGTGTTCCTGTTTGCGTTCGTGACCGCCCACTTCGTGGGGTAGCCGTGAAGCGGATCCTGGTCGTGGACGACGACAGCCGGGTGTGCGAGGCCTTCGGTGAGCTGCTCGCCCGCGACGGTTACGACGTGACCCTGGCCTCCGACGGCCAGGCGGCGCTCGACCGGCTGCGGGAGGACGCCATCGACCTCATGATCGTCGACATCAACATGCCGGGGCTCGGCGGGGCGACGCTCGTCCAGCGGCTGCGGAGCGAGCCGGAGTGGGACCGCCTCGCCGAGCTGCCGATCATCGTCTTCTCGGCCCTGTGGAACGTGGTGGACTTCGATCTCGACATCCAGGCCGGGTTCCCCAAGCCGGTGCCGTACGAAGAGCTGCGGGCGAAGGTCCGCGAGCTGATCGGCCCGGCCTGATCCAGTCGGAGGGGGCCCCTCCGATGCCTCCCCCCGGTCGGTTGCGCGGGCGGAGCCCGCGCTCGGAAGGCGTCGCGTCCCCACGCGCATCCGCCACGGCAGGGCTTCGGGAACGGGCGGGCGGTTCAAAAAGCGCTTTCCTGGTTTCGCCCGATCCGTATAATGAGCCCGATGGCTGCCAGGGCGGGGTCGGGCCGGGCTCCAGGGGCGGACGGCGCGCGGCTCCTCGGTCTCGTCGACGGGTTTCGGGGCAAGACCGTACTCGTGCTGGGCGACCTGGTCGCCGACGAGTACGTGCACGGCAAGCCCCGGCGGATCTCCCGTGAGGCGCCGGTCCTCATCCTCCGTTACCTCTCCCGCGAAGTCTGCATGGGCGGCGCGGCCAACGCGTGTCACAACCTCCGCGCGCTCGGGGCGCGCGTCCTGCCGCTCGGCGTCCTCGGCGACGACTGGGCGGGCGCCGCCTTGCGCGAGCTCTTCGCGGAGTCCGGGATGCCGACCGAGGGGCTGGTGACGATGCCGGAGCGTGTGACGCCGGTGAAGACGCGCATCATGGCCGGCGGTTACGTCGCGACGCGGCAGCAGCTCGTGCGGGTGGACCGTGAGCCCGAGGGCCCACTGCCGCCGGCGGCCGAGGCCATGCTGCTCGATCGGCTCGCAGCGTGGGGCGCCGGCGTCGACGCCGTCGTCCTGTCCGACTACGGGTACGAGACGATCACGAGTCGGCTGCTCGATCGTGCGCGCGCGCTTCGCGTGGCCGGCGCCGTCGTCACGGCGGACTCGCGCTACGACCTCCTCCGGTTCCAGCACGTCACCGCGGCGACCCCGAGCGAACCCGAGGTCGAGCAGCTCCTGGGCGTCTCGCTCGACGGCGAGAAGGCCGTGGAGCAGGCGGGCTGGCGGCTGCTCGAGCGATTGAAGACCCGCCTGCTGCTGGTGACGCGCGGCTCCAAGGGCCTCGCGCTGTTCGAGGAGGGCGGCGACGCGACGTTCGTCCCGATCCACGGCAGCGACGAGATCGCCGACGTGACGGGCGCCGGGGATACGGTGATCAGCACGTTCACCCTGGCGCTCGCCGCGGGTGCCGGGCCGATGGACGCCGCCCGGCTGGCCAACTACGCGGGCGGCGTCGTCGTCATGAAGCGGGGCACCGCGCCGATCACCCATGGCGAGCTCCGCGACGCCGTCCGCCACGACGCCTTCGGCGACGGTCGGGATGACGGGGAAGGTCCTCGACCTTGACGCGGCACGCGCCGTGGCCGAGGCGGCGCGGGCGAGCGGACGGCGCGTGGTGCTCGCCAACGGCTGCTTCGACCTCCTCCACGTGGGCCACGTGCGCTACCTCGCCGGCGCCCGGGCGCTCGGCGACGTGCTGATCGTCGGTCTGAATTCCGACGCGGCCGTGCGACGGTTGAAGGGCCCGGGCCGCCCGGTCGTGCCGGCGGCCGAGCGGGCGGAGCTCGTGGCCGCCCTGGCCGTCGTCGACCACGTCGTGGTCTTCGACGACGACACGGCGGACCGCCTCGTCGCGCTCCTCCGGCCCGCCGTCCACGCGAAGGGGACCGATTACACGCGCGACTCCGTCCCCGAGGTGGCGACCGTCCGGGCCAGCGGTGGCGAGGTCGCGATCGCCGGCGATCCGAAGCGTCACTCGACGCGGGACCTGATCGCCATCATCGTCGACCGCTTCGCCGGGAGCGGGGCCGCTCGCCGGTGATGCAGGCAGGCGGGACCCGGAGCCCGGCGCAGGCACCAGGGCCGGCGGCTTCGGGGGCGCCACCCGGAGCCCGCGCGCCGCGGATCGCGCTGATCAAGCTCTCCTCGCTGGGCGACGTCGTCCACGCGCTGCCAGTGGCCCACGCGCTGCGGGCCCGGTTCGCCGCCGCCGAGCTGACGTGGATCGTGGAGTGCCGCGAGGAGGCCATCCTGCTCGGCAACCCCGATCTGGACCACATCGTGCCCGTGGACACCCGCCTGTGGCGGCGAGAGTTCCGCCGGCCGGGCGGTGCCACGGCGGTCTTCCGCAAGCTGCGCGGCCTCGCCCGCCGGCTGGGCAGCGGCCGCTTCGACGTCGCCCTGGACCTCCAGGGTCTCTGGAAGAGTGGCGTGATCACGGCGCTCACGCGGGCCCCGGTGCGGATCGGCTTCCCGCTCCGTCACTGTCGCGAGGCGGCGAACTTCCTCTTCACGAACCGGCGGGTGAGCCTGCCCCCCGGGCCCCTCCACGTGGTCGAGGCGAACCTGGCGCTCCTCGGGGCCGTGGGCATCCGGCGCGGGGACATCGGGGCGCCGGGCTTCCCCCTGACGGCCGACCCCGCGGCCGAGGCCACGATCGCCCGGTTCTTCGAGGAGGAAGGCGTCAAGCCGGGCGCGCCGGTCGTGGCCTTCAACCCCGGTTCCGGCGGCGATCACAAGCGCTGGGCGATCGACGCGTACCGGCGGCTGGCGGACGAGCTGGCGCTCCGCTTGAGCGCGCGCGCGCTCTTCTGCTGGGGCCCGGGGGAGGAGCCGCTGGTCCGGAGGATCGCCCACGGGATGCGCACGACCCCCCTGATCCCGCCGCCGACGTCGATCCCCGAAATGGTCGCGCTCCTCCGGCGCGCGACGCTCGTCGTCGGCGGCGACACCGGCCCGATCCACGTCGCCGCCGTCCTCGGCGTGCCGACGCTCGGCCTGTACGGTCCCACCCCCGCGGAGCGGAACGGGCCGTACGGCGCGCGGACCGGCGCGATCGCGAGCGCGACCGGACGCATGGACGGGATCAGCGTCGAGAGCGTGCTGGCGGCGGCGGAGGCGCTCCTCCGATGACGCGCCTCGCCACGGACGTGCCCGGCGTGGCAGGGGAGCCTGCCGGGGACGCCGAGAGGTCGACCGGTGGCTAGCCTGTCGGTCGCCGTCATCGCCCTGAACGAGGAGGAGCGCATCCGGGGCTGTCTGGAGAGCGTCGCCTGGGCCGACGAGACCGTGGTCGTGGACTCGGGATCGAGCGACAAGACGGTCGCGATCGCCCGCGAGTTCACCGATCGCGTGCTCATCATGCCGTGGACCGGGTACGGGGCGCAGAAGAACTTCGCGCTCGCGCAGTGCCGCGGGGAGTGGATCCTCTCGCTGGACGCCGACGAGCAGGTATCCGGCGAGCTGCGCGACGAGATCGCGGCGACCCTGGCGGCCGCGCCGCCGGTGGCGGGCTTCCAGGTCCCGCGCCGGAACTTCTTCCAGGGTGCCTGGGTCCGCCACGGCGGCTGGTATCCGGACTACCAGCTCCGCCTCTTCCGGCGCGGCCGGGGTGCCTTCACCGAGCGGGCGGTGCACGAGTCGGTCCGCGTCGACGGGGCGGTCGGTCGCCTCCGGGCGCCGCTCCTCCACCAGGGATACCGCGGGATCGAGGACTTCGTCGCCCGGGCCAATCGCTACTCGGAGCTGGCGGCGCGCGAGCTGGCCGCCGAAGGGCGAGGGGGAAGCCTCCTCGACCTGCTGCTCCGGCCCATCGGACGGTTCGGGTCGATGTACCTGCTGCGCGCGGGGTTCCTCGACGGCGGGCGAGGGCTCACGCTCGCGGTCCTCTACGCCCACTACGTCTTCCTCCGCGCGGCGAAGGTCCGGGAGCTCCGGGGCGGACCCGGGGGATCCGGGCGTGGGCGGTCGCCGGATCCGGGGGAGGCGGGGCGATGAGGCGCGCCGTGGCCGTGATCCCGGCGCGCTACGCGTCGGTTCGCTTCCCCGGCAAGGCGCTGGCCGAGGTGGCGGGCAAGCCGCTCGTCCGGCACGTCTGGGAGCGAGCGCGCCAGCTCAGCGCGGTCGACCGCGTCCTGGTCGCGACGGACGACGAGCGGATCGTTCGCGCGGTCCGCGCCTTCGGCGGGGACGTGGTCCTGACGAGCCCCGCCCATCCGAGCGGCACCGACCGCGTGGCGGAGGCCGTGCGTGGAGACGCGGCGGACGTCGTGGTGAACCTCCAGGGGGATGAGCCGACCTTCGACGTGAAGGCGCTCGACGAGCTCTGCCGGCTCATGGCCGACGACCCGACGGTCCTGATGGGGACGCTCGCGCATCCCGTGCGCGACGAGGCGGAGCACGCCGACTGGAACGCGGTGAAGGTCGTCGTGGACCAGGCGGGCTACGCTCTCTACTTCTCGCGGGCGCCCATCCCGTACCGGCGGCGGCCCGGCTTCGCGGCGCCGCTCCGGCACATCGGCATCTACGTCTTCCAGGCGCCGTTCCTCCAGCGCTTCGCCGCGCTCGCGCCGACCCCGCTCGAGCAGGCCGAGACGCTCGAGCAGCTCCGCGCCCTCGAGCACGGCGTCCGCATCCGCGTGCTGGTCACGCCACACGCCTCGCTCGGCGTCGACACCCCGGCCGACCTCGTCCGGCTGGCGGCGGCCCTCGGCGCCGCCGACGGCGGCGCGGATACCGGCGGGCGGGCCGCGCCGTGAGCCGCGAGCGGGTCCTCTCCGGCATGCGGCCGACCGGGCGACTCCACCTCGGGAACCTCCTCGGGGCGCTCGACAACTGGGTGCGGCTCCAGGACGACTACGACTGCTTCTACTTCGTCGCCGACTGGCACGCCTACACCACGGACATCCCGGCGAAGGGCGAGATCGCGGCGAACACGCTGGAGATGGCGGCCGACTGGCTCGGCGCGGGCCTCGATCCGGACCGCAGCACGCTCTTCGTCCAGTCCCTCGTCCCCGAGCACGCCGAGCTCCACCTGCTCTTCTCCATGCTGACGCCGGTGGCCTGGCTCGAGCGGGTCCCGACCTACAAGGAGATGGTGGAGCAGCTGGGGCTCGAATCGCCCTCCTACGGGCTCCTGGGCTACCCGCTGCTGCAGTCCGCGGACATCCTGATGTACAAGCCGCGGTGGGTCCCCGTGGGCGTGGACCAGGTGCCGCACGTCGAGCTGACGCGTGAGGTGGCGCGGCGCTTCAACCACCTCTTCGGCCCCGTCTTTCCCGAGCCGGAGGCGAAGCTCACCGTGATCCCGAAGGTCCCGGGCACCGACGGCCGGAAGATGTCCAAGTCCTACGACAACGCGATCTACCTGGCCGACCCGCCCGAGGTCACGGT
Organism: Candidatus Rokuibacteriota bacterium; assembly: GCA_044866005.1. Lineage (GTDB taxonomy): Bacteria > Methylomirabilota > Methylomirabilia > Rokubacteriales > DASRDR01 > JBIOTN01. Next base: position 13,449 of record JBIOTN010000234.1, on the reverse strand, counting down.
CCCCAGGGTCAAGACCATGATGACGGACCCCGCCCGGAAGCGTCGGAGCGATCCGGGCAACCCCGAGGTCTGTCCCGTCTTCGATCTCCACAAGATCTTCACGCCCGATCCCGACCGCGAATATGCCGCGACGGGTTGCCGCACGGCGGGCATCGGCTGTCTGGACTGCAAGGGCATCCTCCTCAAGCACCTCATGCCGCGGCTCGACGCGATCCGGGAGCGGCGGACCGAGTTCGCGGCGAAGCCGGCGCAGATCCGGGAGGTCCTGCAGGAGGGCTCGGCGCGCGCGCGCCAGACGGCGCGGCAGACGCTGGCGGAGGCCAAGGCCGCCATCGGGATCCTCGGATGACCGGGCCGATGACCGTCGCATCCCGGCGTCCTGCATCACGGCCTGGACGCGCGCGGCCTCCCGCCTCGCGGCCGTCCCGGCCCCTGGGGCCGTCGGCGGCCCTCCTCATGGGGCTGGGTGGGGGGGCCGGCACACGCCTCGGGCCGCCTTCTCCTCTCCCGTCCTGGGGCTGCCCGGTCCTCGGCCCGGCCAACGCCGCCATCGGGGTCGCCGGATGACCGGGCACACCGGGCCCATCACGGTCGGATGCCGGCGTGGTCCTCGGGCCGGTCCGGGGGGGACATGGTAGACGGATCCGATGTCATGGCCCCGGAGACGCCGAGCCCGCTGACGGTGCGGCTCGACGGCTTCGAAGGCCCGCTCGACCTCCTCCTCCACCTGGCGCGCTCGAACGAGATCGATCTGGCGCGGCTGCCGATCCGGCGGATCACCGACCAGTATCTGGCGTACCTGGAGGCGGTCGAGTTCCGCGAGCTCGAGGATGCCGGGGCCTTCCTCGTCCTGGCGGCGACGCTGATCTATCTGAAGTCGAAGCTGCTCTTGCCGAAGCCCGAGGTCGACGAGGAGGCGCTGGACGAGGAAGGCGAGGCGCTGCGGCTCGAGCTCGAGGCGCGGCTGCGCGCCTATGCGCGGGTCAAGGAGATAGGGGAGTGGCTCCGCGCGCAGGAGGCGGCCTGGGCCAGGCACCTCACCCGGACGTGGAGCGAGCTGCCCATCCCCGACTACCTGCCGGTCGAGAGCCTGAGCCTGTGGGACCTCGGCGAGGCCTACCGCGCCTTCCTGGTGCGGCGGGCCCGCGCCGAGCCCACGCGCGAGGTGGAGCCGGAGCCCCCCTCGCTCCTCGCGCGCATGGCCGAGATCCTCGGCGTGCTCGACCACTCCTGGTACGTCATGTTCTCCGCGCTCCTCGGCGCCACGCCGCCTCGGCCCGAGGTGATCGTGACGCTCCTGGCCCTCCTGGAGCTCGTCCGGGTCCAGCGTGTGCGCGCGCAGCAACGGGAGCTCTTCGGCGAGATCGTCATCGAGCGCGCGGCCGAGCCGCCGGCGGCGGGGGCCGCCACGGTCCTCGCCGAAGCCGCCCCCACCGGAGCCGACCGTCCCTCGCGTGGCGCTGATTCGGACCCCGGGCCCGCGGCTCACGCCGAGAGGAGGAGTGATGACCCCTGATATCGTGGCCGCTGCCGAGGCGCTCCTCTTCGCCGCCGACGTCCCGCTCGAACTCCCCCGCATCGCCGAGGTGCTGGAGGTGAGCCCGGCCGAGGCGCGCGCCGTGGTCGAGGCGGTCCGCGAGCGGTGCGAGGCGCCCGACCGCGGGCTCGCGCTGGTCGAGGTGGCCGGCGGCTTCCGGCTGGTCACGCGGCCGGAGCTGGCGCCCACCCTGCTCCGCTTCCAGCGCCTCCGGCTCAAGAGCCGGCTCTCGCGCGCCGCGGTCGAAACCCTGGCGATCATCGCCTACCGCCAGCCGATCTCGCGCCCCGAGGTCGAGCAGCTCCGCGGCGTGGACAGCGAGGGCGTCCTGGCGCACCTGCTCGAGCGGCGGCTGGTCCGCGTGGTCGGCCGGAAGGCCGGTCCCGGCCGACCGATCCTCTACGGCACGACGCGCGAGTTCCTCGAGCACTTCGGCCTGCGCGGCCTCGAGGAGCTGCCGCCCTTCGAGGCGCCGCCGGGCGCCGGCGAGGAGGCCCCGGGCCAGGACCCGAGCCTGGCGCTAGCGGTGGCCGAGGCGAGCTGGGCCGCCGGCGTCGAGGAGGAGTCGCGGGGCGCCGAGGCGGAGGAGCCGGAGGGAGCCGCCGGGCCGCGTCCCTGACGCGCGGTGCCGCCCGTTCGTCTCCAGAAGCTCCTCGCCGAGGCGGGAGTCGCCTCGCGGCGGGGCGCCGAGCGGCTCATCCAGGCCGGGCGCGTCACGCTCAACGGTCGCGTGGTCACGGAGCTCGGCGTCCAGGCCGATCCCGAGCGTGACCGCATCCGCGTGGACGGGCGCGCGCTCCCACGGCGCGAGCCCAAGCGGTACCTCGCCCTCCACAAGCCCCGGGGGTACCTGACCACCCGCGAGGACCCGCGCGGGCGGCCCCGCGTCTTCGACCTCCTTCCCGACGTGGGGGAGCGCCTTCACGCCGTCGGCCGGCTGGATTTCGACGCCGAAGGCCTGCTCCTGCTCACCAACGACGGGGAGCTGACCTACCGCCTGACCCACCCCCGGCATGGGGTCCCGCGCGTCTACCACGTCTGCGTCGAGGGCCGCGGCGATCCGGCGACGCTCGCGGCGCTCCGCCGCGGCGTGCTCCTCGAGGACGGCCCCGCGCGCGCGGACGAGGCCCGCTGGCTCCGCTCGGCGGGGCCGGGGCGAGCCTGGATCGCCCTCACCCTGCGCGAGGGCCGGTACCGCGAGGTCAAGCGCCTGTGCCGGGCGGTCGGGCTGTCCGTGGAGCGGCTGGTGCGGGTCGGTTACGGGCCGGTGCGGCTCGGACGGCTGGCGCCCGGAGCGTGGCGCGAGCTGACGCCGCGCGAGCTGACCGGGCTCGCCGCCGCGGGTCGGCCGCCCGCCGGGGCGCGCGGTTGAACGACGCGCGGTGCGGCGTGCGGCATCGCGCCCTCCACCCCGGGCTCCTTGCGCCCGCCGGGGCGGTTCACTATACTAAATGGGCTTGTGCGCCCGTCCCTTTGGAGAGTGTATGGGTCTGGATGAATGGCGAGTGAGGATCGACCGCATTGATCGTCAACTCCTCGAGCTCCTCAATCAACGGGCCGCGATCGCCCTGGAGGTCGGCCGGGTCAAGCAGGAGGCCGGGGCGTCGATCCACGTGCCGGGGCGCGAGCAGGCGATCCTGGAGGGACTCCTCCGGCTGAACCCCGGGCCGCTCCCGGCCCCGGCCATCCGCGCCATCTGGCGCGAGATCTTCTCGGCCTCCCGGGCCCTCCAGCGTCCCTTCCGCGTCGCCCACCTCGGCCCCCTCGCCACCTTCACCCACCTCGCCGCGCTGCAGCGGTTCGGCGGAAGCGCCGAGTACCTCCCGGCGCGAGGCATCCACGACGTCTTCGCGGAGGTCGAGCACGGCCGGGCGGACGTCGGCGTCGTCCCCGTGGAGAACTCGACCGAGGGAGTCGTCAACCACACGCTCGACCGCCTCATCGACTCGGAGCTCCTCATCTCGGGCGAGATCCAGCTCGAGATCCACCACTACCTCCTCTCCCGCGCCCGCGACCTGGGGGAGGTGAAGCAGGTCTTCTCGCACCCGCAGGCGCTCGCCCAGTGTCGCGAATGGCTCGACCGGCAGCTGCCGCACGCCCAGACGGTGGAGGTCGCCTCCACGACCGTGGCGGCCGAGCGGGCGCTCGAGGAGGTCTCCGGGGCGGCCATCGCCAGCGAGCTGGCCGGCCAACTCTACGGCCTGCCCACGCTCCGCGAGCGGATCGAGGACGTCGCGCAGAACGTGACGCGCTTCCTCGTCGTCGGGCGCCAGGCGAGCGCGCCGACGGGCCGGGACAAGACCTCGCTCCTCCTCTCCATCAAGGACGAGGTGGGCACGCTGTACCGGATCCTCGAGCCCTTCGCCGAGGCCGGGCTGAACCTGACGAAGATCGAGTCCCGCCCCACCCGGCGGCGCCCCTGGGAGTACGTCTTCTTCGTGGACGTCGAGGGACACCAGGAGGACGCGCCCGTGCAGGCGGTGCTCGCCGCGCTGCGCGACCGCTGTCTCTTCCTGAAGGTCCTCGGCTCCTACCCGACGGCGGTCTGAGAGGAGACCATGAGCACTTCCTGGGAGCGCCTGGCCAACGAGCCGATCCTCGACATCGCCCCGTACGAACCGGGCAAGCCGATCGAGGAGCTGGAGCGGGAGCTGGAGATCGCCGGGGCCATGAAGCTCGCCTCGAACGAGAACCCGCTGCCGCCGTCCCCCCGGGTGCTCGAGGCGATCCGGCAGGTGCTCGGCGGGCTCAACCGGTACCCCGACGGGTCCGGCTACTATCTCCGCCACGCGCTGGCGAAGCGCCACGGGGTCGTGCCGGACGCCATCGTCCTCGGCAACGGCTCGAACGAGCTGCTGGAGCTCCTGGCGCGCGCCTTCGTCCGACAGGGCGAGGAGGTCGTGTTCCCGCATCCCTCCTTCATCGTCTACCCGTCCATCGTCCAGAGCGTGGGGGGCATTCGGGTCGTCGTCACCCTGAAGGACCACCGGCTCGACCTGCCCACGATGGCGCGGGCGATGACGCCGCTGACGAAGCTCATCTTCATCGCGAACCCGAACAACCCCACGGGCACGATCGTGACCGCGGAAGAGGTGGACAAGTTCCTGGCCGACCTCCCGGAGCGGGTCATCGTGGTGTTCGACGAGGCGTACTACGACTTCGCCCACGGGCCCGACTTCCCGGACAGCCTGAGCCACCTCCGGCAGGGTCGCCGCGTCGTCGTCCTGCGCACCTTCTCCAAGGTGGCGAGCCTCGCCGGGCTGCGGATCGGCTATGCCATCGCCGATCCCGACTGCATCGCCCTGCTGAACCGGATCCGCCAACCCTTCAACGTCAACAGCGTCGCCCAGGTGGCCGCCCTCGCGTCGCTGGAGGACGAGGCCCACGCCCGCGCCAGCGTGGCGATGATCCGGGAGGGCATCGCGCAGCTCTACGCCGCCTTCGACGAGCTCTCGATCAAGTACGTGCCGACGCGGGCCAACTTCATCCTGATCGAGCTGGCGGACGCCGCGAAGGTCTACCAGCAGCTCCTCCGTCTGGGCGTGATCGTCCGGCCGGCGGCGCCGTTCGGCCTCGAGCGCGCGCTGCGGATCACGGTGGGGACGCCGGAGGAGAACGCGCGGCTCATCCAGGCGCTCCGCGACATCGTGCCGAAGAAGCGAGGACGCGCGTGACGCCTCCGCCCCTGTCGCGGCTCACCGTCGTCGGGCTCGGCCTCCTGGGCGGGTCGATCGCCTGGGGGGCCCGGGCCCGCGGCCTCGCGGCCCAGATCGTCGCGGTCGGCCGCACGCCCGCGACGCTCGCCCAGGCGCGCGCCCGGCGCATCGTGGACGTGGCCACCCCGGATCTGGCCGCCGGCGTCCGGGGGGCCGGGCTGGTCGTCCTCTGCGCGCCGGTGGGAGCGCTGCCGGGGCTGGTCCGGGCGGCCTGGCCGCACCTGGCGCCGGGCGCGGTCCTGACCGACGTGGGCAGCGTCAAGGGCGAGGTCGTCGCCGCGGCCGACGCCTGCGCACCGCGGGCCGACGCCGCGTTCGTCGGAGGTCACCCCATGGCCGGCTCCGAGCGCTCCGGGTTCGACGCCGCGGACCCCGATCTGTTCGAGGGGCGGCTCACGCTCCTCACACCGACCGCGCGGACGCCGGAGCCCGCGCTCGGCCGGGTGACCGCGTTCTGGGAGGCCCTGGGGAGCCAGGTGCGCCTGCTCGCGCCGGAAGCGCACGACCGGGGCGTCGCCGCCGTGAGCCACCTCGTCCATCTCGCCGCGTACGGGCTCGTCGCGGCGGCCGAGGGGGAGGCGCTCGCGCTGGCCGGTCCCGGCTTCTGCGACACCACGCGCGTCGCGGCGTCCGCGGAGACGCTCTGGACGGACATCTTCCGCGGCAATCGCGCGGCGCTCCTCGCGGCGCTCGACCAGTACCGCGGCCTGCTGGCGCGCTGGGAAGCGCTGATCCGCGACGGGCAGTGGGCCGCGCTCGAGGCCGAGCTGGCCCGCGCGCGCGAGATCCGGGAGAAGCTCGCGTGACGGCCCCTGCCGGGAGCCGGCTCGACGCCGCGCCCGCGCCGTCGCTCCACGCGCGGGTCCGCCCCGCCCGCCGGATCGCCGGCCGTGTCGTGGTGCCGGGGGACAAGTCGATCTCCCACCGCGCGGCGCTCCTCGGGGCCGTGGCGAGCGGCGTGACCGAGGTCCAGGGTTTCCTGGAGGGGGCCGACTGCCTCGGGACGCTCGGCGCCGTGACGGCGCTGGGGGTCGAGGCCACCCGCAAGGGGCCCGGCCACTACCTGATCCAGGGCGTCGGCCTCGAGGGCCTCGTCGAGCCCGAGGGCGTCCTCGATTGCGGAAACTCGGGGACGACGGCCCGGCTGCTGCTGGGTGTCCTGGCCGGCCAGCCATTCGCGACCTGCCTGACGGGCGACGAGTCCCTCCGGCGCCGGCCGATGGACCGCGTCGTGGAGCCGCTCGTCCGCATGGGGGCGCGGGTGATCGGCCGGCACGCGGGCCGCCGCCTGCCGCTCGCCGTGGCCGGGTGCCGCCCCCTCGCCCCGATCCGGCACCTCTCGCCGGTGGCGAGCGCCCAGGTGAAGTCGGCCGTGCTCCTGGCCGGGCTCTGGGCCCAGGCACCGGTCACCGTCGTCGAGCCGGCGCCGAGCCGCGATCACACCGAGCGGATGCTGCGCGCCTTCGGAGCCGCCGTGACGAGCGAGGACCACGCGGTGACCCTCGTCCCCGGCCGCCCCCTGACGGGCCGCCTCGTGCGGGTGCCCGGCGACATCTCCTCGGCGGCCTTCTTCCTCGTGGCGGGCGCCCTGGCCCGGGACGGTGGCGTGACGGTCGAAGGGGTCGGGGTGAACGCGACCCGTACCGGCGTCCTGGAGGTCCTCCGGGCCATGGGGGTGGACCTGGCGACGGCGGAGGCGGGGGGCGACGGCGAGCCGATCGCCGACCTCACGGTTCGCCCGGCGGCGCTCCGCGGGACGACGATCGAGGGCGCGCTCGTGCCGCGCGCCATCGACGAGCTGCCCGTCCTGGCGGTGGCCGCGGCGTGTGCCGAGGGCGTGACCGAGCTGCGGGACGCGGCCGAGCTTCGCGTGAAGGAGTCCGACCGGATCCGCGCGCTCGCGGTCGAGCTCGGGAAGATGGGCGTGAGGATCGAGGAGCGGCCGGACGGGCTCACCATCCAGGGGACCGGCGGCCGTCCTCTCCGCGGCGCGCGACTGTCGAGCTGGGGCGACCACCGACTGGCGATGGCGCTCATCGTCGCGGGCCTGCTCGCGGACGGGCCGTCGGTGGTCGAGGACGTCGGCTGCATCGTCACCTCGTACCCCGACTTCGTCGCGACCTGCCGGCGCCTGTCGGGCGAGGAGTCGGTCGAGGTGGCGGGATGAGTCGCCACCCCGTGGTCACGATCGACGGGCCGGCCGGCGCGGGCAAGAGCACGGTCGCGCGTCGGCTCGCGCAGCGGCTCGGCTACCGCTTCCTGCCGAGCGGCGCGATCTACCGCGCGGTGGCCTGGCGGGTCGCCGGCGGGGCGGCCCTGGAGGAGGTCCTGGCGCGGACCGAGATCGAGTTCCGCGGCATGCCCGAAGCGCAGCGGGTCTTCGTGAACGGCGAGGACGCGACCGAGGCGCTCCGCGCGCCGAACATGTCGAGCCTGACCTCGGCGCTCTCGCAGCACCCCGAGGTGCGCGCCTTCGCGGACGCGCTCCAGCGGCGCCTGGCGGCGAGCGGCCCGGTGGTGGTCGAGGGGCGGGACGCGGGGACGGTCGTCTTCCCCCAGGCCGAGTGCAAGTTCTATCTGGACGCCTCGCTCGAGGAGCGGGCGCGCCGGCGGCTGGCCGACCGGCGCGCGCGTGGCGAGACGCAGGAGCTCGCGGCCGTGCGGGAGGCGCTGGCGGCGCGCGACGTGGCCGACCGCACGCGGCCGCTCGCACCGCTCACCCGGACACCCGAGGCGTCCTACATCGATTCGAGCGGGCTCACGGTGGACGAGGTGGTCGAGCTGATGGCCAAGGAAGTGGAGCGGGTGTGTTCTACGCTGTCGTGAGGGCGTTGAGCCTCGCCGTCCTTCGCCTCGCCTTCCGCTTCCGGTCGGTGGGCGCGGGACACGTGCCGCGGGACGGCGCCGTGCTGCTCGCGGCGAACCACGTGAGCCTGCTCGACCCGCCGGTCGTGGGGGCGGGCGCGCCGCGGCCGCTCCACTTCATGGCCAAGGCCGAGCTCTTCCGCGTTCCGCTGCTGGGCAGCATGATCCGGCGGCTCAACGCGCACCCCGTGGAGCGGGACGGGGCCGACGCCGGGGCGCTCCGGCGCGCGCTCCAGCTGCTCCAGGCCGGGCACGGGCTGGTGGTGTTCCCGGAAGGGACACGCGGCACGGAGGGGACGCTGGGGCGGGGGCGGCCCGGGGCCGGCATGCTCGCGGCGCTGTCCGAGGCGCCGGTCGTCCCGGTCTACGTCCAGGGCACGGGGCGCGTGCTGCCCAGGGGAGCGTCCCGGCCGGCGCTGGCCCGCATCACGGTGCGGTACGGTGCGCCCCTCCGGTTCGCGCGCGGGCGCGGCAAGAACCGGTATCAGGCGATCAGCGACGAGATCATGGCGGCCATCGGCCGCCTCAAAGCCGAGGCCGAGGGGACGTCCGCGCCGGTCCCCGGGCGCCCGGCACCAACCTACCACGCGGATCGGACGGCCCGGGGGCCGTTGCCCGTGGGCCAACTTCACTAGCGGGAGGAACGCAGGAATGGAACACCGTACACCAGAGCCCGAGCCCCTGACGAGTGCTCAGCAGCGCCGGGGCGGCGGGACCGGAGCTTCCCTGAAGGAGGTGGACGCAGCCGGGAGCGCTCCGGGCGGCAGCGGTCGCGCAGTGGGCGTGAGCGGCGGTGCGGGGCCCGACGAGCTGGAAGACCTCTACCGGCAGAGCCTGCAGGACCTGGAGGAAGGCGAGGTCGTCCGCGGCCGGATCGTGGACGTCAAGGACACCGAGGTCCTCGTCGACGTCGGCTACAAGAGCGAGGGCACCATCCCGCTCGAGGAGTTCCAGCGGACGGGGATCGTGCCCAAGGTCGGCGAGGAGATCGAGGTCTACCTCGAGATGAAGGAAGATTCCGAGGGCCTCATCGTCCTCTCCAAGGAAAAAGCCGACAAGATCAAGGTGTGGGACGTCATCACCCGCGCCTACGAGAAGGGGACGCCCATCGACGGCAAGGTCATCGAGGTGGTGAAGGGCGGCCTCGCCGTGGACGTCGGCGTGAAGGCGTTCCTGCCGGGGTCGCAGGTGGACCTGCGCCCCGTCAAGAACCTCGCGTCCATGCTCGGCCAGCAGATCCGGGCCCGCGTGATCAAGCTCAACCGCCGGCGCGGCAACGTCGTGCTCTCGCGGCGGGTGGTCCTCGAAGAGGAGCGGGAGGAGAAGCGCAAGCACACGCTCTCGGTCCTTCACGAGGGCATGGTGCTGACCGGGGTCGTCAAGAACATCACCGAGTACGGCGCGTTCATCGACCTCGGCGGCATCGACGGGCTGCTCCACATCACCGACATGTCGTGGGGCCGGATCAGCCACCCCTCGGAGCTGGTGCAGGTGGGGGACAAGATCGAGGTGGTCGTGCTCCACTTCGACCGCGAGACGGGCCGCGTCTCGCTCGGCTACAAGCAGAAGGGGCCCGACCCGTGGGAGACCGTGGAGGAGCGCTTCGCGGTCGGCAGCCGGCACCGCGGCAAGGTGGTGAGCCTGACGAACTACGGGGCCTTCGTCGAGCTGGAGAAGGGCGTGGAGGGGCTGGTCCACGTTTCCGAGATGTCGTGGACGCGGCGGGTCCGTCATCCTTCCAAGCTCGTCAACGTGGCCGACGAGGTCGAGGTGATGGTCCTCGACGTCAACCGGGGGCAGAAGCGGATCTCGCTCGGGATGAAGCAGGTGGAGCCGGACCCGTGGGAGACCATCGACCAGCGCTACCAGCCGGGCATGCGCGTCCAGGGGCGGGTCCGGAACCTGACCGACTTCGGCGCCTTCGTCGAGCTCGAGCCGGGCATCGACGGCCTCCTCCACATCTCCGACATGACCTGGGCCCGGAACGTGACGCACCCCTCCGAGATCCTCAAGAAGGCGCAGGCCATCGAGACCGTGATCCTCCACGTGGACAAGGAGGCGAAGCGGATCTCGCTCGGCCTCAAGCAGATCCAGCCCGACCCCTGGGAGAGCGCGATCCAGCGCTACCCGCTCGGGGCGAACGTCCGGGGCAAGATCGTCCGCATCGCCGAGTTCGGCGCCTTCGTCGAGCTCGAGCCCGGCGTCGACGGGCTGTTGCACATCTCGCAGATGTCGCACCGCCCGGTGACTCGGCCCGAGGACATCGTGCAGCTCGGCGACGAGCTGACGCTGAAGGTGATTCGCGTGGATCCCAACGAGCGGCGGATCGGACTGTCGCTGCGCGAGCTGGCGGCCGACATCGGGGCGGTGGAAGAGACCGAGCCCCATGGCCGCCGCGGCCGTCGGCGTGAGCGGGAGGACCGCTACGAGGACGAGGAAGAGTAAGCCTCGCATGGGGGCTCCGCCCCCCGGTCCATCTCCCCGCCGCGACTCTCGCGCGCCGCGCGGAAGCTGAGGGTGGCTGCGCGTGGGCGTTCGGCGGCCGTGATGCGAAGGCGACTGCTCCTGGGGCTCGGCGTCACCGCGCTCGTCTTCGCGGCGTGCTTCGTCGCCATCCTCGGGCTGCTGGTCCTGTCCGAGCAGGGCGATCTGTCGCTGGGCGGGAACCGCGTGGCCCTGGTGGAGGTGGAGGGCCTGATCGTGGACGCGGACCGCGTGGTCCGCGAGCTGGACGACCACGCCGAGGACGCCTCCATCCGAGCCGTCGTCGTGCGCATCCAGAGCCCCGGCGGGGTCGTCGGGCCGACCCAGGAGATCTACGACGCCGTCCGGCGGGTCCGTCGCAAGGGCAAGCCCGTCGTCGCCTCGATGGGCGCCATCGCGGCGTCGGGCGGGTACTATCTCGCCGCGGCGGCGGACCGGATCGTCGCGAACCCCGGCACGCTCACCGGGTCCATCGGCGTCCTCATGCAGCTCGCGGAGATCGAGGGGCTCCTCAAGCGGGTGGGGGTCCACTTCGAGGTGGTCAAGGCGGGGCGCCACAAGGACATCGGCAACGTCGGCCGGCCCATGACCGACGAGGAGCGGGCCATCCTCCAGGGGCTGCTGGACGACATGTACGAGCAATTCGTCAGCGCCGTCGCCGTGGGCCGCGGCCTCGATCGGGAGAAGGTGCTGGCCGCCGCCGACGGGCGCATCTATTCGGGCCGGCGCGCCAAGGAGCTCGGGCTCGTCGACGCGCTCGGCGGCCTCGACGACGCGGTCCGGCTCGCGGGGAGCCTCGCCGGGATCCCGGGGAAGCCCCGGCTCATCCGGCCCCGCCGCCCGTTCCAGCTCGGCGAATTCCTCGACTGGCTCGGCGGCCGCACGCCGCTGGGCAGCTGGCTGTCGGGCCGGGCCGCCCTCACGGGCCTGCCGCTCTTCGGCTCCCCGAAGCTCCCGCTCTACCTCATGGAGTGACGGGCCCGGCCCGGACGCGCGCCGTGCGGCCGACCCTGAGGGAATCCCCGAACCCCGCGGCTTGACAGGCATTTTCGCTCCGTGGTAGCGTGAGGCCGCCTTTTGGGAGGCGGGTAACCCGAACCAGGACGGGAAAAGGGGAGGCCGCAGTGCCCACGATGACGAAGGCGGACCTGGTCGACGAGGTCGCCAAGGTCTCGAACCTCACCAAGAAAGAGACCGAGCTCATCGTCAACACGATCTTCGACAGCATCTCGAGCGCGCTCGCCAAGGCCGAGAAGGTCGAGCTCCGGGGCTTCGGCAGCTTCCGCGTGCGCCGACGGAACGCCCGCCGCGGGCGGAACCCCAAGACCGGGTCGAGCGTGAGCGTGCCGGAGAAGCGGGTCCCCTTCTTCAAGGTCGGGAAGCGGCTGAAAGAGCTCGTCAACGGCTAGCCGCGCGAGCCGTGCGGGCACACGCTGTCTAGGTCTGCCCGCGATCGGACCGCGTCTCGGCTCCGGCCGGAGAGTCCGGTAGCGCCGTGGATGTACTCTGGGCGCCCTGGCGAATGTCGTACGTGAGCGGCGCGCACCAGCCGGAGGGGTGCCTCTTCTGCACAGCGCTCGCCGCCGGTGACGATGCCCAGCACCGGATCCTGGACCGCTCGCGGAGTGCCTTCCTCATCCTCAATACCTTTCCGTATTCGAGTGGCCACCTCATGATCGCGCCGAACCGCCACGCCGCCTCGCCGGAGGACCTCGACGACCAGGAGAGCCTGGACCTCATGCGCGTGACCCGGCGGGCGCTGGCCGCGCTGCGCGCCGTCTACCGGCCCGACGGGTTCAACCTCGGCGTGAACATGGGGCGCGCGGCCGGGGCCGGGATCGAAGGGCACTTCCACCTTCACGTCGTGCCGCGCTGGGCGGGCGACACGAACTTCATGCCGGTCGTGGGGGCGGTCAAGGTGATCCCGGAAAGCCTCGACGAGACGTACCGCCGCCTCCGGGTACACCTGTCACCGTGAGGGGACCGGGTGGTGGCGAGTCCTCCGGTCCGCCCCAGCCCCGCGGTCACGTCGTGACGCCGCCCTGGGCGGCCGACGAGCCTTCCCCGCCGGCCGCCGACGAGCGGGGGGACGCCGCGCGGGCTCCGGTGGCGAACGACACGCCCCCCTCGGTTGCCGGCGAACGGATGACCCCTCCCGCGCGCGAGGCAGCGACCGACGACACCCCGATGATGCGCCAGTACCGCGAGTGGAAGCGCCGGTACCCCGACTACCTCCTGCTCTTCCGGCTGGGCGACTTCTACGAGGCCTTCTACGAGGACGCCGCCGTCGCCGCTCGGGCCCTCGACATCGCCCTGACCTCGCGCCAGAAGGGCGAGGGGGCGATCCCCATGGCGGGCGTCCCCCACCACGCCGTGGACGGGTACATCGCGCGGCTGATCCGCGCCGGCCACAAGGTCGCCCTCTGTGATCAGGTCGAGGCGGCGCCCGCGAAGGGGCGAAAGCTCCTCCGGCGCGAGGTGATCCGCCTCATCACCCCGGGCACTGTCACCGAGGCCGGGCTCCTCGAGAGTCGGCAGAACAACTTCCTCGGCGCGCTCGCCCGAGCCGGGGATCGGCTCGGGGTGGCCCTGGTCGACCTGACCGCCGCGGACTTCTGGGTCGGCGAGGCGGCCGACCCGGCGGCCCTGGCCGAGGCCGTCCTCCTGCGCCGCCCAGCCGAGGTGCTGGTTCCGGCCTCGCTCCCCCCGACCGATCCCGTGGTCGCCCGCTTGCGCGAGGCCGGGGTGCTCCTCACCACCCGCGACGCGAGCGAGTTCGCGCCGCGAATCGCGGAAGAGCGTCTCCGGGAGCATTTCCGGGTGGCGGCGCTCGAGGGGCTCGGCCTC
>JBIOTN010000233.1:0-2473 GCA_044866005.1 Candidatus Rokuibacteriota bacterium | reverse complement strand
GGCATCTGGTACGCCCAGTACGAGCTCAACAAGGTGTGGCAGGCCCAGCGCGCGAGCGAGGCCGGCCCCGCGACCCTGCCCGAGGCGCCACTGGGCGCACAGGCCGCCCCCGCGGCACCCCGCCCCTAGCACCGGCGGGGGCTCGGCCAGAAACCTGAATCGGTCGGCTCGCGAGCGACGCTAAGAGTTCCCCGGGCAGCGGGTTCGCTGTGACCAGGGCCCGGCTCCGCGGAACCGGCGTGGCGCGACCCCGAATCCGGGCGTTGCCGGCGCGCTCGGATAGCGTCGGCGCGTGAAGCGTCGCCCTGGCGTGCTGTGGTTGCGACGGCATGCGGTCCTCGTGGTCGCCGTGTTGGGCACGGCTGGGCTCTTGACGATTGCCGTGCTGGCGATGACGGGCTCCGTGCTCTCGCGTGTGGACGAGATCGAGGGCGAGCGCGGTGGGACGCTGACCGTAGTCTCGCTCGAGGCCTCGCCCGACCTCGATCCCGCCCGCATCAACGACGTCTACGGGACCATGATCGCGCGGGCGGTGCACCGCACGCCGTACACGTTCCGGCCCGACCGGGAGGAGGGCGCCCAGCCCGACCTCGCAGAGGGCACTCCCGAGATCTCGGACGACAGCCGGCGGGTGAGGATCACCATCCGCTCCGGCGTCCATTTCTCGCCGCCCGTGAACCGTGAGGTGACCGCGCGCGACGTGGCCTATGGCATCGCCCGCGGCTTCCTTCCAGGTGTGGACTCGCCGCCGGCCAAGCTGTACTTCGCGGACGTGGAGGGTGTGGCCGACGTCGCGGCCGGCCGGAGCACGCTCCCGTCGGGGCTGCGGACCCCAGACGACCGCACGCTGGAGATCCGCCTTCGCGCGCCTACCGGCCGGCTGGTGGCCGAGGCCCTGACGCTCCCGCTGGCGGCGCCGGTCCCACCCGAGTACGCCGGCCGCTTCGACCGCCTCCCCCGCTCGACCTACGGGCGACATCAGGTGTTCACGGGGCCGTACCGGATCGCCGGTGGCGGGGCCGGTTTGCTCCCGGCGGCGGACGCCCCGCGGATCACGTTGGAGCGCAATCCGAGCTGGGACTCGGCGGAGGACTTCCGCCCGGCGTTCGTCGACCGGATCGTGCTCGAGCAGCGCTCGCCCGGGGCCGCGGCGCTCACACGGCGTGTACTCGCCGGCCGCGCGGCGGTGAACGGAGACGAGCCGGCGGGGGCCGACCTCGCCCGGGCACTGCGCGAGCGTCGATCCCAGGTCGCCCTGCCGCTGGCAGCCGAGGTCACGTTCATGGCGCTGAACACGCGCCTGGCCCCGTTCGACGACCCTGACGTGCGGCGCGCGGTATCGGCGGCGCTCGACCAGGACGCCGTTCGCGGCGCGCTGGGCGGGGCCGTGGTGGGCGACGTCCCAACCCACTGGATCCCTCCGGGAGTCCCGGGCTTCGCGGAGGCGGGAGGTCGGGCGGGCCCCGGTGTTGACTTCCTCGCCTTCCGCCGGGGAAACCTCGCGCTCGCGCGCCGCTATCTCCGCCGAGCGGGCTACGCCCGGGGGCGGATCAGCGGTCTCCCCGTGCTCGAGCTCGTCGCCCGCCGCCAGGCGTCGGGGCCGGCGTTCGCCACCGAGACCCGGGAGGCGCTCGCGGCGCTCGGGCTACGCAGCCGCGTGCGCTTCCTCGCCTTCGAGCCGTTCATCCGGGCCTGCTCGCGCGCCCGCCGCGTGGCCGCCTGCCTGGGTTACCGCTGGCAGCGTGACGTCGACGACGCCGCCTCCGTGCTCCCTCCGCTGTTCGGCCGAGAGGGACTTCGGGCCGGGACCAACGTCTCGCGGCTGTCGGACGCTTCGCTGGAGCGCTTGATGGACGAGGCTGCGACGACGACCGGCGAAGCGGACCGAGCCGAGCGGTGGGCAGACGTCGACCGGCGCCTGACCGAGCTGGCGCCCGGCGTGCCGATCGTCTGGAACCGCGAGCCGAACCTGCGCTCGGAGGACGTCAAGGGCGTGCTGGATGTCGAGCTCGCCGCGTGGAACCTCAGCTTCACCTCGCTGCGGGCGCCATGAGCGAGGCACGGCCGACCGGAAGCCCGCTGCGGTTCGCCGCGACGCTGCTCGCCCGGCAGCGGGGGGCGGTGGCGCTGCTGACGTTGCTGAACGTTGGGATCATCGCGATGACGCTGGTCACGCCCCTGTTGACGGGATTGGCGGTCGAGCGGATCGACGCCGGCGACATCAGCGGCGCCGATGGCGCGTTCGCCGCCGCGCTGGCGATCGCGCTGGCGGGCTTGCTT
The DNA here is from genome assembly GCA_044866005.1 of Candidatus Rokuibacteriota bacterium. Taxonomy (GTDB): domain Bacteria; phylum Methylomirabilota; class Methylomirabilia; order Rokubacteriales; family DASRDR01; genus JBIOTN01. Next base: position 193 of record JBIOTN010000233.1, on the reverse strand, counting down.
GCGGCGACCTTCTCCGCCGCGGCCGGTGTGGTCAACAGTCGGGTCTCCGCGGTGATCGAGACCGATCTGCGCTCCCGGCTCTACCGCCACTTCCAGGTCGTCGACCCGCGGGTGCTGGACTCTCGGCCTACCGGCGACCTCGTGTCGCTCGCCAGCAGCGACCTGTTCCCGATCGCGCAGTTCTTCGGGAACC
>JBIOTN010000232.1:0-60746 GCA_044866005.1 Candidatus Rokuibacteriota bacterium | reverse complement strand
GCCCCGCGAACGTGATCCGGCCGCGGCGCGGCGGGAGGAAGCCCAGGATGGCCTTGAAGAGCGTCGATTTCCCCGCGCCGTTCGCGCCGATGAGCGCGACGGCCTCGCCGCTCCGGACCTCCAGGCTGACGTTCCGCAGGGCGGTGACCGACCCGTAGTCGACGCTGAGGCCCTCGACGGCCAGGAGCGCGTCCATCGACGCGGGACCCGTCTCGGGCCGGCTCGCGGTCATCGGCTCGACCTCAGTCCGCCGTGCCGAGGTACGCGGTGATCACGCCGGGGTCTTGCTGCACCTGCTCGGGCACGCCGAACGCGATGACCTTTCCGCGATCCAGGCAGATCCAGCGCCTGGCGAGCAGGCTCAGGAACGCCAGATTGTGCTCCACGACGAGGATGGTGACCCCGCTCTCGGCGATGCGCTGGATGCGGCGCGCCAGGTCGCGTTGCTCGTCCTCGTTCAGCCCGGCCGCCGGCTCGTCGAGGAGCAGGAGCCGGGGCGCCGTCGCCAGCGCCCGCGCCACCTCGACACGCCGCCGGGTGCCGTAGGGCAGGCGGTGGCACGGCTCCATTGCGATCGTCGCGACGCCGAGCACGTCGGCGGCCGTCATGCCGACGGCGCGGGCTCGCTCCAGCCGGGGGTCCGTGCCGAAGGTGAGGACGGAGCGCAGCAGGCCGGCGCCGTCGACACTCGTGCGCGCGACCGAGATGTTGTCAAGCACGCTCAGCTCCTCGACGAGATGGGTCTGCTGGAACGTGCGCGCGATGCCCAGTCGCGCGATGCGGTACGGCGGCGAGCGCGTGATGTCTCGGTCGGAAAAGCGGAGGCGCCCGGCGTCGGGGACGTAGAGGCCGGACACGACGTTGAGGAGCGTCGTCTTGCCCGACCCGTTCGGGCCGATCAACCCGACGATCTCCCCTTCGGTGAGCGCGAAGCTCACGTCGTCGAGCGCGCGTACGCCGCCGAAGGCCATGACGACGTGCTCCACGCTGAGCAGCGGCCGGTCGCGCCCGGACGCGGTACCCCGGGCCGGCGGGAGGGGAGCGGCCCGCGGCGCCGGGCCCGTGGGCTTCGGCACGAGCCGGTCACGGATCCGCTCCAGGGCGCCGATGAGCCCGTAGGGGGCGAGGACGAGGACGAGGAGGGTGGCCGTCCCGTAGGCGATCAGATAGTAGTTCTCGAGCACCCGGAACCACTCGCGCAGGTAGACGATGAGGAGCGCCCCCAGCACCGCGCCGGAGATCCTGGTCCGTCCCCCGATCACGGTCATCGTCAGACACGTCACCATGAGGGGAAGATCGAGGTTCTCGGGCGACACCACGTGGATGACGTGCGCCATCAGGGCGCCGGCTGCCCCGCCGTAGGCGGCGCTGAGGACGAAGGCGGCGAACCGGAGCTCGGCCGGGTTCAAGCCCACCGACAGCGCCGCCCAGGGGTTCTCGCGCATCAGATGGAAGGCCTGGCCATGGAGGCCGCGGACCAGCTGGAACGCGAGCCCCGCTCCCAGGATGACGAGCGCCCACACGAGCACCAGGACCGACTGCCGGTCGCCGATCTCGCTCCCCCCCAGGCGGATGGACGGGATCCCGGGCAGGCCGTTCGTGCCGCCCGTCACGCTGTCCCACTGGATGGCCAGGAGCAGCACCACGAGCCCGATGCCGAGCGTGGCCAGGGCGAAGTAGTGCTCTTCGAGCTTCAGCACGGGGACCGCCACGATCACCGCGAGGGCGGCCGGGACGAGGACCGAGAGCGGGAACGTCACCGGAAAGTCCCAGCCGAGCCGGACGCTCAGGATGCCGGTGACGTAGCCGCCCAGGCCGAAGAAGGTGGCCTGGGCGAGCGACACGGCGCCGGCGTGTCCGAACACGAACTGGAATCCCAGGACCAGCAGCGTGTAGATGCCGCAGATCGTCAGGATCCGCAGGTTGTACGGGCCCGCGAAGAACAGCGCGTAGACGCCGAGCGCGACGGAGCCCAGGGCCAAGGGGAGGCGGTCTCCGCGGAGAAGCCCGGATGACGCACCCCATGCCCGGCCCACCGCTCGTCGCGGGCGTGGGCTAGGCCCGGCGCTGGATGCGCTGGCCAAGAATGCCCTGAGGCCGGAAGAAGAAGATGGCGAGCAGCGTCAGGTAGAGCAAGCCGGTCGCGACGGCATAGGACACGTAGGCGGACACGACGACCTGAAAGAGCGAGATGACCATCGCGCCGATCACGGCGCCCGCGATGCTCCCCCAACCGCCCAGCACGACGGCCATGTAGGCATACACGCTCAGCGAGACGCCGCCGGTGGGCGAGACGAAGAACTGGTTCGCCAGCAGGGCCCCGGCGACCCCCGCCAGGGCGGTGCCCAGCCCGAAGGTGACGGCGATCAGGGTATGGGTCGGGATGCCCACTGCCTGCGCCATGTCCCGATCCTCGGCGGTCGCCCGCAAGCGTCGCCCGATCTGGGTGCGGGAGAACAGCAGATACTGGAGCGCGATCAGGATGCCGGCCACGACGACCGTCCCCACGGCCTGGATGCTGATCTCGAGCCCCTCGAGCCGGATGGTGCCGCTCTTGAGGAGCGGCGGGCCCGCTCGCGCCGACGGCCCGAAGGCGACGATGAAGACGTTTTCCAGGATGACCCCGCAGAGCAGGGTACTGATGAACACCGTGGCCGGCGGTTTCCGGATCAAGGGGAAATACGCCACCAGCGACAGCAGGAGCCCGACGGCGAACATGACGATCGCCACCAGCGGCAGCAAGACGATGACCGGGAAGGGCAGCATCGACCCGAGGGTGACGGCGACGTAGCCGCCGGCCATGACGAGGTCACCGTGAGCGAAGTTGACGGCGCCGGTGGCGTTGACGATGAAGACGAACCCCAGCGCGACCAGCGCATAGACCGCGCCCAGCGCAACTCCGTTGACGAGGAGCTGCAGCAGGGACATCGGCCGGCGGCGCGCCCCTACCGGCGGGTCACGGCAGCACGAGGTCTTTCCCGGCGTAGTGCGCGGCGATCTTCGGAATCCGGGACTTGCCGTCCCAGCAGACGATGTCCGCGTCGTGAGCCATGTCCCCATGTCCGTTGGACTTGTAGGTCATGGCGACGCCCTTGTGGGTGTTCGCGTGGAACGCCGCGCGCAGCTCCTCCGGCGTCTTCGCGCCCTTGGCGATCAGCGCGAGCGCCATCATCACGCCGTCGTACTGGCCGAGCGCGAGCCCGTCCGGCTCGAGGCCGAAGCGCTTCTTGTAGGCGTCGGCCCATCGCCTGATCTCGGGCGTGGCGCGGGCCTCCGGCGCCGAGGGCGTCTCCGCGCAGACGTTGGCCAGCTCACCCGGCTCGAAGAGCGCGGTCGCCGTGGGCTCGACCAGCGAGGAGCCGGTGATGATGGGGACATTCATGCCGGCCGCCTTGGCCTGCTTGACGATCAGCGCCATGGGGGGCGCGACCGAGTGGACCACGATCGAGTCCGCGCCGGCGGCCTTCACCTTCGTGAGGAGCGGCGACATGTCCTTGGTGTCCGGCGCGATGGACGAGTCCTCGTAGGCGGGCTTCACGCCGAGCTTGGCGAAGTCCTCCTGCAGGAGCTTGAACCCGCCCTGTCCGTAGGCCGTCGTGTCGCTGATCAGCGCCGGCTTCGTCTTCTTCAGGACCTGGACCACGTACCGGGCATGGGCGACCTTGATCTCCCGGTCGTTCGGGAGGAACCGAAAGATGTACGGATTGCCGCTTTCGGTAATCCGCGACAGGCCGGAGATGGTGATCAGCGGCACCTTGTACTCCGCGGCCACGGGCATCATGGCGACCATTTCCGTCCCGAACACCGACGTGGCGACGGCGATGGCCTTCCGGCCGCTCAGCGCCTTGTCCAGGGCACTCGCGGCGCCCGTGGCCGACGTCCCGGTATCGAAGATCTGATACTCCACCTTGACGCCGGCCGGCGCGTTGTCCAGCGCCATCACGGCGCCGTTCCGCTGACTCCCGCCTTCCACGGAGAGAAAGCCCGTGATGGGCATGACGATCGGCATGTAGTAGTCGGCGGCCTGGGCGCCGGACGTCACGGCGAGCAGCGCCAACAGGCCCGGGGCGATCGCGTCGAGCAGGTGGCGTGCGCGTGTCATGATGGCCCTCGCTGTTCGGGTTGCGCCGGTCAGGGAGCCTTCGACAGGCGGGGTCGGGCTCACCGCGGACTATAGTGGAGCGGCCTCCGGGCCGTCAAGCGGCACCCCGGGGGAGACGCCCTCTTGCGGGGAGGGCCCGCCCGTACCACGACCCGCAGGTCGTTCTGTTCGATCTTCCCCGGCCGTACGAGCAGCACCTCAACTTCGTCCACCTGCTGACCACGACCGACTGGCTCAAGCGCCGGGGCCGGGTCCGGACGACGACGGACGAAGCCGCGCTCAAGGTCCTGATCCGGCCGGAAGATCTTCAGCCGGTCGTCGTCGGCCCGCCCTACGGGCCGGACGCGGTGGTCCGGGCAGTGCGGAAACCGGCAGAAGGGTGTGCCGTGCGGAGTGATCCATGAGCGAGCCTGACGGAGCGGACGGCGTTCGTTCGCTCGATGGCGTGGGGGTTCTTCTCGTAGACGACCATCCCGGCGTGCGTGAGGTCATCACTCAGCTGCTCGAACGCTATGGCGCGCTGGTGGCGGCGGTCTCCGCGGTCAGGGAGGCGCTGGAGGTCCTCGAGCGTGAGCGGCCACACGTGCTGATCTCGGATGTCGAGATGCCGGGAGAAGACGGCTACGCGTTGATCCGGAAGGTGCGCGCGCTCGCGGCCGAGCGAGGGCGGGGAGATCCCGGCGGTGGCCCTGACGGGGCTTCACAGCGCGGAGGACCGGGCCGAGCTGATGCGAGCGGGGTTCCAGTATCACGTGCCGAAGCCGGTCGATGCTCGGCGTCTCACCGCGGTCGTGTCGATCCTGGCGACGATGGAACGAAGGAGCGACGGTCCTGACGGGCGCCGAGACCGGATTGGCTCGTGCTCGGGCCCGGGCGCCCGCCCGCCGCCCGCCCGCCGCGCCGGCGTCGTGAGCCGGGCGCAACCCATCCTTGCATTTTTCCCGTGGCGTGGATCGGTCACGTGATACACTCCGGGTGTCTCGTCGGGTTCTGCCCGCCCTGAGCGGATCGAATCTGGCCTCGCCTCCGATGGCTCTTCCGCATGTCCGGGGCGTGAACCAGGGTGCGGAAGGCATCGACCCCGGAATCCCCGGGGGGCCAAAGGAGGCGCCTCATGGCGTCCAAGCTCTACGTTGGTGGTCTGTCCTTCTCCACGACTTCCGAGAGCCTGCGCGAGTACTTCTCGCAGTGCGGAACCGTGGAGTCGGCCACCGTCATCACCGACCGCATGTCGGGCCAGTCCCGCGGCTTCGGCTTCGTGGAGATGTCCACGCAGGCCGAGGCTCAGGAGGCGATCGCGAAGCTGAACGAGCAGCCCTTCGAGGGGCGGAAGCTCATGGTCAACGTCGCGAAGTCGCCCGGTAACGGCGGCGCTCGTCGCACACCCCGCTGGTAGGCCGCTCCGCGGACGGCCCCGCGTCGGCGGCGCACGCATGTCGTGCGCCGTCCGGCGTCTGGCCGCTGAAGTCCGGCAGCCGCTACGCCCGATGAACACCCGGCCGGAGGGCCGCGGGGCGCACCCTGGAATAATTCTGAGCTTCTGAGCTCGTCCCGGGATCGGGTGTCAGGCAGCGAAGGGGAAGCAGCGCGGGCGCCGAGTGCGGTCATCGGCGCCCGCGGACCGGGTTTCTGCCGTGCCTCGATTCCTGCGACGTCCGGGACTTGCCTCCGGCCCCGGTCGGCACGCCGTGCCAGCTTGACCTCCAGGCCCCCCGGCCCGGACCCCACCGGCACGGTCCACGAGCACTCTACACCCTTCTGGACCCGCGCGCACCTGCTCCGCGGTAACGTTCACACGCGCGGGCTCACCTAGCGCCCCCCGGCCCACAGCCCGGTGGCGGCGCCGTCCAGGGCCGGGCGCCGAAATGGGGGGTTGACAGGACGGCGCAACTGTACTATTGTACTAGTACGCCATGATTACCCCGGTCACTCTTCGCGTCGACCAGCACAGTCCCATCCCCATCCGCCGGCAGCTGACCGAGCAGCTCAAGCACCTGATCGAGGGCGGCGGGATCCCGCGTGACGAGCCGCTCCCGAGCATCCGGGAGCTGGCCGGGTTCCTGGGAATCAACCCGAACACGGTCGCCCGGGTCATCGAGGACCTGAAGCGGATCGGTTACGTGGAAGCGCGGCGTGGGACCGGCGTATTCGTGGCCCCTGACCTCACCGCCCGCCCGTCGCCTCACCTCCGGGCCGCGTTCCTCGAGGACATGCTGATCCGGGCGGCGGCGCTGGGCATGACGGCCGAGGACGTGGCTGTGGGGGTCTCCAGTCTGGTCGGGGAGCGGCCGCCGGCCGTCCGCGGGGCCGTCGAGATCCTCCTCGTGGAGTGTAGCCCGCCCGAGCTCGATTTCTTCGCCCGCGAGCTGGAGGCCCAGCTCCCCGTCCGGGTCGACAAGGTTCGCCTCGCCGACCTGGCGGCTGCCGTGCGGCACCGGAAGCGCCCGCGCCAGTGGAGCGCCGCGGTCACCAGCTTTTTCCATCTGCCGGAGGTGGAGCGGCGCCTCCGCGGGCGGAACGTGCCGGTGCTCGCGCTCCTGGCCGAGATCCACCTGGAGACGCTCCACCGCCTGGCACAGCTCCCGTCGGGGACACGCGTCGGCGTCGTCTCGGCGGAGCCGGAGAGCGCCCACAACCTCGAGCACTCGATCGCCAACGCGGGGCTCCCGAACATCGCGCTCGTGGGGGCGTGCCGCGCCGAGGGCGCGGCGCTCGGCCGCCTGGTGCGGCGGGTGGACGTGATCGTCTGCTCGAGCCCCACGACCGACCGGGTGCGCCGGCTCGCCGGCTCGGCGGTCGAGGTGATCGTCGACGACCGGGCGCTCGACAAGCGCGCGATCGAGATGCTGGCGGCGCTCCTGGTCCGGGGCAACGGCGGCGCGACCGCCGGTGCGCGCACCATCGATCGGCCGCCGAGTCCGCGGGGCGGCGCGGCGGACCGTCCCGGCCAGGGACGGCCCAGTTCGCGGGCCGCGGCGGACGGATTCCACGGGGCCGACCCGCGCCTCGCGGCGCGGCGGCGGAGAGGAGCGCACAGCGGCTGAGGGTCTGGGCGAGGCGACGCGGGGGGCGGGGTCCGACCTCGCGGTGGCACGACAACGGGCGACACGGCGTGCGGGGCAAGGAGAGACGGCCATGGCGGGCATGTGGAAATGGAAATGGTGGATCGGGGCAGCGCTGGTGGGGGTGGTGGTCTGGATGATGCTGGGCCGCTCCTCGCAGCCGGCGGCCACGCCGCCGATCGTGGATGACAAGACGTACACGGTCACGCCGGCCACGATGAAGGTGAAGGCCGGTCTCGTGACGGGCGCCCTGACGGAGCTGAAGATCACCGAGCGGGTCGAGCAGGGGTCCGGCCGCGTCGTCGCGCCCGCCAAGCTCACCGGCAAGATGGTGCTGAAGAACAGCTCGGCGGATCAGACGATCCGCCTGGTGGGGGGCAAGATCCATTACCTCGACGCGCAGGGCAAGCCGATCGGGCTGGAGGCGGCACGGAACGAATCGGCCCTCAAGTTCGCGAGCTACGGCATGGACCGACTCGACCCCGGGCAGGAGGCCAGCCAGTCGCTGGACGTGGACTTCCCCGCAGAGGCGCTGAAGGCGAAGAGGCTGAGGCAGATCCGGCTGGAGCTGGCGTACATCCCGTCGCCGTTCCGCGAGGAGGCGGTCAACTTCCCGGTGGCCATCGGCGGCGAGTGAGGTGAGGCGGGAGGGTGGCTCCCCTCGGAGCCACCTTCGACTCGGACCGCGCCGTCGAGCCCGACGCGACGGTACCACGATCGAGAAAGCAGGATGAGCGAGATGCGGGACCTGAATGCGCTTCGCGAGGAACGCCGGATGGCGTGGATCGAGGGGCAGGACGGCTGGGCTGCGGCCCCCGAGGAGATCCTCGACGCGCTGTCCAGCGCGGGCTTCGAGGAGTGCAAGCGGGAGATGACGACGAGCCGGGGTGACCGACGCCCCGCCGGTGGGCTGTGGCAAGGCATCGATACGGGCACGGGATCCGTCGCCTCGGCGATCTGGGTGAATCGTCCGGCGCCGCACCACGCCATCGTGTTCATCGAAATCGACGGAGAGCCGCTCACGGGCGGAGAGCGATGATCAGACCCGCCGTCCCGCCGGGAGGGCGCCGCGCATGAAGGTGCGAGAGCTGACCTGCTGGCCGCCGAAATGGGCCGTGGTGGCCCCCGGACCGGGCAACCCGCCGCCCGGAGGGGAAGGCGTCCTGACCGCGGTTCGCATGAATCTCGGCGCCCGGGCGCTCACGCTCAGCATGGAGGTCGCCGGCGATCGGTACTCGGCGGTTCTCCAGGGCGAGGCCAAGCTGCTGACCACGCTGTCACTTCTGCTCGACTGGCAGGTCGGCCGGCCTCTGGCGAAGATCGCGAACCTCGAGCTCGCGCCGTAGCCCGGCAGGCCGTGCCCCGCCCGTCGCCGCGTCGCCGAAGGAGGGCAGATGGCCGAGTCGAAATTCATCCAGATCACCGCGGCTCAGGACTCGGAGAGCTTCGCGCACGTGTACGCGCTGGACGACACCGGGCGGGTGTGGGAGTACGACTTCAGTCACCGGCGGTGGCATGCGCTGGAGGAGGTCCGGGAACCGATGTTCACGCGGTGACGCGGCTCAAGGGAAGGGGGACGGATGCGTCGAGCGCAGGCGCGAGAGTTCTGGTGCCCGGTGGTGTCGGAAACGGTATTCATCCGGCTGAGGCGGCCCAACGGACTGAGGCGGCCCTCCGGGTATTTCGTCCAGTGCGACCAGGCCGAATGTCAGTACGTCGAGGCGAACGAGCCGCCGTGCCCGCTCCGCCCGGAGATGTTCAGCGAGGAGATCAAGGCGGTGGAAGCCGATCGGGCGGCCCGGCAGCAGGGACCGGCAGCGGACGGATGGTGAGCCGCGACCGGCCGACGGCCGCGCAAGGCAGGCTCCCCGCACGGCCGGCGCGAGGCGGGAGGCGCCGGCCACCGGTTCGCCTGACTCCCGCAGGCCTGCGGCTCGTGCACGAGCTGCGCGCGCGCTTCGAGCACAAGTTCGGTCGGGCGGCGGGCCCCGGGGATCCCGTGTTCTTCGACGCCGAGGCGGACGCTTCCGGGCCCATCGACCAGGCTCGCTTCGATGCAGCCATCATCGCCGCGATGGAAGAGGCGGGGATCGGTCCCGCGCTCATCCACGCCTACCGGCGCACCGGGAGGCTCGTGACGGAGCAGAATGCCAGGGCGTGCTCCCGGGACGAGCTCCGGCAGTGGCAAGCCGCGCTGGAGGAATACGAGGAGCGGCTGCTCTCCCCCGGCGAGCTCAGCTAGCCGGCGGCGCGGAGGCCGGTTGGTCGGGATGCTGCACGCCGACCAGATCCACGACGAGCCGCTCATGTGCAGGCGCGCCAACCGGCAAGCAGGCGTGGTTGCGGGGGCGGATCGCAGGCTGGACGCGCGCCTCGTGAAGCCGGTGGACCATGAACGGCTGATCGAGCGCCTCGCCGCGGTCCGTCTGCCGTCGTCGTAGCCCATCCGGGCTCGGCTCGCTCGTTCGCTCTTCGGCCCACCGCCCCACGCGTTCCCGTCGCCGCGTTCCGTCCGCCGTCCATCCCGCGTTCCGTCCGCCGTCCGTCCCGCGTTCCGTCCGCCGTCCGTCCCGGCGGTGCGGGTCTTGCAGCGGGATCCGGGTCGCATGGTCCACTCAGCCGAGGCGTCCGGTCGGTCAGCCGAGGCGAAAGGAGGAGTCGTCATGGGACGGCAGACATCGGGGAAGCGAGGGCTCCAGTCGACGAGCCGGAAGGTCGCGTCGTCTCGCCACGGGATCAATCCGATGCCCGCGACGAGCCCGGTCGCGGGGGCGTATGGCAAGGGCGATCGGGTCACGCCGAAGCGCGTCCCGCCGCGCCGCCCGATCGGCAAGCGGGCCGTCGGCGAGTGACGATCGCGTGCGGCCGGACGACTACCGGCGGGGCGATCGGGGCCCGCGCTCGGACCGTCCGCCGGACGTGGCCTCGATGGAGCGGGCGAGGTTGATACCATAGCGGCTCTCGTAGGCCGCCTTGACCACGTCCCCTTCGCGCAGGTCCTCGAGCGAGCCCACCCGGCCGTCGACGAGGATCTGCGTGTCGTCGACCATCTGCAGCGTCGTGTCGCCGGTCGTAACCCCGCCGGAGACCCGGACCCACTTGATCTGCCGGTCGAGCGCCCGCACGGTGCCGTCGACCTGCTTGAGCCGGTCCGCCTCGGGAGGGGTCCTGGGGGCGACTCGCGTGCCGGGGGTTGTGCGGTCTTGGGCCAGCGCGCCGTGAGCGACGCCGGCGAGGAGCGCGGCGGCCAGAATCCACGTCGTCAGTGCTCTCATTGCGGCCCTTCCGTTTCCTGGTGCCAGCCAGTCTCGACTGGGGACGCGTCCGGAGGATGCAAGGCGGGTGCCGGCGGCGGCACGGGGCGGACATTTGCTCGGATCGACGTCGAGTTGTCAAACCGTCGGCGTCCGGCTATCCTTGACAGTGTCGCCAGGCATTCCCGCGGAGCTGGTGGCAGGGGGGTCCCCCGAGTGGGTCACCAGTGGCCGCGCCCGTTGTCCCGCTTCGCGAACGCGGGGCCGTCGTCCGCTTTCCAGGACTCCCCCTGCCGGCACCCCGCGTGCGGGTGCGCCGCCCGGCCCGAACGGCGTTACTGCAGCGAGGCGTGCGCCGCTCTGGGCGCACGGGGCGGATCGGCCGAGACGCCATGCCGGTGCGAGCACGACGGCTGTGCTCGGAACCCGGCGTGACGGATCGCGCGCCGGGCCGACGCCGCCCCGGGTCAGGCCGGGCTTGCCGGCGACGCGGGAGGTCCCGGTGAAGATCGAGGTCTTCGACAACCAGATCGAGCCCGCCCTGAAGGCCCTCAAGAAGGAGATGGTCGACGGAGGCGTCTTCAAGGAGATGAAGCGGCGGGCCTATTACGAAAAGCCCTCGGTGAAGCGGAAGCGGAAGCAGGCCGAGGCCCGGAAGCGGCGGCGCCGGGCGGCCCGGCGCTCGCACGATCGTTAGGCCAGCAAACGCCCGGAAGGAGGCAGCTATTCCCGCGAAGATCTTTGTCGGTAACCTGAGCTTCCAGACCACCCCGCAGCAGCTCACGCAGTACCTGTCGGCGGCCGGCAGCATCGTGGACGTCCACCTGCCCACCGATCGGGAGACCGGCCGGCCCCGAGGCTTCGCGTTCGTGGAGTTCGCGAGCGAGGCGGAGGCCGCCGAGGCGATCCGGCTGTTCAACGCGCGCGACCTGGACGGTCGAACGCTGCGGCTCGATCCCGCGGAACACCGGCCGCCGCGGTCCGGGGGGTTCCGGCCCGACCGGCCGTCCGGCCCGTCCTTCGGTCCCGGCTCTCGGCCCTCCGGGGGGGCGGCGCCGCGGCACAAGCCGTTCAAGGCCAAGGGGAGCCGCCGCGGCATCAGAGGGCGCAAGCGGAGTCTATGAGCGGGGTTGCCTGGTGTCCCCCGGCTCGTGTATACTCTCGACATCTGCCTGATTGCCGCGCCGATCCGGTGCTCGATCCGGCCTCGCCTCCGGTAGGCCTTCCGCGTGTCCGGGGCGTGATTTCTCGTGCGGAAGAGTCTCACCCCCAACGTGGGGGGTGAAGGAGGCGCCCAATGGCGTCCAAGCTGTACGTCGGCGGTCTGTCCTATTCCACCACCTCCGAGAGCCTGCGGGAGTACTTCGGCCAGTGCGGCACCGTGGAATCCGCCACGGTGATCACTGACCGGTTCTCCGGCCAGTCCCGCGGTTTCGGCTTCGTGGAGATGTCCACGGCGGCCGAGGCCCAGGAGGCGATCAGCAAGCTGCACGACCAGCCCTTCGAGGGCCGGAAGTTGACGGTGAGCGTCGCCAACTCGCCGGGCGCAGGCTCGCGGTCCGGTGGTGGCTCCCGCTTCGGCGGGGGGGCGGGCGGCGGTCAGCGCCGCACGCCGCGCTGGTAGCGACCGGCCGGCACCCGCTGTCAGCGGGACGGAGCGGCGCGGGCACTTCGGTGTCCGCGCCGCTTTGCTTTTCGGGACCTGGCGGCGGCGCGGTCGTCCGGCGGCGCGGCTTTCCTTGGCGTCAGCCCGGCGGGAGGGGTACGCTCGGTCGGAAATCGGGCTCGCCACCGGGGCCCGAGGGCCCGGGCGGGCGGGGGCGGAGACCGGCGGGGCGCGCGCGAGCGCAAGGGAGGGACGCATGCGGACGGGACGGGCGGCGGGGGTCGGGCTCCTCCTGATGGCGACGGCCGGCTGTGCGGCGGGCGCGGCCGGGCGGAACGCCGTGGAAGACTTCAAGGCGAAGACCGGCCTCGAGCCCACCGTGGTCGGCGACAACCGCGAGCAGTACCTGCGCAAGGTCCACCGTGGCTACGAGGTCCTCTTCCGCGCCCAGGCCGGCGAGGTCTGGGGCCGCTACGGCGCGCGCCTGGCGATGGGCGAGGCCGGACGCGAGCTGGGCGGCGTGGCGGCCTTCCTGACCGGCCAGGGCGAGCACATCCGGAACGTGGTCGGCAGCCCGCTCGACCGGGCGCTGTCCCAGGCCATCGGACAGCCGCTGTCGTTCTTCGTCGTCGCGCGCCACGGCAAGCCCGCGGCGGCCCGGCTCGACGTCCTGAGCGACTTCTCCACGATCAAGCCGGCGGACCCCCTGCCCCGGGCGGCCCGCATCGGGTTCAACGCGGGCGACCTCTACACCGTCGATCCAGCGCTCGCCGGGCGCGTGACGGCCAACCGGCCCCTCGTGGAGCGGCTCGGCCGCTTTCGCTCGGAGTACATCCGGGCCGACGAGCGGGCGGTGAGCTTCATGTTCGCGGGGAGCGAGAACGACTGGAGCGCGATGATCCGCGAGCACGGCGGCTACGACCGCCTGATCAACTCCATCATGGACGCCGTCACCGAGCTCGCCGACGCCCTCTGAGCCGAGGCCGCAAGCGGTCGGGTGGCTGACGTCCTGACCCCCTGCCAGCACGCGGGCTCGAGGCGCCGCTCGAGGACCCCGCGGTCCTCCCTGCCTGCCCGGCCATCAAGACGGATCGCTCCGCACGCTGATCTTCTGGAGGCGGGGATCCAGGCGCGTGGCGAAGCGCTCGCACGCGGCCACGTCGAGATCGAGCAGGGCGCGGCGCTCGACCGGGGTGAGCGGGAGGCCCCCGGCGACGAGCTCCTCGAGCACGGCCTCCCGGCTCGCCACGAACCGGCACCGGAACGCTTCGTCCGTCGCCAGCCTGCCGATCACCAGCTCCACGCTTCGCTGCGACATGGCCCGTCCTCCTGCGCCCCACCTTTCCACGGAGCGTGCCAAGCAGCGGACTGGCGAGCAAGTCGGCGAAACGCCGACGGTTCAGCGCGAACGGGCGATGGGGCGGGCCAGCGCCGGCGCTGCGTGGAATCAGACAGGTGTGGGAAGACAGGCAGCAGCCGTCCCGGCGGCGAGCGCGGCGCCGGGATCACTCCGCGGAGCGGGCGCGCTCGACGCCGAGGCCGTGCTTCTCCATCCGGTAGTAGAGCTGCGAGCGGGTGATACCGAGGAGCCGCGCGGCTCGCGAGCGGTTGTTCCGGGCCTCCTTGAGCGCCTTCGCGATCAGCTCGCGCTCGACCCCTTCCAGGGTGACCCCGTCGGCCGGCCAGGCGTCGGTGCCGGCCCGGCCCGGGTCCGGCGCCGGCTCCGGCCGCCGCACGCCGATCGGCAGGTGCTCCACCGTGATCAGGCCGCCGTCACAGAGGATCGTCGCCCGCTCGAGCGCGTTGCGCAGCTCGCGGGCGTTGCCGGGCCAGGGGTAGCCGAGCAGGGCGTCGCGGGCCTCCCGCGAGATGCCCGCTGCCGGCCGGCCCACGGTCGGGCCGATCTCCTCCAGGAAGGCCCCGGCCAGCGGCAGGATGTCCTCGGGTCGCTCGCGGAGCGGTGGAAGCCAGATCTCGAAGACCCGAAGCCGATAGTAGAGGTCTTCGCGGAATTCCCCGCGGGCGAGGGCCGCCTCCAGGTTCCGGTTCGTGGCCGCCAGCAGGCGCACGTCCGCCTTGAGCGGGCGCGTCCCGCCCAGGCGCTGATACTCGCGCTCCTGTAAGACGCGCAGGAGCTTGGCCTGGACGGCCGGGCTCATCTCGCCCACCTCGTCGAGGAACAGCACGCCGCCGGCCGCCTGCTCGATCCGGCCGGGGCGCGCCGCCGTGGCGCCGGTGAACGCTCCCTTCTCGTGACCGAACAGCTCCGACTCGAGGAGCGTCTCGGGGAGAGCGGCGCAGTTGAGCGCCACGAACGGCCCGCCGGCGCGCGGAGAGCCCCGGTGGATCAGCCGCGCCACGACCTCCTTGCCCGTCCCCGATTCTCCCGTGAGGAGGACGGTGGTCTCGGTCGGGGCGACCTTCGCCGCCTGGGTCAGGACGTCCTTCCACTGCACGGATTCGCCGACGACGCGGTGATAGCCCCGCGTCGTCAAAAGCTCGTCCGTGAGCGCCTGCACACGCTCCTCGAGCTGCGCGGCCCGCGCCCGCGCCGCGGCCGCGCGCTGCTCCTCCTCGGCCAGGCGCTGATGCGAGAGGGCCAGGCTCACGTGGTCGGCCACGCGGCGCGCCACGACCACGTCGTCCTCCGAGTACTGGCGCGGGGTCCGCGACAGGAAGAGGAGTGACCCCAGGCCGCCGTCGAGGCGCAGCGGGATCTTGAGCAGCGAGCGAAAGTCGTGCGACCGACACCAGCCGCAGTGCTTGGAGCCGGCTTCCCGCTCCTCCTCCACATCCGCGATCAGCACGTACTCCCGTTCCGGGGCGCAGGCGCCCGGTTCGCCCACCGGCATCCGGCTCGGGAAGTCCGAGACCGGCTCGCCAGAGACGGCGTCCACGGTCAGCTCGCGACGGTCCGCGCTCAGCGAGGTCAGCATCAGGCGGTCGTGCGGCAGCACGGCTTGCACGATCTCCGAGACCCGGTTGAAGATCCCGCGCACGTCGAGGCTTTCCGCCAGCACCGAGAGCAGCGAATCGATCGCGTCCAGCCGCCGGCGTCGCTCGGTGTCGAGGTTCCACAGCCGGCCGTGCTCGAGGGCCAGGCCCAGGAGATCGGCGATCGACTGGAGCGCCTCCTCGTGCTCCGCCGTGAAGACGCCCGGCTTCTGGGATCCCACCCCCACGAACCCGCCGAGCTGCTCGCCCCGCAGGAGGGGGACGTGCAGGAGCGATCGGATCCCGTCCTCCTGAAGTCGCCCGTCCACGAAGAAGCTCGGGTCCAGCACGTCCGCGACGTCGTCGATCCGCCGGGCGCCGCTGGCCAGCGGCCGGATCGGCGGGGAGAAGTCCTCGAGGCGGATCGTGAGGCGCCCGTCCCCTTTGATCCCGGCGAACGAGTAGAGCGCGAACGTGCCCGGGCCCTCGACCCGGAACACGACCATCGTGTCGAAGGGAAGGACGGTGGCCGCGGCTTCGGCGACGCGCGCGAAGACCTCCTTGAGCTCGAGGGTCTCGGAAACGGCCCGGGCCATCCGGCCGAGGGCGACGGCGAGCGCGTCCGGCGGCATAGAGGCATTGTACCGCGACCCCGCCGCGCCGTCGGCGTCGCGGCCGCTGACTGTTTTCCCACACCTGTCTGATTCCACGCATCCGAGGCGTTCGAGCGGGCCACCATCCCGTCGCGCGTAAGCCGTGGCCGATCCGCGTGTTCCCGCCAGAGCCCTCGATTGGCACGCGGCGTGGATTGTCCCCGGCATTGCAGAACGGAGGTGGGAGATGGCGATCGACCGATGGATCCTGGCGCTCGCGCTGGCCGTGGCCCTGCCGCTCTCGGGCTGCGCCGCCACCCGCTCGGGCCCGGCGACGGATGCCGGGCAGGCGTACGAGCGCTTCGACGCGCGGGACGAGATCGCGCGGGAACGGCGTGAGGCGGCGAAGCGCTGGGAAGGGTGGCACCCGTGGTGGTGGCGTTGAGCGGTGTGACCAGAGGACACGAGAGATGCTGTGGCTGAGCCTGGCCCTGATGATCGTGGGAAGCGTGCTCTTCGGCATGTTGCTGAGCGGGCTCCTGGCCGCCAACGGGGAGGACCGCGAGCGTCCCGAGGCGGCCGTGGGGCCAGGCGCGGCGAGGCGGCGGTGATGGACCGCCGGGGGCCGCGCTGGCTCGCGCTCGCGCTCGGCCTTGCGCTGGCGGGCGTCGCCGGCTGTGGCCGTGCGCCGGAGGCCCGCCCGGCGCCCCGGCCGCCGGCAGTGACGGTGGTCGCCGTCGCGCAGCGCGCGGTGCCGGTGTACGGCCAGTACGTCGGCCAGACGGAGGCGGTCAAGACCGTCGAGGTCCGCGCCCGGGTCGAGGGATTCCTCGAGCAGCAGGTCGTGCCCGACGGCGCCGACGTCAGGGCCGGGGACGTCCTGTTCGTCATCGACCCCCGGCCGCTCCGCGTCGCCCTCGACAACGCGAAGGCCCAGCTCGCCCGGGACGAGGCGCGGCTCGCCAACGCCCGCCAGGTCGCCGCGCGGTATCGCCCCCTCTACGAGCGGCAGGCGGTGAGCCGGCAGGAGCTCGAGCAGGCCGAGGCGGACGAGAAGGCCGCGGCGGCGACGCTCGACACGGGCCGGGCGGCCGTCGAGCAGGCCGAGCTGAACCTCGGCTACACGACCGTCCGCTCGCCGGTCACGGGCCGCATGGGCAAGGCGGAGGTCCGCGTGGGCAGCCTCGTCGGGAAGGGAGAGGCGACGCTGCTCGCGACCGTCTCCACGCTCGATCCGATGTACGTCACCTTCAGCGTCAGCGAGCGCGAGGCGCTCCAGGCCTGGCGACGTCGCCAGGCCGACATGCGGACGCGGCCGGGCCCGTCGGGGATCACCCTCACGCTGCCGGACGACACGGCCTACCGGCACGAGGGCCGGCTCGACTTCGTCGATCGCGCGGTGGACCCGCGGACCGGGACGCTGGCCCTGCGGGCCACGTTCCCGAACCCGGAGCGGCTGCTCCAGCCGGGTCAGTTCGTCCGGCTGCGCGTCCTCCTCGAGGAGCGGGCCGGCGCGCTCGTCGTCCCCCAGGCGGCGGTCCAGGAGAGCCAGGGCACCGCCGCCCTGTTCGTGGTGGGCGCGGACGAGGAGGTGTCGGCGCGCACGGTGCGGCTGGGGCCGCGGCTCGGGGCCTTGTGGGTCGTCGAGGACGGCGTCCGGCCGGGCGAGCACGTCGTGGTCCGCGGGCTCCAGCAGATCCGGCCCGGGCTCCGCGTGGAGCCGACGCTGGAAGCGATGCCGGCCGAGCCCGGCGGCCGCGGATCCGCGGCGGGGAGCTGACCGGCGTGCTCGTCAACTTCTTCATCGACCGGCCCATCTTCGCCTCGGTCCTGGCGATCGTCATCGTCGTGGCGGGGGCGGTGGCGATCCCGTTCCTCCCGATCGCGCAGTATCCGGAGATCACGCCGCCCCAGGTGGTCGTCCAGGCCACCTATCCGGGGGCGAGCGCCGAGGTGGTCGAGCAGACCGTGACCACGCCGATCGAGCAGCAGGTCAACGGCGTGGAGAACATGATGTACATGTCCTCCCGCAGCGGGAGCGACGGCACGATGAGCCTCGCCGTGACGTTCAAGGTCGGCACCGACCTCGACATCGCCGCCGTGGACGTCCAGAACCGGGTGGCCATCGCCGAGGCCAAGCTCCCTGCCGACGTGGTCCGCCAGGGGCTCACCATCACCAAGCAGTCCCCCGACCTCGTGGAGATCGTGGCGCTGACCTCGCCCGACGGCAGCCGCGACGAGCTCTACCTCTCGAACTACGCCACGCTCCAGGTGGTCGACGTCCTGAAGCGGGTGCCCGGCGTGGGGCAGGTGACCGTGTTCAACGGGCGAGACTACGGGATGCGCATCTGGCTGAACCCCGACCGGCTGGCGAGCCTCGGCCTCACGGCCGGCGACGTGACCGACGCGGTCCGCGAGCAGAACGTCCAGGCGGCGGCCGGCCAGATCGGGCAGCCCCCGGCGCCCCCGGGCCAGCCGTTCCAGTACACGGTGACCACGCGCGGGCGCCTGTCCACGGTTCCCGAGTTCGAGGACATCATCCTCCGCACCCGCCCCGACGGCTCCGCCCTCCGGCTGCGCGACGTCGCCCGCGTGGAGCTCGGCGCGCAGAGCTACGGGGGATTCGGCCGCATCGGCGGCAAGCCCGGGGCGCTCGTCGGCATCTTCCAGCTCCCCGGGGCCAACGCCCTCGACGTGGACCGCGGGATCCGCGCCGCGATGGAGCGCCTGGCGCCGCGCTTCCCGAGCGGGGTCGCGTACACGCTGCCGTACGACACGACCCAGTTCGTCCGCGTGTCGATCGAGGAAGTCGTCCAGACGCTCCTCATCGCCATCGGGCTCGTGATCCTCACCGTCTACGTCTTCCTCCAGGACTGGCGCACGACGCTCATCCCCACGCTGACGATCCCGGTCTCGCTCGTCGGGACGTTCGCCGTCATCAGCGCGTTCGGGTTCTCCATCAACACGCTCACGCTCTTCGGTCTCGTCCTCGCCATCGGCATCGTCGTGGACGACGCCATCGTGGTGGTGGAGAACACCCAGCGCCACCTGGACGAGGAGGCCCTGGCGCCGAGAGCCGCCGCCCGCCGGGCGATGGCCGAGGTGACAGGGCCCGTCGTCGCCACCGCGCTCGTGCTGATGGCGGTGTTCATCCCGATCGCGTTCCTGCCCGGCATCACCGGCCGGCTCTACCGCCAGTTCGCGCTGACCATCGCCGTGTCCGTCGGGCTCTCCGCGGTCAACGCCCTGACGCTGACGCCCGCCCTCAGTGCCCTGCTCCTGCGGCCTGCGGGCACCGGGCGCCGGCGCTGGCTGGCGCGGGCCTGGAACGCGGGCTTCGCGCGCGTCACCGCGGGCTACGACCGCACAGTCGGGCAGATCGTGCGGCGGGCCACGCTGGCGCTGGCCGTGTTCCTGGTGCTGGTGGGAGCCACCTATGCGCTGCTCCGCACCGTGCCCACGGGCTTTGCCCCCACCGAGGACCAGGGGTACCTGCTGGTCAACGTCCAGCTCCCCGACGCGGCGTCGCTCGAGCGCACCGACGCGGTCGTCCGTCAGGTCGAGCAGATCCTGCTGGAGACGCCGGGGGTCACCAACGTCGTCGCCTTCGGCGGCCGGAGCTTCATTTCCGGCGTCAACGGCCCGAACGTCGCCTCCCTCTTCCCGCGACTCGCGCCCTGGTCGGAGCGGAAGCGGCCCGAGCTCCAGGCGCAGGCGATCCTGGCGCATCTGCGCGCGCGGTTCGCCCGGATCCAGGACGCCGTGGTCGTGGTCTTCCCGCCGCCGCCGATCCGCGGGATCAGCTCCGGCGGCGGGTTCCAGCTCGAGCTCCAGGCGGTCGGCAGTGGCGCGCTCGAGGACCTGGGCGCGGCCGCGCGCCAGCTCGTGGAGGCAGCAGGCCAGCGCCGGGAGCTCACCGGTCTCTTCACCGCCTTCCGGCCGGGCGTGCCCCAGCTCGACGCCGAGGTCGATCGCGCCAAGGCCAAGGCGCTCGGCGTGCCGCTCTCCGACGTCTTCGCAAGCCTCCAGATCTTCCTCGGCTCGCTCTACGTCAACGACTTCAACGCCTTCGGCCGCGTCTGGCGGGTCCAGCTCCAGGCCGAGCCCGGCTTCCGCGCCACCCCCAGCGACGTCGGGCGGCTCTACGTCCGCGGCCAGCCCGGCCAGATGGTGCCGCTCGGCACGCTCGTCCGCGTCCGGCCCATCACCGGCCCCGACACGATCGCCCACTACAACCTCTACCGCTCCGCGGAGATCGCGGGCGACACGGCCCCGGGAGCCAGCTCCGGCCAGGCCATCGCGGCCATGGAGGAGCTGGCGCGGCGCCTTCCGGCCGGCGTGGCTCACGAGTGGACGGGTCTGGCCTTCCAGGAGATCGAGTCGGGGAGCCAGGCCGGCGTCGTCTTCGCCCTGTCGGCCCTGTTCGTCTTCCTCGTGCTGGCCGCCCAGTACGAGAGCTGGCTGATCCCGCTGGCCGTGATCCTGACCGTGCCGCTCGGGGTCTTCGGGGCCCTGGGCTCGCTCTGGCTGCGGGGGCTGGCGAACGACGTCTACGCCCAGATCGGTCTCGCCCTCCTCATCGGCCTCGCCAGCAAGAACGCGATCCTCATCGTGGAGTTCGCCCAGGCGCGCCGCGAGCACGGCCTGACGGCCGGCGAGGCGGCGCGGGAGGCGGCCCGCCTGCGCTTCCGTCCCATCCTCATGACGTCCTTCGCGTTCATCCTGGGCGCGGTCCCCTTGCTCGTCGCGAGCGGGGCGGGGGCGGCGAGCCGGCACTCGATCGGGACGACCGTGTTCGGGGGGATGCTCGCGGTGACGGTGCTGGGCGTCCTCCTGGTGCCGGGGTTCTACGTCCTGGTGGAGCGGCTCGCTTCGGTCCGGCGGAGCCGGCGCCGCGGCCGGGCCCATCCTGTCCCGGGTTCGCCGCCGAACGCCGGCGCGGGCCGACCGCAGCTCGATCTGGCGCTGTCCGCGCGGGCGCCGGCCGATGGCGAAGCAGGATGAGACGGATCGCCGCGCTGGCGACGCTGGTCCTCGTCCTCGCGGGCTGCACGCTCGGCCCCGACTACCGGCGCCCGACCGTGCCGACCCCGACCGCCTGGCGGGAGAGCCTGCCGGCCGCCGACGCCGGCTCGCTCGCCGACCTGCCCTGGTGGACCCTCTTCGAGGACGACGAGCTTCGCGAGCTCATCCGGAGCGCCATCGAGGAGAACAAGGACCTCCGGATCGCGGTGACGCGGGTCGAGCAGGCGCGGGCCCAGCTCGGCGTCACGCGGGCGGCCCAGTTCCCGCAGGTGGACGCCGGCGCCAGCGCGACCGAGAACCGCACGTCGGACACCGTCCGACCCCGGGGACAGGGCGGCGAGTTCAGGCTCTTGTCCACGGCGGCCGACCTGTCCTTCGAGCTCGACCTCTGGGGCCGGCTGCGGCGGGCCAGCGAGGCCGCTCGCGCCGAGCTCCTGGCCAGCGAGGAGGCCCGGCACGCCGTCGTGATGACGCTCGTCGGCGACGTCGCCGCCGCGTACCTCCAGCTTCGCGAGCTCGATCTCGAGCTCGAGACCACGCGGCGGAACGTCGCGTCCCGGCGGCAATCGCTCGACCTGGTCCGGGACCGGTTCGAGTCCGGCGTGAGCTCCGCGCTCGAGCTACGCCAGGCCGAGGCCGAGCTCGCGAGCACCGCCGCCCAGGTCCCGGGCCTGGAGCGTCAGGTCACGCAGACCGAGAACCAGCTCAGCATCCTCCTCGGGCGCAATCCGGGCGGGATCCGCCGCGGCCGGCCGCTCACCGGGCAGACCTTTCCGCCGGCCGTGCCGGCCGGGCTCCCGTCGGCCCTCCTCGCGCGGCGCCCCGACGTCCGGCAGGCCGAGGCGACCCTGGTGGCCGCCAATGCGCGCATCGGCGTGGCCCGGGCGGCGTTCTTCCCGCAGATCAGCCTCACGGGCTTCTTCGGCGTCGAGAGCGTAGCGCTCTCCGACCTCTTCACGGGCCCCTCGCGCATCTGGCAATTCGGACCCACGGTGACGGTCCCGATCTTCAACGCCGGGCGAAACCGCGCGAACCTGGCGTTCGTCGAGGCCCGCGAGCGGGAAGCCCTCCTGCGCTACGAGCAGGCGATCCAGCAGGCCTTCCGCGAGGTGGAGGACGCGCTCGTCGCGCACCGCAAGGCCCGGGAGGCGCTGGCCGAGCAGGACGCGGCGGTCCGGGCCTCGCGGGAGGCGCTCGCCATCGCCGAGCTGCGCTACACGAGCGGGCTCACGAGCTACCTCAACGTGCTCGACGCCCAGCGCACGCTGCTCGCCGCGGAGCTCGCGCAGAGCCGGACGCTCGGCGCCCAGCTCGTGGCGGTCGTCCAGCTCTACAAGGCGCTGGGCGGCGGCTGGACTCGGGAGTCCCCGGCGGGAATCGACCGGAGGCCGGGGCCCGAGAGCGCCCGCCGGCAGGAGTAGCCCTTGACAGGGCCTGCATGGCGCGACAGGCTTCGTTCAAGAGCGTCCGTTCGGCGGTGTGAGTCCGTTGGGGCCTCGCTCCCCTCGGCCCGACAGGGCAACGTGCTGAGGCGACCCATGCCACGGGTCGCCGTCGGTTCGAACTCCGGATAGCCAGAAGGGGATCACCCATGGTGACGTTGCGGGTCAACGGCACGGCGCGCTCGGTGGATGTCGACCCGGACACCCCGCTCCTGTGGGTGCTCCGCGACGACTTGCGGCTGACCGGGACCAAGTTCGGCTGCGGGGTCGCCCAGTGCGGCGCCTGCACGGTCCACATCAACGGCCAGGCGGCGCGCGCGTGCGTGACCCCGGTCGGGGCGGTCCAGGGCCGCGAGGTCGTGACGATCGAGGGAGTCTCCGGCCGGGTGGCGCAGGCCGTCCAGGACGCCTGGCGCCGGCTCGACGTCGTGCAGTGCGGATACTGCCAATCCGGGCAGATCATGTCGGCCATCGCGCTCCTCGCCGAGCGCTCACGACCGTCTGACGCCGACATCGACGCGGGGATGACCGGCAACGTCTGCCGCTGCGCTACCTACGTCCGCATCCGCGCCGCCATCCACGAGGCGGCCAGGACGCTCGGAGGGTAGCCATGCTGGCCCGAAGGACCGCACCGCTCCCGCCGCTCCCGCTGACCCGCCGTCGGTTCCTCCAGGGCGGCGCCGCCGCCGGCGTGGGCCTGCTGATCGGATTCGATCTGCCCGTCGGCCGAGCCATCGC
Organism: Candidatus Rokuibacteriota bacterium; assembly: GCA_044866005.1. GTDB lineage: Bacteria > Methylomirabilota > Methylomirabilia > Rokubacteriales > DASRDR01 > JBIOTN01. The sequence continues at coordinate 37,990 of JBIOTN010000232.1, read as the reverse complement.
GCAGACCGGCGGGGTGCTGGCGCCGAACGCGTTCGTGCGCATCGCCCCCGACAACACGGTGACGATCGTCGCCAAGCACATCGAGTTCGGGCAGGGCACCTACACCGGGCTGGCGACGATCCTGGCCGAGGAGCTGGACGCCGACTGGTCGCAGGTGCGGGTGGAGTCGGCGCCGGCCGACGCCACGCGCTACAACAATCTCGCCTTCGGCCCCCTGCAGGGCACGGGCGGCAGCACCTCGGTGGCGAACTCCTGGGAGCAGCTCCGCAAGGCGGGCGCCACGGCGCGGGCGATGCTCGTCGCCGCCGCGGCGCGCGAGTGGGGCGTCCCGGCTGACGAGATCACGGTCGAGCGCGGCGTGCTCTCCCATGCCCGGACGGGTCGCCGCGCCACCTTCGGCGAGCTCGCCGCCAAGGCGGCGGCCTTGCCCGCGCCCGCGGAGGTGAAGCTCAAGGATCCGAAAGACTTCAAGCTCGTCGGCCGCCGCCTCCCGCGGCTGGACGGGAAGTCCAAGACCGACGGGTCGGCCCAGTTCACCATGGACGTCTACCTCCCCGACATGCTCACGGCGCTGATCGCGCGGCCGCCGCGGTTCGGGGCCAGGGTCCGGTCCTTCGATGCGTCCGCGGCCCTCCAGGTGACGGGCGTCACCGATGTCGTCCCGGTGCCGGCGGGCGTCGCCGTGCTGGCGCGCAGCTTCTGGGCGGCGCGGCAGGGGCGCCAGGCGCTCCGGATCGACTGGGACGAGAGCGGCGCCGAGACGCGAGGGAGCGAGGAGCTGTTCGCCGCGTACCGGACGCTCGCCCGGCAGCCCGGGGCCCGCGCGCGATGGGATGGGGACCCGGAGGCGGCCATCGCCGGGGCGGCCCGCGTGCTGGAGGCCGTCTACGAGTTCCCGTATCTCGCGCACGCCCCCATGGAGCCCCTGGACTGCGTCGTGCGGCTCGCGCCGGACGGCTGCGAGGTCTGGGCGGGCTCCCAGTTGCCGACGATCGACCAGGCGGTCGTCGCCCAGGCCGTGGGCCTGCCGCCGGAGAAGGTCCGCATTCACACCCAGCTCGCGGGCGGCAGCTTCGGCCGGCGGGCGACGCCGAACGGCGACGTGGCCGGCGAGGCGGCCAGCATCGCCAGGGCGATCGGCGGGCGGCAGCCGGTGAAGCTGGTCTGGACCCGCGAGGACGACATCACGGGCGGCCGATACCGGCCGCTCTACGTGCACCACCTCCGCGCGGGCCTCGATCCGGCCGGCCGCATCGTCGGCTGGACGCAGCGGATCGTGGGCCAGTCCATTCTCAAGGGCACCGCGTTCGAGGCCGGGTTCGTGAAGAACGGCATCGACGGGACCTCGGTCGAGGGCGCGACCACGCTCCCCTACGACATCCCGAGCCTGGGCGTCGAGCTCCACACGACCGAGGTCGGCGTGCCGGTGCTCTGGTGGCGCTCGGTCGGTAGCACGCACACCGCCTTCTCCACGGAGACCTTCCTCGACGAGCTGGCGCACGCGGCGGGGCGGGACCCGGTCGACGTCCGCCGAAGCCTGCTCCGGAACCACCCGCGCCATCGGGGCGTGCTGGATTTGGCCGCCCAGAAGGCGGACTGGGGCCGGCCGCTGCCGCCGGGTCGGGCCCGGGGCGTGGCCGTGCACGAGTCCTTCAACAGCTTCGTGGCGCAGGTCGCGGAGGTCTCCCTCGGACCGGACGGGCTCCCCCGGGTCGAGCGCGTCGTCTGCGCGGTCGACTGCGGCATCGCCATCAACCCGGACGTCATCCGGGCGCAGATGGAGGGCGGCCTCGGCTACGGCCTGGGCGGAGCGCTGTGGAGCGAGATCACGCTCGTCCAGGGCCGCGTCCAGCAGGCGAACTTCGACACCTACCGCCCGCTCCGCATCGAGGACATGCCGGAAGTGGAGGTGCACATCGTGCCCTCCGCGGCGGCGCCCACCGGCGTCGGGGAGCCGGGCGTGCCCCCCATCGCGCCCGCCGTCGCCAACGCGCTGTTCCATCTCACCGGGCGGCGGGTGCGGCGCCTGCCCTTTGCCCGGCTGACGGCCTGAGGCGGGAGAGGACCATGCCGATGCGGCCGCGAGCCGTCGAGGGTCTGATCGCCGGCGCTCTCCTGGCCGTGGCGGCCGCCGGCCTCGCCGTGTGGCTGGCGCCGGACGCCGCCGTGGCGCAGGGCGGCCGGGAGCTCTCGCCCCCCAGCGCCTTCGCCGGGATCGCCGAGGAGCGGCAGCGCTCGACCGCGCTGTTCGTCGAGGCCGGCAAGGTGCTGCAGCACCCGCGCTGCGTCAACTGCCACCCGGCCGGGGACCGGCCGCTGCAAGGCGAGAACGGTCATCCGCATCAGCCCTGGGTGCGTCGCGGGGCCGACGGCCACGGCGTGGCCGGGTTGCGCTGCACGGCCTGCCACCAGGCCGCGAACTACGATGCGGTCGGCATGCCCGGCCACCCGAACTGGCACCTCGCGCCGGTGACGATGGCCTGGCAGGGCCGGTCCCTCGCCGAGATCTGCGCGCAGGTCAAAGATCCCTCGCGCAACGGTGGCCATAGCCTCGCCGAGATCGTCGAGCACGTGACCCACGACTCCCTCGTCGGCTGGGCGTGGTCGCCGGGCGTCGGCCGGGAGCCCGCCCCCGGCACTCAGGCCGCCTTCGGCGCCTTGATCCAGGCCTGGGCCGACACCGGTGCCGTCTGCCCGGGTGGCTGAGCGCGCCCCGTCCCGCGTCGCACGCCCGCCGATTCACGAGCGGTTCCACGAGGTGGGGAAGCGCGAGCCGCGCGGGAGCCCAGCGTGAGGGGCACGGCGACGCTCGCGTGCCTCCTCGGCGCGGCGGTCGCCGGGTTCGGCGTCGGAGGACTCCCGGGTGTCGCCGCCGCCGTCCAATACGAAATCTGGGTCATCGATCAGGCGGACACGACGCCGGACGGTGGCGGCACGCTCTACATCTACCCGGGTGAGGCGCTGACCGGGGGCCCGGCCGCGCGCGCGGTCCCCGAGGTGATCGACCTGGGCGGCCGGGTCCAGGGGTTCTGCCGCGAGCGGACCGGCTCGGTGCCGCGACGGCCTCACATGATCGCCTTCGACCACACGCACGCCCACGCCATCGTCTCGTACGTCGCGAGCGGCCACCTCCTGTTCATGCTCGCGGCGACCCGGGCGCCGGTCGCCTGTCTCCACGTCGGCGAGCAGGCCCACGCCGCGTTTCCGTCGCCTGATCGGTCTCACGTCGTGGTCGCGAACCAGAACGGCAAGCTCTTGCAGCGGATCCGCACGGATTACGCGGCCAACTCCTTTTCCCTGGAGCCGGCCGCGACCCTGGACCTGGCGCGGTGCCGGACGCCGAGCGGCGCGGCGTGCGAGGACCCCCTCCTCCGGCCGGACAACGCCCCCATCTGTCCGGTGATCGACTCCACGGGCCGCCTCACGTTCGTCACCCTGCGCGGCGGGGGCCTCCTGGTCGTGGACAGCACGGCCACGCCGATGTCGATCCTCGCGGAGTACGACCGGGCGACCGTCCATCCGAACGGCTGCGGCGGCGCCGAGGCCGCGGGGAAGATGTACATCCGCGCCGGCGGCGGCAGCCCGGCCGACCCGGCCCATGCAGATCTCTACGCCTTCCCCCTGAGTCGGGTCACGCCCACCGGCCACGCCCCGAACAGTCCGGCGCCGACGCTGGTCTTCAGCCATGACGACCGGCGCTTCGTCGACGCCCACGGCGGGGCGCTGACCAAGGGCGGGCGATTCCTGTGGGTCGGCGACCGGTTCGCCAATCGCCTCATCGTCGTGGACACGGCGACGGACCGGGTGGTCGACGAGATCGGCCTGTCCGGGCGCCTGAGCAGCGATCCGGCGCCCGACATCCTGGACGTCGCCCCCGCCGGCGACTGGATCTTCGTCTCGTTGCGGGGCCCGCATCCCCTGACCGCGAACGTGCCCGGCACCGGCAACGCCGTGGGCAGCAGTCCCGGGGTGGGCGTCGTCCGCGTCGAGCCCGACGGCCGGCGGGGCGCGCTGGTGGGCGTCGCACCGATCACGCGCATCATCGACGGGGTCGAGCGGGCCGACCCGCACGGCCTCAAGGTCCGCTGGCCCTAGACTGCGATGGTGAGGAGAGCGTGATGCGGGTGGGACTCCAGATCCCCAGCTTCACCTGGCCGGGCGGGGCCGCGGAGATCGGCAGGCACCTGACCGCGATCGCCCGCACGGCGGACGAGGCCGGGTTCTACAGCCTGTGGCTCATGGACCACTTCTTCCAGATCCACTTCCTCGGCCCGCCGGACGAGCCCATGCTGGAGGCGTACAGCGCGCTCGGCTTCCTGGCCGGCGTGACCACGCGGGTCAAGCTGGGCACGATGGTGACGGGCGTGGTGTACCGGCATCCCGGCGTCCTCCTGAAGACCGTGACGACGCTGGACGTCGTGTCCGGCGGCCGCGCCTATCTCGGCGTCGGCGCGGCGTGGCACGAGCGCGAGGCCCGTGGACTCGGCGTGCCCTTCCCCCCGCTCAAGGATCGGTTCGCGCGACTGGAGGAGCTGCTCCGGCTCGCGCACCAGATGTGGGCCGACGACCCCGCGCCGTTCGACGGCCGGCACTACCGCCTGGCGGAGCCCCTCTGTCGCCCGCAGCCGGTGAGCCGGCCGCACCCGCCGATCCTGGTCGGCGGCGCGGGGGAGCAGAAGACCCTGCGGCTGGTGGCGCAGTACGCCGACGCCTGCAACCTCTTCGTCGGCGCCGGCCTGGACGTGATCCGGGACAAGCTCGCCGTCCTGCGCCGTCACTGCGACGCCCTCGGCCGGAACTACGCCGAGATCGAGAAGACGGCGCTGGGGACGGTCCACCTGGCGTCCGGCCAGACGACCGCGCGGGAGGTCATCGAGCAGTGCCAGGAGCTCCGCGCCCTCGGCGTGGACCACGTCATCTTCAACCTGCCGAACGTCCACGAGCTCCGGCCGCTCGAGCTTTTCGGCCGGGAGATCATTCCCGCGGTGGCGGGGCTCTAGCCGGCGCCGCCGGGGGTGGCGCCGGCGACAGGCCCTGCGGCGGCGGGTGTGGAGAACGGAGGGCGAGCGATGGGGACAGAGGCGAAGGGGGTCCCCCGGCGCGAGCTGGTGGGCCGAGAGATCGTGGATTACGAGCCGCGCGTGGACATCGCGCGTCTCCGGCGCGCGCGGCTGGCGCGGCTGCAGGCCGAGCTGGCCCGGGCCGACCTGGGCGCGGCCCTCCTCTACGACCCGATCAACATCCGCTACGCCACGGGCCGGCGGGACTCGTCGCCCGGCTTCGGGCTCCGCTTCTATTACCGCTACGCGCTCGTCCCGCGCGAGGGCCGCGCGGTCCTCTTCGGTGGCCTCGAGGAGTCGGCGGACGCCGACGTCGAGGTCCGGGCCGGGCGCACCTGGGACTACTTCCCCTGCGGGAGAAGCGTCGAGGAGGCCGCGCGACGGTGGGCGGTCGAGCTGCGGGCCGGTCTCGAGGAGCGGGGCGTGACCCGCGAGCGCCTGGGGATCGACCGCCTGGACTTCGTCGGGTTCGAGGCGCTGCGGGCGCAACAGCTCCGCCTGGCCGACGCCCGGGTGCCGGTGGAGCGCGCGCGCGCCATCAAGACCGAGGACGAGCTCACCCTGATCCGGCAGGCCTGCGCCGTCGCCGACGTGGGCATCGCGGCGCTCCGGGACGCGATCCGTCCGGGCGTGACCGAAAACGAGCTGTGGTCGATCTTCACCGCGACGAACATCCGGCTCGGCGGGGAGCACACCGACGGCCGCTTGCTGGCCGCGGGCGATCACACGAATCCCTGGTACCAGGCCGCGTCGGACCGGCTGGTCCGGGACGGCGAGCTCGTGGCGTTCGACACCGACATGGCGGGGCCCCTCGGCTACTTCGCGGACGTCTCGCGCACCTACCTGTGCGGGGACCGACGGCCCACGGCCGAGCAGCGTGAGCTCTACGACTTCGCGTACCGCTTCCTCCAGGAGTCGATCCCGCTGTTCCAGCCCGGGATGAGCTTCGGGGAGATCGGCGAGAAGGCGCCGGCCTTCCCCGACAAGTACCGGGCCAATCGCTACGTGGTGCTGGCGCACGGGGCGGGGATGTCCGACGAGTGGCCGGCCATCTACTTCCCCGACGTGAGCTGGAGCGGCTTCGGCAACGACCCGGACGTGATCCAGGAGAACATGGTGCTCTGCGTCGAGGCGCTGGTCGGCGAGGCCGGCGGGCGGGAGAACGTCAAGCTCGAGGAGCAGCTGATCGTGACCCAGCGCGGGCCCGAGGTCATCTCCCGCGCGCCCTACGACTGGCGCTTCGTGGCATGAGCCGCCGGCGAGGGGGTCCCTTGACCGTGTTCCACAGACGGCGGTGCCCCGCGGGCGGAGCCGCCACCTCGCGGGCAGGGCCGTCCTGGCGGGCCTGGACAGGCCGGCCGTGCCGGGGATGGGCGGCCCGGCTGAGGGGGATTGCACGCCGGGGCGATCCGCGCTGCAATCGATGGGGACGCGCCCGGCCGAGGCGCCGGGCGAATCCGCGGCGCACGCGGATGAGGAGGAGGCAGATGGACGAGATGGCGGTCGGACCTGGCCGGGCGGTTCCGGGCGCGGAGCGCGGGGGCGCGCCGGCCCCCCGGGGGCCTCGCGACCTGCGGGAATGGATGACCGCGGTCGAGGCCATCGGCCAGCTCCGGCGGATCACCCGCGAGGTGAGCCGGAACGAGGAGATGGGCGCCATCACCTACATGGCCCATCAGACGATCAACGCGCCGGCGCTGCTCTTCGAGCGCGTCGCGGGCTGTCCACCCGGCTTCAAGGCGCTCTGGAACCCCATCGGCTCGAGCGTGGATCGGTTCGCGCTCGCGATCGGCGAGCCGACGGGCCTCGGCGTCATGGAGGCGATCCGGCGCTGCAAGGCGAAGTTCGACGTGCAGCGCCCGCCCGTCGACGTCGACGGGCGCGCGGCGCCGGTCAACGCCCACCACATGCGCGGCCGCGAGGTCGACGTGCGCATCTTCCCGGCGGCGCGGCACTGGCCGCGGGACGGCGGCGAGTACATCGGCACCTGCGACGCCATCATCACGCGCGACCCGGACGGCGGGTGGCTCAACGTCGGGACCTACCGCCAGATGGTGCAGGGCCGGGATCAGGTGGGCCTCTACCTGTCCCCGGGCAAGGACGCGCGGCTCCACATCGAGCGGTACTGGAGCCGGAACGAGCCGTGCGAGGTCGTGTGCTGCTGGGGGATCGACCCCGCGCTGTTCATCGCGGCGTCCCAGACGTTCCCCAAGACGCTCTCGGAGCTCGACTTCGTGGGCGGCATGACGGGCCGGCCGGTGGAGCTCACGAAGGGCGAGGCCACGAGCCTGCCCTATCCGGCCCGGGCCGAGATCGTCGCGGAGGGGCTCATCCCCCCGAACTCGCAGAAGCTCGAAGGCCCGTTCGGGGAGTTCCAGGGCTACTACGGGCGCCCCGAGGACCTCGCGTTCCTGGTCGAGGTGAAGGCGGTCCACTACCGGGACGAGCCGGTGCTGACGCACGCCATGATGGCGGACTACCCGGCCAACGAGAACGCGCTGCTCTACTCCATCGCCCGGTCCGCGCGGATCTGGAACGATCTGGAGCGCCTCGGCGTGCCCGGGATCCGGGGCGTGTACGCCCATCCGGCGGCGGCGGGCGGCTTCGCCATGACCGTGGTGTCGGTCGAGCAGCGGTACGCGGGCCACGCCCCGCAGACCCTCGCGCTGACCGCGCAGTGTCCGGGCGGCGCCTACTTCTCGAAGTGGATCGTCGCGGTGGACGAGGACGTGGATCCCTCGGACGTCAACCAGGTGCTCTGGGCGATGTCCACGCGCTGCAACCCGGCGGAGGACATCGACATCCTGCGACAGACCTGGTCGACCTGGCTCGATCCCACGCAGAATCCCCCCGAGGAGCGCCCCTACGGCTCGAAGGCGCTGATCAACGCCTGCATGGAGCACCGCTACCTCAAGCAGTTCGCGAAGCGGACGAAGGTGCGCCGCGCCACCTACGAGGCGGTCGCCGCGCGCTGGGCCGAGCTCGGGCTCGACGGCGCGCCGCCGCGCCTGTGGGCGCTCGAGGAGTGAGCCCGCAGGGGCCGAGGGGGCACCGGACGATCGGTCTCGACCCGCGACGCCCCGGACGACCGGGGAGGACCACGTTGATGACCCGAACCTGCCTGCCGCCGCCCCTGTGGGCCCTCACCCTCGCCGCCGCCCTCCTGGGCCCGCCGGCGGCGGCGGCGCAGACGGCGGTCAGCATCGGCACCAACCCGCCGGCCACCGTCTTCTACGCGGTCGGCAGCGGCATCGCCAAGGTCGTCGGCGAGAGCGGCCGCGTCCAGATGGCCGTGCAGCCGTACTCCGGCTCCTCCACCTTCATCCCGCAGCTCAACTCCGGCGAGCTCGACTTCGGCGTCGTGAACGCGGTCGACATGGCGCTCGCCTATCGCGGCCCGTCCTTCAAGATCGGCGGCCGCAACCCCTATCCCCACGCGCCGAACGTGCGGCTGGTGATCCGCGGCTCGCCGTTCCTGGTGGCCCCGCTCGTCCGCAGGGACTCGCCCATCAAGAGCATGCACGACGTGAAGGGCAAGCGGGTGACCGGCGAGTACCCCGCCCATCTGGCGGTCTGGTACAACATGTTCGGGTTCCTCCAGAGCGCCGGGCTCACCTGGACGGACGTCAGGGTCGTCCCGGTCCCGGCGGTGAACGAGGGCGTGGATGCCCTCGTCCAGGGCCGCGCCGACGCCACCGGGTTCTCGCTGAACGGCGCGAAGGTGAAGGAGGCCGACGCCGCGATCGGCGTCCGCCACGTCTCGATCGACTGCTCGCCCGACGGCGAGCGTCGGCTGCGCCAGGCGGTGCCCGGCTACTACCCGCGCTGGGTCAAGGCGGGGGGCGCCACGGCCGTCGTCGAGGACACGTGCGTGATCGCGTACGACCTGCACATCGCCACCGGCAAGGCGATCGCCGATGCCGTGGTGGAGGCGACGCTGCGCGCGGTCTGGGAGAACGTGGACAAGCTCCCACCGATCCACCCCGTCTTCAAGGAGTTCACGCGGGAGCGCTTCGTCGACCCGGACGCCACGCTCCCCTACCACCCGGCGGCGGTCAAGTTTTACAAGGAACGCGGCGTGTGGACGCCGGCCATGGAGCAGGCGCAGCAGAAGCTCTTGTCGATGAACCCGTAAGAGCCGGCTGGTGACCGAGATCCTCGCGAAGTGGCGGCCCCTCGGCGGCCGTGCCCGGACCGCCGAGCGCGTCCTGCTGGTCACGCTCACCGTCGTGGGCGCCGCCTGGGCCGCGCGGCTCCATCACCTCCTGCCGGTCGCCTTCTTCAACGAGCAGTACCTCGGCCTCTTCCTGGGGCTCGGGCTGGCGCCGGTGTTCGTGTGCGCGCGCGCCCGGCCCGACGACACCGCCGGCCGCTCCGTCCCCTGGTACGACTGGCTCCTCGCCGCGGCGAGCCTCCTGGTGGGCGGCTACGTCGCCGTGTTCTACCCGACCGTGGCCTACCAGCTCGGCCTGCTCGCCTGGGAGCGGGTCGCCCTGGGGGGGCTGGCCGTCGTGCTGGTGCTCGAGGCCGTGCGACGCGTCGCCGGCTGGGCCCTGATGTGGATCGGCCTGGCCTGCATCCTCTACGCGAAGTTCGCGTGGCTGCTCCCCGGCGTCTTCCACGCGAAGGGTTCGCCGTGGAGCCGCATCGCCGCCTACCTCTACCTCGACAGCAACGGGATCCTCGGCGTGCCGCTGGCGGTCACGGCGAGCATCGTCGTCGCCTACATCTTCTTCGGGCAGGCGCTCACCGCCGTGGGCGGGGACAAATTCCTCACCGCCCTGGCCCTCGTCGCGATGGGCCGGTACCGCGGGGGGCCGGCGAAGATGGCGGTCCTGTCCTCGTCGCTCTACGGCACCGTGTCGGGCAGCGCCGTGGCCAACGTGGTCGTCGACGGCGCGATCACCATCCCCATGATGAAGCGCGCCGGGTACCCGGCGCACGTCGCGGCGGCGATCGAGGCGGTCTCGTCCAACGGCGGCCAGCTCATGCCCCCCGTGATGGGGGCGGCGGCGTTCCTCATCGCCGAGTACCTGGCCATCCCGTACGGCCAGGTCGCGCTCGCCGCCGCCATCCCGGCCTGCCTCTACTACCTCGCGCTCTTCGTGCAGGTCGACCTCGAGGCGGCCCGCCACGGGCTGCGAGGGCTCCCGCGCGAGCAGATCCCGGCCTTCCGCACCGTCATGCGCCGCGGGTGGGTCTTCCTCGTCCCCCTCCTCGTGCTCGTCTACACCCTGATGTACGCGACCTGGGAGGCGGGGCAGGCCGGCATGCTCGCCGTCGCCGTCACGCTCGCGGTCGGCGCGCTCCAGAAGGAGACGCGCCCCTCCTGGCGCGGCCTCCTCGACTGCCTCGAGGCCACGGGCCGCACGCTCCTGGACCTCGTCGCCATCGTGACGCTCGCCGGCATCGTCATCGGCGCGCTCCAGCTCTCCGGCTTCACCTCGAAGCTGCCCCTGCTCCTGCTCAGCCTGGCCGGCGGCCACACCTTCTTCCTGCTGCTGCTCACGGCGGCCGTGAGCATCCTGCTCGGCATGTCGCTGCCGACGACCGTGGTCTACGTCACGCTGGCGGTGCTCGTGGGTCCGGCGCTGGCGCAGATGGGGATCGTGCCGCTGGCGGCGCACCTCTTCCTGTTCTACTTCGGCATGCTGTCGCTGATCACGCCGCCCGACTGCCTGGCGACCTATGCCGCGGCGGCGATCGCGCGGTCCGATTTCTGGCGCACGGGCTGGACGGGGATGCGGCTCGGCATCGTGGCCTACGTCGTGCCGTTCGTCTTCGTCTATCACCCCGCGCTGATCGGCCAGGGCGCGCCGCTCGCGATCGCGGGCTCCACGGTGACGGCGGGGATCGGGGTGGTGCTGCTCGGCATCGGCTGCGCCGGCTACTTCACCCGGCCGCTCGGGTGGGGCCAGCGGATCTGGGCGTTCGCCGCCGCCGCCTTCCTGCTGATCCCGCCGCTCGGCTGGCTTCCCGAGCTCGCTGCCGACGCCCTGGGCCTGGCGCTCGGCGCCACGCTCCTGTGGCTGCAATGGTCGTCCCGCCCGCGCCCGGTGGCGAAGGGCGTGCCCCTGCCGGCGGCGAAGCGGCCGTGAGGGCGGGCGCCGGGGGCCGCCCGCGCCGAGCGCCGACCCGGCGAGCGCCGACCGGGCCCGGACCGCGATGACGGTGAGTCGTGGCCCCGCGCTGTCCGGCGCGCTCGTGGCGCGCCTCTCGCAGCGCGATCTCGAGCCGCGCCTGGGCATCGCGCTGCCCTTCGTGACCGTGGACGCCGACGGTCGGGCCCACCCCATGTTGCTCTCCTACCTCGAAGTCCGCGCCTACGATCCCCGCACGCTCGGGCTGGTCATCCTCAAGGCGAGCCGGAGCGCGCGCAACCTCGTGGAGCGCCGGTCCGGCACGCTCCTTCTGATCGAGCCCGATGCCATCGTCTACGTGAAGGCGCGGGCGGTGGACGGCCCGCTGCCGGTCGAGGGGGGTGAGGAGTTCGGGCTCGGCTACTTCCTGCTGGAGGTCCTCGACGTGCTGGAGGACGCGGCCACCGAGTGGGAGGGCGGCATGCGCATCACCCAGGCCATCCGGTACCAGCCGACGCCCACGCTCAGCGAGCCGTGGGCGCGGGCCACGCTCGCCGCGCTGGCCGTGCCGCGCGCCCGGGCCTGACGGACGGACCCGCGCGCAGGCACTCGAGAAAAGCGCGGGCGCCCGGCGTGAGCGTGCGCGCCTCGTGCCGGATCACGTGGAAATGGCGCTCCACGGCCACGCCCTCGACCCGCACGATCCGGAGCTGAGCGGCCGCGACCTCGCCCCGCACGGCGTATTCCGACACGAACGCGACGCCGAGGCCGGCCCGGACCCCTTCCTTGATCGCCTCGGTGTGGCCCAGCTCCAGACAGGCGCGGGCCGCGACGCCGAGCCGGCCCAGGGTTCGCTCCGTGAGTCGGCGCGTGGCGGACCCCTCCTCGCGCACGAGGAGGCAGGCCTCGGCCAGCCGGTCCGGACCGATCACGCCACGCTTCGCCCAGGGGTGGCGCGGGCCGACGATCAGGACGAGGCGATCGAGCAGGCTCGCCTCCACGCACGTCTCCCGGGCGTCGGCGAGGTGCCCCCCCACGATGCCGAGGTCGACCTCGCTCGCGCGCACCCGGTCTTCGATCTCGCGGCTGTTCCCGATCCGCAGCGCCACGTCGATGCCCGGATAGCGGGCCTTGAAGCGGCCGAGGAGCCAGGGCACCAGGTAGATGCCCGGGGTGCTGCTGGCGCCGAGCAGGAGCGAGCCACGCCGGAGCCCGCGCAGCTCGCCGATCGCCTCCTGCGCGCCCTGGAGCGCCGCGAAGACCCGTCGCGCATAGCCCTCCAGGAGCCGGCCCGCCTCGGTCGGGGTCACGGTGCGGCCGAGCCGCTCGAAGAGCGGCGTCCCCAGGCCCGCCTCGAGCTCCTTGACCTGCTGCGACAGGGCGGGCTGGCTGAGGCCGACGTGCTCGGCCGCCTTGCGGAAGCTCCGCCGCTCCAGCACGGCGACGAAGATCTCGAGCTGGCGCACCGTCACCGGCCCCTCCCACCGATAAGCCCGACGAATCGCTCCCTTCCGATCATCGAATTGGATTTCTAGCACGGGCCGCCCTACCGTGACAATCGGCCGCGCCGGCGCGGCCGAAAGGAGGAGCGGCCATGATCTTCCGCCAGTTCCTGCGGCCCGAGAGCGGCTGCGCGGCGTACCTGTTCGGCTGAGGGGGCGAGGGAATCGGCGCTGTGGTGGATCCACAGCCTCAGATCGAACCGTACCTCGAGGCCGCGGCCCAGAAGCGACTCCGGATCACGCACGTGATCGAGACCCACGTCCAGGCCGACCACGTCTCGGGAGCTCGCCGGCTCGCCGAGGCGACCGGGGCGAGCCACTGCCTTCACGAGTCGGCGCCGGCGAGCTACCCGTTCCAGCCGCTCCGGGACGGGCAGGCCCTCGCGCTCGGGAACGTCGCCCTCACGGTCTGGCACACCCCGGGGCACACGCCGGAGGGCATCTGTCTCCTCGTCGCGGACCGGACGCGCGGCGAGGCGCCCTGGTTCGTCCTCACCGGCGACACGCTCTTTTCGGGCGCGGTCGGCCGACCCGACCTCAGCGGCGACGGCACCGAGGCGCGGCTGGCCGCGGAGCTCTACGAGAGCGTGCGGCGGCTGCTCACCCTGCCCGACCACGTCGAGGTCTACCCCGCCCACTTCAGCGGCGCGGCGTGCGGCAAGGGCCTCAGCGGCAAGCCCATGTCCACGATCGGCTTCGAGCGCCGGTTCAACCCGGCGCTGCAGATCCCGGACCGGGAGGGGTTCGTCCGCTTCGCCCTGGACGGGCTGCCCGCCCAGCCGCCGAGCTTCGCCGCCACGCGTCGCCAGAACCTGGGCGCGCCGTGACGGAGGCGAGCCCGGGCCTGACGCGGGCGGCGCCTGCCGTCCCGGCCCCCCTCGCCCTCGGCCTCCGGGCCAACCTCGGGCAGTTCGCGCTTCTCGTCCTGATCAACGCCTTCGTCGGTGCGATGGTGGGGCTCGAGCGGACGGTCGTCCCCCTCCTCGGCGAGCGGGAGTTCGGCCTGGCGTCGAAAACGGCGATCGTCTCGTTCATCGTGAGCTTCGGGGTCACCAAGGCGCTCCTGAACCTGGTGGCCGCGCGCCTGTCCGAGCGCGTGGGACGCAAGCCGATCCTGGTCGCCGGGTGGCTCCTCGGCCTGCCGGTGCCCTTCCTCATCATGTGGGCGCCGTCCTGGGGCTGGATCGACGCGGCGAACATCCTGCTCGGCGCCAACCAGGCCTTCGCCTGGTCGATGACGGTCATCATGAAGGTGGACCTGGTGGGCCCGAAGCGGCGCGGGCTCGCGCTCGGCCTCAACGAGTTCGCGGGCTACCTCTCGGTCGCCCTCTCGGCGTGGGCCACGGGGTATCTCGCCAGCGTGTACTCGCTCCGGCCCGAGCCGTTCTACTATGGCGGCGTCGTGGCCGTCCTCGGCCTCGGCCTCTCCGTGCTGTTCGTCCGCGAGACCCGGGGCCACGTGGCGCTGGAGATCGCGCAGGCCGCGACCGTCGCGCCGGCCGCGGCGTCGAGGTTCGGTCGGATCTTCGCCGTCACGACCTGGCGCGACCGGAGCCTGTCGGCCGCCTGTCAGGCCGGCCTGGTGAACAACCTGAACGACGGCATGTCCTGGGGGATCTATCCGCTCTTCTTCGGGAGCTACGGGCTGGGGGTGGCCGCGATCGGCGTCGTGAAGGCCGTGTATCCAGGCGTGTGGGGCGCGTTGCAGGTCGTCACCGGCCCCCTCAGCGACCGGATCGGCCGGAAGCCCTTGATCGCCGGCGGGATGGTGCTCCAGGCCGGGGCCATCTGGCTCACCGTGCTCGTGCCGACCTATCCGGCGTGGCTCTGGAGCGCGGCGCTCCAGGGGCTGGGGACGGCGATGGTCTATCCCACGCTGCTCGCGGTCATCGGGGACGTCGCCCATCCCGCCTGGCGCGCCACGAGCTTCGGGGTCTACCGCCTCTGGCGCGACCTCGGCTACGCCGTGGGCGCGCTGATCGCCGGGCTCGTCGCGGACTGGCTCGGCATGGGGGCGGCCATCCACGTGGTGGCGGCCCTCACCCTGCTCTCGGGCCTGGTCGTCGTGGTCCGGATGCAGGAGACGCTCCGCCGGGTCGCCGGCGCCTAGCCCCGTGATGTAGGCTTGGGGTGACATGACCATCAAGCGGATCGCCTTCCTGGTCTTTCCGCGACTGACCTTCCTCGACTTCGTGGGCGGCTATGACGCCCTCCGGCGCGTGGCCACGATGGGCATCGACCCCGAGGTCAGCCACCGGATCATCGGCACCACACGCGAGGTCGCCGACGACACGGGCCTCGTCATCCGGCCCGAGTCCGTCTACGAGGACCTGGCGGCGTTCGACCTCCTGTACGTGCCGGGCGGCTTCGGGACCCGCGCGCTCGTGGACGACGCCCGCTTCGTCGACTACCTCCGGACCTGGGGACGGGACCGCCCGCTGGCGTCGGTGTGCACGGGCGCTCTCCTCCTGGGGAAGGCCGGCTACCTGGCGGGGCGGCGCGCCACCACGCACCACGGCGCGTACGACGCCCTCCGGCCGTACTGCCGCGAGGTGGTCACCGACCGGCGCATCGTCGACGAGGGGCCCGTCGTGACGGCCGGCGGGGTCGCCTCCGCGCTCGACCTGGGCCTCTATCTGGTGGAGAGGTTCTGGGGCGGCGCCGCGCGCGAGAAGATCGCGGCCCAGATGGAGTATCGGGCTTACGCGCCGGTGTAGGGTCGGATCGACTGGAGCGCGCGCCGGCCGCGGCCGCGAGGAGGCACGGTGAGGTGACGGAGCGGCTGTCCCCCGAGACGCTGGCGGCCCAGGCGCTGGGCGAGGTCGATGCGGCCTCGGGCGCCCTGGCGCCGCCCATCCACCCGTCGACCGTCTACGAGCGCCACCCCGACGGGAGCGACCGCGCGGGCCTGGTGTACACGCGAGCCGACAACCCCACCTACGACCACGCCGAGCGCCTGCTGGCGGCGCTCGAGGGCGGCGCCGCGTGCGTCCTCCTGGCCTCGGGCAGCGCGGCGGCCACCGCGGTCTTTCAGTCGCTCCTGCCCGGCGACCACGTCCTGGTGTCCCGGATCCTCTACTGGGGCGTCCGCAAGTGGCTCGCCGAGTTCGGCGTGGCGTGGGGGCTCGATGTGGAGTTCGTCGACACGAGCGATCCGGACGCGGTGGAGGCCGCGATCCGTCGCGGTCGGACCCGGCTCCTGTGGGTGGAGACGCCGGCCAACCCGACGTGGGACGTCACCGACCTCGCCGCGGTGACGCGGATCGCCCACGCGGCGGACGTGCGCGTGGCCGTCGACAACACCGTCGCGACGCCGGTGCTCACCCGACCCATCGCGCTCGGCGCGGACCTCGTCGTCCACTCGGCCACCAAGTACTTGAACGGCCACAGTGACGTCCTGGCCGGGGCGGTGGTCACGGCGTCGCGCGGGCCGTTCTGGGAGCGCATCCGCTCCTGGCGCCGCAATGCCGGCTGCGTGCTCGGCCCGTTCGAGGCCTGGCTGCTGCAGCGGGGCATGCGCACCCTGTTCCTCCGCGTGCGCCGCGCGTCCGAGAGCGCGCTCGCCCTGGCCCGCCACTTCGAGGAGCACCCGGCGCTCACGGCGGTTCTGTATCCGGGGTTGCCCTCGCATCCCGGCCACGACGTCGCCGTTCGCCAGATGACCGGGGGGTTCGGGGGGATGCTGTCGATCCGTCTCGCGGGCGGCGAGCCGCACGCCCGCGCGGTGGTCGCGGCGGTGAAGCTGTTCAGGCGCGCCACGTCGCTGGGCGGGGTCGAGAGCCTCATCGAGCACCGTCGCAGCACCGAGGGCCCCTCGTCGCCCGTGCCGGAGGACCTGCTGCGGCTGTCGATCGGGCTGGAGGCGCCCGAGGATTTGATCGGGGACCTCGACCGAGCGCTGGGCGAGGCGAGCCGGGCCGGCGCGGGGACCGCGCGCGCCGTCCCGACCGACCGTCCCGCCGCGCCCGTGGCCGGGGCGGACCTGGCCGCCCGCGTCGCGGCCGTGATGGAGCGGAGCGTGGCGCCATCCGTGATCGCCCGCGGCGGGTCCGTGCGTGTCTCCTCGGTCGACGGCGGCGTCGTCACGCTCGAGGCGAGCGGATCCCCGGGCGCGATCGTTCCCGCGGCGGCGCGCGTGGAGGCGCTGCTGCGGAGGGCGGTCCCGGAGCTCACCGAGGTCCGTATCGTGTGGCCCCAGGCCGCGGCGACGCCCGCCGTCGGACCGGCCGACCTGATCGGGCGCGCCCGGCGGGTTCTCGACGAAGAGGTGAATCCGGCGATCGCCGCGCACCGGGGCCGGGTGATCCTGGTCGAGGTCGTGGAGGGCCGCGCGCGCATTCGGCTGGAGGGGGGCTGTCAAGGCTGTAGCCTGGCCGACGTCACCGTCCGGCAGGGCATCGAGGCGCTCCTGCGGAAGCGCGTGCCCGAGATCGTGGCGGTGGCCGACGTCACCGACCACCAGGCGGGGACCGAGCCCTTCTTCACGCCCGAGAAGCGCTGAGCGCGGATGCGGCGAGCGCCCGTGCGAAGCTTGAACCCTGACGACACCCAACCATTTTCAACCGCAGGCGTTTACCAAACGGTCTACGACATCATCGTGGAGTTGCCGTTTTACCGGCACGCGCTGGATCTCCACATGCAGTGGATTCGCTCGATCAAGACCTCGCGGCATCCCGTCATCATCGACGCCGGGGCGGGACTGGCATCATGACCGCACAAGCGCGACGGGTCCGGCCGGACGCCGACGTCTATCTCGTCGACATCAACCCGGCGATGGCTCGGCAAGCGCGAAACCACGGTGTCCCGCCGGACCGGATCGTCGTCGCCGATATCACGGACGTGAGCCTGGAGCGCTGGGCCGTAACGCACGGGCTCGAGGGTTTGTTCTCGGAACCCGGCGCCGAGCCGCACCGTCTACGCGCGCGGAGCGGAAGCGTCGCCCACATCTTTTCTCACAGCGTGGTCTCGTTCTTGCCGCGGTCCGAGACCTTTTTTGCGGAAGCCCGGC
The DNA here is from genome assembly GCA_044866005.1 of Candidatus Rokuibacteriota bacterium. Lineage (GTDB taxonomy): Bacteria > Methylomirabilota > Methylomirabilia > Rokubacteriales > DASRDR01 > JBIOTN01. The sequence goes on along the minus strand of JBIOTN010000232.1, from coordinate 20,340 downwards.
GACTGCTCGGACCGGGTGGGACGTTGGCGGTCAGCACCGTCGGGGAAGACCTCGACCGCTATCGACCCTACTTCATCGACTACGTGGACCGGCATCTGTCGGAGGCTGTTCGGCGCGGCCTGGTGTCCTCCGAGCAGCGGGCGACCTTCGTGGAGCAGAATCGACGAAGAACCGAAGTCACGAAGACGCCGCTCTCGCGGGCGCAGCTGGCCGACCTGGGTGAACGCCACGGCTTGGTGGTCGAGGTGGTGGCCGACTGTTATGTCGTGGATACCCCAGAGGGGCCGAGGCCATATTTTCACCAGGTCCTGTACCGGAACGGCTGAGGGTGTGACCCGGACCGCGGAGCGTCGAGCGCTGATCGACCGCATCCGGTCGTCCGCCGACGCGGTCCGGCAGGCGGTCGACGCGGTCGGGCCGGCCAAGCGCGCGGTGGCCCCCCGGGCCGGCGAGTGGTCGGTGCTGGAGACCCTCGTCCATCTCCGGAACGTCGTCACCCTGGCGTACGGGCTCCGGATCCGGCGCCTCCTGTACGAGGACGCCCCCGTCTTCGCCGACTACGACGAGGCGCGAGCGCGTGAGGCGACCCTGCGGCAGGGGCCCACGACAGACCGGCTGGTCGGGATGATCGTCGCCGAGCACCACCAGATCGCGGGGCTGCTCGAGGAGTTGCCCGACGACCAGTGGGGTCGGGCCGGCCGGCACCCGGATCTGGGAGAGATGACCGTCGAGTTCCTGGCCCGGCGGGTCGCGGATCACGCCGACGAGCACGCCGCGCAGATCCGCCAGACCGCGGCCGCCGTGATGGAGCAGGCGCGCCGCCGGGTGCGCGGGATCGCCCGCGAGGCCCTGGAGCGCGGCGACGCGACCGGCTGGTTCGAGACGGTCTACGCGACGGCGCGCGGCGATGCCGCCGCGATCCCGTGGGTGAGCCTCCGACCCAACCGACCCTTCCAGGAGTGGGTGGCGCGCGAGGGGGTGGCCGGGAGCGGCCAGCATGCCCTCGTCGTCGGCTGCGGGACGGGGGACGACGCCGAAGCGCTCGCGGGCCTCGGCTTCCAGGTGACCGCGTTCGACATCGCGCCGTCGGCGATCGAGTGGTGCCGGCAGCGCGTGCCCGGCTCCCCGGTCCGGTACGTGGTGGCGGACGTCCTCGCGCCGCCCGGGCACTGGCGCGAGGCGTTCGACTTCGTCCTGGAGGCGTTCACGCTCCAGGTGCTGGGGGCCGACCTCCGGGAGCGCGCCATCCGGTCCGTCGCCGGGTTCGTGCGTCCCGGCGGCCGGCTGTTCGTCGTCGCGCGTGGTCGCGACCCCGCCGAGGACCCGGGCAGCATGCCCTGGCCGCTCACCCGGGAGGAACTGGGCCTCTTCGAGCGGGCGGGCCTCGAGGTCGTGCGCTTCGAGGACTACCGGGACGCCGCCGAGGAGCCGCCGGTCCGCCGGTTCCGGGTGGAGTACCGCCGGCCGACAGCCTAGGAGCCTGTCGGAGTAAGCCGGAGCACCGCAACGCTCGGGACGTTCCACTCCGAGCGGCGGCTTTTGCCGCCGCAACGACGGGGGGGCATCGGGGGGGTCTTCCGAGACCCCCCCGAAGTCCTAGCCCGCGCGCCGTCGGCGCCCGCGGTCTGTCATGAGCGCGAGGAGCCCGGTGAAAGCCGCTCGCTCCCCGTCCGAATGACCGCAACGCTCACCGGGTTCCGCTCAGAGCGCCGGCTTCGCCGGCGCATCATCCCGGGGGGTTCATCAAGGGGGGGCAGCGCCCCCCTTTGAAGAAGCGAGAGGAGGACCGGGCATGCTCTTCCCGACCACGCTCGTCGGCAGCTATCCCCAGCCCGACTGGCTGATCGACCGCCAGAAGCTGGCCGGCCGCTTTCCGCCCCGCGTGCGGGCCCGGGAGCTCTGGCGCGTCGCCGAGCCCTGGCTCCGGCAGGCGCAGGACGATGCCACACGGCTCGCCATCCACGCGCAGGAAGCGGCCGGGATCGACGTCGTCACCGACGGCGAGATCCGCCGGGAGAGCTACTCGAACCGCTTCGCCACCGCGCTGGACGGCGTGGACCTCGACCACCCCGGGACGGCCCTGGACCGCTCGGGTCATCCCAACCCCGTCCCGCGCATCGTCGGACCGGTCCGGCGCGTCCGGCCCGTCGAGGTCGAGGACGTGCGCTTCCTCCGGGCGCACACGACCCGGCCCATCAAGATGACCGTGCCCGGCCCGTTCACGATGAGCCAGCAGGCGCAGAACGACCACTACCCGAGCGAGGAGGCGGCGGCGATGGACTACGCCGTGGCCGTCAACGAGGAGATCCGGGAACTCTTCGCCGCCGGCGCGGACGTCGTCCAGATCGACGAGCCGTACATGCAGGCGCGGCCGGACAAGGCGCGCCAGTACGGGGTGAAGGCGCTCAACCGGGCGCTCGCGGGGGTCGCCGGCACGACCGGCGTCCACATCTGCTTCGGCTATGCCGCCATCATCCGAGAGCGGCCGTCCGCCTACTCCTTCCTGCCGGAGCTGGCCGGCTGCGCCTGCCGCCAGGTGTCGATCGAGACCGCGCAATCGCAGCTCGACTGCGCCGTCCTGGCCGAGCTCGAGGGCAAGCAGATCGTGCTCGGTTGCCTGGACCTCAGCGACCTGGCGGTCGAGACGCCCGCCACGGTGGTCACGCGCGTCAAGCGCGCGCTGCCCTACGTCAAGCCGGAGAACCTCGTCCTCGCGCCCGACTGCGGGATGAAGTACCTGCCGGCCGACGTGGCCTTCGGCAAGATGCAGGCGATGGTGGCGGCGGCGAAGATCCTGCGGGCCGAGCTCGAAGGGCGCTGAGCGCCGGGACCGGCGCCGACCTGCCGGGCCGGGCTACGGATCCGTCGTGACGACGAAGCGCCGGGCGGCGACATCGTCGGCGATCCGGTCGAACTCCCCCCGCTCGATGGCGCGGAAGCGCACCCGGTCGCCCGCCCGGAGGAGGATGGGGTCCGCGCCCGTCGGATCGTAGAGGCGGAGGGGCGTGCGCCCGAGGATCCAGAAGCCGCCCGGGCTCTCCACCGGGTAGATGCAGCACTGCCGCCCGCCGATCGCCACGCTGCCGGCGGGCGCCTTCGTGCGCGGCGTGTCGAGCCGCGGGATCGTCAGCCGCTCGGAGCGGCCGACCATGTAGGGGAGCCCCGGGGTGAAGCCGATGAAGTAGACCTCGTACTCGTCGGCGGCGTGGAGCCGCGCCAGCTCGTCCGGGGCGAGCCCGAGCCGGGCGGCCGCCGCGGCGAGGTCGAGGCCGAGCTCCCCGGCGTAGCAGCACGGGATCTCCACGCGCCGGCTCGGGGGAAGCGAGTCGCGCCGGACCTCGGCGACGAGGGACCGGAGCCGGGCCAGGAGCTCGACCCACCCCAGGACGCGCGGGTCGTAGTAGACGAGCAGCGACCGGAAGGTCGGGACGGTCTCGACGATGCCCGGGACGGCCGTTGTTCGGATGAGGTGCTCGAGCGCGCGGACGCGGGTGTTCGCCTCCCGGCTGATCTCGTCGGCGAACTCCACCGACACGGCCGCGTCGCCCGCGGCCAGGAACCTCGGCTCGGGATACATGCCCAGGCGCGGGTCAGTCGGCGAGGACGACCGCGCCCCGCCTCCCGCCCGGCCACGCCAGGCGCGTCATCGGCTATCCCTTCACGGCGCCCATGGTGAGCCCCCGGACGATGTGGCGCTGGAGCGTGAAGACCACGGCCAGCACCGGGACGACGGCGATGAGCCCGAGGGCGGCCAGCGCGCCCCACTGGACGCCCCGCGGGGTGATGAGCCCGGGGATCGCGACCGGCAGCGTTTGCACGTCCCGGCCGCCGAGGATGAAGGCGTACAGGAACTCGTTCCAGGCGAAGATGAGGCAGAGGACCGCCGTGGCGATGATGCCCGGCCGGAGCAGCGGGAGCGCCACCCGGACGAAGACCGCCCATCGGCTGTAGCCGGCGGTCAGAGCCGCTTCCTCCAGCTCGTACGGGATCTCGCGGCAGAAGCTTCGCAGGACCCAGATGTAGAGGGACAGATTGAACGTCAGGTAGGCGAGGATCAGCCCGGCGTGACTGTCGAGCAGGTGCAGGCGAGAAAAGATCAGGTAGAACGGAATCGTGAGCGCGATGGGGGGGGCCATCCGCGTGCCGAGAATGAAGAGGAACCAGTCGTCCCGCCGGCGGATCTCGAAGCGGGCGAAGCTGTAGGCGGCCGGCGTCCCGATCAGGACGACGAGGGCGGTGGAGGCGAACGACACGACCACCGAGCTGAGGATCGCCTTCCACAAGCCCTTTTCCACCAGCACGTACGCGTAGTGCTCGAGCGTGGGGGCGAAGAGCCACACCGGCGGGCGGCTGAACATGATGTCCTCGGGTTTGAACGACAGCGCGACGATCCAGAGGACCGGAAAGCTGGCGGCCAGGGTGTACCCCGCGAGCAGCAGGGTGAGACCCACCGACCCGCGGCGTCTCACCTCAAGCCCTCGGTCGCGAGCGGCCCGAAGCACGGCGTCCTGGGGGGAGGCCGGCCCGAGCCGGTCGCCCCACTCAAGGCCGGGACGGCCGCGAGGCCGCAGGCCGAGCGCGTCACGGCCGAGATGAAAAATCCGACCGGCCAAGGCGCGTGCCGGGGGCGCCGCCGCCCCCCGGCCGGGTGTCGCGGCTCGAGCGCCGCCGGCGCGAAGAGACGCGACGGGGAGCTGGAAAGGCGGAGGGAGTCCCCCTCCGAAGTCAGAATGCGCGGAGCCACCGCTGGGCGACCTTGTAGAAGACGTTCGCGAAGGTGAAGAAGGTCACGAAGACCACGACCGCGGAGGCGGAGGCCTTGCCGAGGTCCCAGAAGTCGAAGACGCGCTTGTAGACGTAGAGGCTCACGGTCTCCGTCGCGACCCCGGGCCCGCCCCCGGTGAGGAGGAACACGGTGTCGAAGAGCTTGAAGGCGTCGATGAGTCGCAGGAGCAGGAGGACGCTCATGAGGGGGACGAGCATGGGCCAGGTCAGGCGTCGGAAGGTCTGCCAGGGCGACGCCCCGTCGACCGCCGCCGCCACGTAGGGGTTGACGGGCAGGCTTTGCAGGCCGGCGAAGAGGCCGAGGGCCATGAACGGCGTCCACTCCCACACGTCGATGCCGACGAGGGCCACCAGCGCCCAGGTGGCCGAGCCGAAGACCGAGGTCGTCTGCAGGAGACCGAACCGGTCGAGCACCGTGTAGGTGAGGAAGCCCCAGGACCCGGCCAGCATGATCTTCCAGATGATCGCCACCACCACGGGCGAGAGGATGGTGGGGACGAACAGCAGCGGGAGCAGCACCCGGCGCCCGTAGATGCGCTGGTGGAGGACGAGGGCCACCGCCAGCCCACCCAGGAACTCCAGCGGCACGGCGACGGCGATGATGACGGCCGTCACCTCGACGGCGTTCCAGAACAGCCGATCGCCGAACAGCCGGGCGTAATTGTCCAGTCCCACGAACGGGCCGGCGGTGGTGAAGGTCATCTGCCGGAACGAGAGCGTCACCGTGTAGAGAAAGGGGACCAGGGCGACGCCGACGAGCGTCGCCATGGCCGGCAGGATGAGCAGGTAGGGGTACAGCGCCTCGCCGACCCGCCGGCCGCCCCGGTCCTCCCCGGCGGCGTCCCCGGTCCCCATCGGGCGGCTCAGCTCACGGCAGGAAGCACGGCGTGCAGATCTTCTCCACGTCGCGCTGCGCGGCGCCCAGGGCGTCCTCGGCCGACCGCTTTCCCAGGGCCACCTCCTGGAGCGCCGCCACCACCACGTCGATGATCTGGTAGAGCTCCGGGGCGCGGGGTTTCGGACTCCCGTACCGGAGCGTCTCGCGCATCGCCGTGTACAGGGGCTTCCACTGTCCCGTGGCGAACGGCAGCGACCAGCCGGACTCGCGGATCGGGATCGCGCCCGCGCCGGTCGCGAACCAGCGCTCCTGCGTCCGCTTCTCGGCGAGCCACTGCATGTAGAGGAAGGCGGCCTCCGGGTTCTTCGAGGCCTTGTTGATGACGAGGAGGGAGGGCTCCACCTCCGCCGACCGGCTGCGCTCGTTCCCCTTCTTTGCCGGGATGCCGGCGTAGACGAACTTTCCGGCGAACTTCGACTTCTCGGGGCGGTCCACCCCGAAGATGAAGTCCGACCACGCGATGGTCTGGGCCGCGATCCCGTTGCCCATCACGGTCGGGACGTCGATCAGCGAGTACTCGGCCTGCCCCGGCGGCGAGAACTTCCAGAGGCCCGCCCAGAACTTCACCGCCTCGACGTTCTCCTTGCGGTTGATGGTGGGCCGGCCGCCCTTGTCGAAGAGGTCGCCGCCCCAGTTCCGGACGTAGTTGTTCCAGACGTCCCAGCCCGTGGTGCCTCCCTTGACGCCTTCCAGGACGATCCCGTAGAAGTCGGCCTCCAGCGGCTTCCCCGCCAGCGGCTGGCCCTTCTTCCGGGTGAAGAACTCGGCGACGTCCCGCACCTGCTCCCACGTCCGGGGGACGGCCAGCCCGTAGCCGTATTTTTTCTGGAAGGCCGCCTTCTCCTCGGCGTGCCCGAGGAGGTCGCCCCGCGCCCAGTAGACCTCGTTGTAGTTCCAGTTGATGAAGCCGATGTACCGGCCGCCCACCTTGGCCAGGCGGTCCCACATGGGCTGGGCCAGATCCTTGGCGTCGAAGGCCGGGTTCATGAGCTTGGCGCTCCCCATGAAGTCGTCGATGAATCGGATGACGCCAGCCTTCAGGAGGCGGCCGACCTGGGGCGAGTGGAGCATGACGAGGTCATAGGCGCCCTGGCCGGAGAGGAGGTCGGCCTCGCCCTTCGAGATGACCAGGAAGTGGTTCACCAGCTCCCACTCGACCTTGATGCCCGTCTCCTTCTCGAAATCGCCCTTGATCGACGCCATGGCGTCCTGGATGGGGGTCGTCTCGTCCAGCACCCGGACCGTCTTCCCCTTGTAGGCCGCGCTCGCTTCGGGGTACGACCACGCCCCGGCCGGCGCGACGCCGGCGAGCAGGACGGTTGCCGCGGCCGTCAGGATGCCGAACCACCGCGTCGCTGTGCCTTTCATCGCGGACCTCCCTCCGTGTGGTTGAGACTCCGGCCCGTTCGCGCGTCGAAGGCGTGGAGCCGTGTGGCGTCGACGTGGAGCCGCACGACCTCGCCCGGCGCGAAGGGCGTGTGGCCTGCCAGCTTGACCTTGAGGAGCTGCCGGCCCACCCGGGCCGTCAGGATGCCGTACTTGCCGAGCGCTTCGTAGACGTAGACCTCGGCGCGGAGTCCTCCGTCTCCCTCGCGGCTGACCGTCACGTCACTCGGCCGGACGCCGATCACGACCGGCTGGTCGCCCCACCGCTCCGCCTGGCGCGCCAGGGGGCCCGGCAGGGCGATGGCGAGGCCCGGCCCGGTGGCGACGAGCTGACCGCCGTCGCGCCGCAGGGTGGCGTGGAGCAGATTGATGGGCGGGTCGCCGAGCAGGCGCGCCACGGCCGTCGTGGCGGGATTCCGGTAGACCTCCTCGGGCGGGCCCTCCTGGACGACCTCGCCGTGGAGCAGCACGACGAGGCGATCGGCCACCGCCATGGCCTCGAGGCCGTCGGGCGTGGTCCAGATCGTCGGCACCGCGCGCGACCGGAGGAGGCGCTTCAGCTCGCCCCGCAGCCGGTGACGGAGCTTCGCGTCCAGGTGCGCGATCGGCTCGTCCAGGCAGAAGGCGGCCGGGTCGCGGGCCAGCGTCCGGCACAGCGCGACGCGCTGCCGCTGGCCGCCCGAGAGCATGTGCGGGTAGCGGTCGAGGAGCGTGTCGATCTCCAGGAGCTCGGCGAGCTCGACGATCCGGCGCCGCGCCCGGTCGTCGGTCCGCCGCGCCCCCGGGCCGAGCGTGAACAGGCAGTTCTCGAACGCCGTGAGGTGGGGGTAGAGCGCGTAGGACTCGAACATGATCGCCACGTTGCGCCGCTGCGGCGGCCAGTCGGTGACGACGGCCTGGCCGAGGCGGACCGCGCCGGCCGTCGGGCGGAGCAGGCCCGCGACGAGCCGCAGGGTGGTGGTCTTGCCGGCCGCGGAGGGCCCCAGCAGCGCCACCACCTCGTCCCCGGCCCGGACCGTCACGCCGCGCAGCGAGGCGGCCTCGCCGTAGGCGTGCGAGACGTTGGCGAGCTCGAGCGCGCCCATCGCCTCACGCCGGCAGCAGGTTCCGTCCGCTGTCGGGGTCGAAGAAGTGGCCGGCGGCCGTGTCCACGGCGCAGTGCACCGTCTCGTCGAGCCGGGCGTGGAACTCCGCCCCGGTCTCGACGTGGAGGAGGAGATCGTCGACGCGCACCAGCACGACGCCGTGGTCTCCGCGGCTCTCCCGGAAGAAGACCTCGCCCGGGAGCCACCCGGGGTGGTCCGTGCGGGCGATCCGGATCGCCTCGGGACGGATGCCGAACAGCACCGTTCCCGGGGCGCCGGCCGCCTCCAGCCGGGTGAGGAGCGCGCGCGGGAGGGGCAGCGCGTGGGGCCCCAGGCGAAGGCTCGGGGCCGGACCGCCGGCCAGCACGGCGGGCAGGAGGTTCATCGCCGGCTCGCCGATGAAGCCGGCGACGAAGACCGAAGCCGGCTGCTCGTAGAGGACCTCCGGCGACGCGACCTGCTGGAGCCGGCCCCCGTCCATCACGGCCACCCGGTCGGCCATGGCCAGGGCCTCGACCTGGTCGTGGGTGACCAGGATCGCCGTCACGCCGGTATCCTTCTGCAGTCGCTTGAGCTCGGCTCGCAGCTCCGCCTTCAGCTCGGCGTCGAGGTGCGAGAGCGGCTCGTCCAGGAGGACGGCGGTGGGGTCGCGCACCAGCGCCCGGCCGATCGCGATGCGCTGCTGCTGGCCGCCGGAGAGCTCCGCCACCGATTTGTCGAGCAGCTCGGTCACGTGCAGCATGTCCGCTACCCGCTCGACGTGACGGCGAATGTCGCCGCGGGTGCGGCCCCGGACCCGCAGGGGAAAGGCGATGTTCTCCCGCGCGGTCATGCGCGGGTAGAGGGCGTAGTCCTCGAACACCATGGCGATGTTCCGGGCCCCGGGCGCCAGGTGCGTGACCGGCCGGTCGTCGAAGTAAATCTCGCCCCGGGAGACCTCCTCCACCCCGCTGATCATCTTCAGCGTGGACGTCTTGCCGCAGCCCGAGGGGCCGAGGAGGGCGATCAGCTCCCCGGCGCGGATCTCCAGCGTGAGGTCGCGCACCGCCTCCACCGCGCCGTAGGACTTCCCGACCCGCTCGAGCCGGATGGCCGCCATCAGCCCAGCACCGCCTCGGCCTCCTGGATCGACACGACGTAGCCGAAGACGTGCCCCAGGCAGAGGAGCGCGGCCTCGTGTCGCTCCCGGCTGGTTCCCGCCGTGCACTCCCGGGGAATGATGCACCGGAAGTCGAGGTTCCGGGCGTGCTGGACCGTGGAGGTCACGCAGATGTCGGTGCATACCCCGGTCACGACGAGGTTCTCGACCCCGAGGCTTCGCAGCAAGGTCTCCAGGTCGGTGCCCAGGAAGGCGTCGTAGCGGCGTTTGGCCTGGATGCGGTAGTCGGCCGGGGAGACCTCCAGCCCGTCGGCGAGCTCCATCCCGGGCGTGCCTTCCAGGCAGTGCGGGGGCTCGAACTCCAGCTCGATCCCGAAATCGGACCGGTCCGCTCGGTGCATCTCCTGCGTGAAGATGACCGGGATCCCGCGCGCCCGCGCCCGGGCCGTGAGGCGGTTGATCGAGGCGACGACCGCCCGGCCGCCGGGCGTCGAGACCGGCGCGCCGGGATCGAGAAAATCCCGTTGCATGTCGATGACCAGGACCGCCGTCCGCTTCGGGTCGATGGGCGGAAGCGTCATGGGCGTGGACTCCTCCGCGACCGTTTCCCGGGTCGGGCGCGGTCTGTGGCCTCGGTCCGCACGGGTCGGATCGCGCCCGGCCCCGGCTGGGGTCGCTCGCGATTCGGGGGCGCGGGGCGGCGGACTACCCCTTGAACCAGTCCCGGAGCGGCTTGACGGTGGCGCCCGCTTTCACCAGCCCCTCGCGCACGGCGGCGACGATCCGGGGGGCGCCGGGCGTGTCGCCGTGGATGCAGATCGTGTCCACGCGGACGGCGATCCACTTCCCGGTGATCGCGCGGACCTTGCCCTCCATCACCATCTTCACCGCCTGGTCCGCCGCGCGCGCGGGGTCCGCGACGAGCGCGTCGGCGCCGAGCTTGCGGCTCACGAGCTGGCCGTCCTCGGCGTAGACGCGGTCGGCGAAGCCCTCGGCCGCGACGCGGAGACCGGAGACCTGGCGCGCCTCCCGGTCGTACTTCGTCTGGGCCATCGTCATCAGGATGAGCTCGCGGTCCAGCTCGACGACCTGCTCGGCGGAGGCGCGACCGAGCGCCAGGTTCTCCTCGAACATGTGGTACTGGATGCCGTGCGGCTTGACGTGCTGGAGCCGCGTCCCGGCCGCCTGGCAGAACGCTCCGAGCGCGCCGACCTGGTAGCGGTGGTAGTCCTTGAGCTCGGCCGGGGAGACGTCCATCCGCCGCCGGCCGAAGCCCATGAGGTCCGGGAGGCTCGGGTGGGCCCCGACCGCCACGCCGTGCTGGAGCGCCAGCTCCACCGTGCGTCGCATGACGTGCGGGTCGCCGCCGTGGAAGCCGCAGGCGACGTTGGCCGACGTGATGTGCGGCATGACCTCCTCGTCCTGCCCGAGGGTCCAGCGCCCGTAGCTCTCGCCCATGTCGCAGTTGATGTCGATGTAGGGGGTCATAGCGCGGGCAGCACCTCCGTCGCGATCCGCTCCACCTGCTCGGGCTGGTAGCGGAAGGGAATCAGGATGATGCGGTCGACGCCGGTGGCCACGTGGCGCCGGAGCTCGGCCGCGCACTCGGCGGGGCTCCCGTGGATGGCGTGCTCGATCGTCGACTCGCTCCAGGCCGCCGTGTCCCATTCCGTGCTGAGCCAGTGCCGCATGGCGGCCGTCGTCTCGGCGCGCGAGGGGCCGACGTAGATGGCGAGCTGGTTGGTGCTGGAGAGCGTGGCCGGGTCCCGGCCGGCCTCGCGGGCGAAGGCCTGCACGCGGGCCCAGTGCCGGGTGAAGGCCTCCGGCGTGTAGAAGTAGGTGAGCCAGCCGTCGCCCAGCGTCGCGGCGCGCCGGAGCACGGCGTCCACGTAGCCGCCGATCAGGATGGGCGGGCGCGGCCGCTGGACGGGCCGCGGGACCATCACCGCGTCGCGCAGGTTGAGCTCGTCGACCTTGAGCGTCACGCGCGCCTCGGTCCAGAGGCGGACGAGGATGTCGAGGTTCCGCTCGAACTGCCGGCCGCGCTGCTTGAACGGCACGCCGACCGCGTCGAACTCGCGCGCGTACCAGCCCGCCGCCACGCCCAGGACGAGTCGCCCGCCCGAGATCACGTCGAGGCTCCCCAGGGCCTTGGCGGCGACGACCGGATTGCGGAGCGGCAGGACGAGGATCCCCGTGCCGAGCTTGATGCGCGTCGTCTGCGCCGCGATGGCGGCCAGCAGCGTGACAGACTCCAGGATCGGAAACGCGGGTTCGACTCCCAGCAGCACGTGGTCCCAGGCCCACAGGGACTCGAAGCCGAGCGCCTCCGCGCGCCGCGCGTACGCGTAGAGGGCCGCCACGTCCGGCGTCTCGCCGGGGCCGACGAAGTTCCGGATGGCCAGACCGAAGTGGGGCATGCCCCGCCCAGCCCGCTCCGGGTCAGCCGAGGAAGCGCCGCTCGGGATCGAGCGCGCGCAGGATGTCGAGCTCCCGGTCGCTGGGCGGCGTGGTCGTCTCCACGCGCACCGCCACCAGGAGCTCGAACGGGGTGTTCGCGCGGACCTCGTCCAGGGTCGCGCCGGGATGCAGGGCCTCGAGCCGCATGCCCCGGCTCACCGGATCGAAGCCGAAGAGGCCGAGCGTGGTGACGACCCGGGCCACGCCGCCGAAGAGGAGGCCGCTGGCGCGCCGGGACTCGCCGCCCCGGAGCCAGCCGGGGCTGGTGACGAAGTCCACCGCCTCGGTGAAGCGCCGCGGCTCGTGCACGGTGAGGATGACGACCTCGCGGCAGAGCGAGACGATGTCGTTGGCGCCGCCGCTGCCGGGCAGCCGCACCTTGGGCCGCTCCGGGGGGCCGATGAAGCTCGAGTTCACGTTCCCGTACCGGTCGATCTGGGCGCCGCCGATGAAGCCCACGTCGAGGAAGCCGCGCTGGGCCAGGAGGAAGGCGTCCGTGATGGCGGGCAGCATCTGCGCGCGGTACGCGGCGCGCATCTCGTTCGTCGAGATGGGCAGCCAGCCCGGCCGCCACTCGGGCCCCACGATCCCGCCCTCGATGACCATCGTCAGGTGGGGGGCGTGGAGCCGCTGGGCGAGCACCGAGGCCATCATGGGGGTGCCCACGCCGGTGAAGACGGTCTGGTGGTCGCGGAGCTGCCGCGCGCCCATGACCGCCAGCAGCTCGTTCGGGCTCACCGCGCTCACCCGACGAGCTCGCGCGCCCGTCGCGCCGCGTCGTGCCGTCGGGCTTCCGGGAAGAGGGCGAGGTAGTCGGCGTGGCTCTGGGGACCGAAGACGTAACGGTCGAGGTATCGCCCGACCGCCGCGGCGCCGGCCTCCCGGATGCCGGCCACGTACTCGGTGAAGTGATCGGGCTCCGAGTCGTAGAGCCCGTAGCACTCGTGCGGGTAGGCGCCCCAGGGCACGTGGGCCAGCGCGTCCACCACGAAGCCGGGGATGAGGGTCCGGTCGGGGCGGCGGCGGATCTCCTCCTCGGAGACGATCTCCTCGGCCGTGACCAGCACCGTCGTGGCGGCCAGGGCGATGTCGGCGTCCATGTGGGGGTAGCCGTCGACCTGACAGTTGCCGAACCGGTCGGCGCGGTGGACGTGGAGGAGCGCCACGTCGGGGAAGAGCGCCGGCACCGCGTGCAGCGCTTCCCCCGTGTACGGACACGCCACCGTGCGCGACTCGGCGAGCCGCATGAGGTCCGAGCCCAGCATCGTGAGCGAGGGCAGGAACGGCAGACCCATCGCCCCGGCGCGGTAGCGGAGCCCGAGGCCGAGGTGGCTCCACTCCTCGACGGGGACGCGGCCCGACTCCGCGTACTCCCGCATGATCCGGGAGAGTCCCCAGGGCAGGCCGATGCCCATCCAGGAGGTCACCACGCGGTCCACCGCGCCGGCGACCATGCACCACTCGCCCTCGTAGCACATGAGGTTGCGCGAGAGCGTGAGATGGGCGGGGCGCCGGCGCAGCAGGGCCCGGACGAGGGCGAGCGGCGTGCGGGAGTAGAGGATCCCGCCCAGCGCCACGTGGTCGCCGTCCCGGATCCGGGCCACGGCGTCCTCGATGGGGCCGAGCTTGGGCCCCGCCGACTTCGCCTTGGCCTCGAGCCGTCGCCGCGCCGCGCGGAAGTCCAGCTCGCCGAGACGCGCGCTCATGCGATGAGCTCCCAGCCCGCCTGATACCGGTCGAGCTGGGCGACCGTGTGAGCGTCCAGCGCGTGGTCGCGCTCGGGGATGTCGATCCGCTTGTCCTCCCCGCAGAGGGGCGTGGTGAAGTAGCGCTGGCCGGTGTCGTTGACGATGGTGACGATCGAGCCGAGCTCCGGGTGCTTGCGCGCCAGCTTCAGGGCCGCGGCCACGTTGCAGCCGCTCGAGATCCCGCAGAAGATCCCCTCCTGGCGGGCCAGCGCGCGGGCGGCCTCCACGCTCTCCGCCGTCGTGGTCGTGATGACCCCGGTGAGGAGGGAGACGTCGAGGTTCGCCGGCACGAAGCCGTCGCCGATCCCCTCGATGCCGTGGGGCCCCCACTGCCGCCGCGCCAGGAGGGCACACTCGGCGGGCTCCACGGCGTAGAGCTTGACGCCGGGGTCGTGCCGGCGGAGGTAGCGGCCCACGCCGGTCAGGAGGCCGCCGCTTCCCTGCGCGTCCACGAAGGCGCCGAGACGCCCACCCATCTGCGTCCAGATCTCGGGGCCGGTCGTGAGGAGGTGCGCCTCGACGTTGTCGGGGTTGTCGAACTGCCCGGGCACCCAGTAGCGGTCCGGGGCCGCGGCCCGGATCTCGCCGAGGCGGGCCAGGGCCAGGTCCACGTCGCTCTCCCCGCCGGGCGTGAAGACCAGCGTGGCCCCGTAGGCGCGCATGAGCTTCTTGCGCTCCTCGCTCATCCCCTCGGGCATGACGATGGTGCAGGGGTAGCCCTTGACGGCGGCCACCCACGCGCAGGCGATGCCGGCGTTGCCGGTCGAGCACTCCAGGACGGCCATGCCGGGCGCGAGCGCCCCGCGCTGCTCGGCCCGCTCGAACATGTGGAGGTAGATCCGGTCCTTGAGGCTGCCGGTGGCGCCGTACCACTCGAGCTTGACGTAGACCGCGGGGGCGAGCCCCGCGGTGAGGCGGTTGAGGCGCACCAGCGGCGTGTGCCCCACGGCCTCGGCGATCGACGGCAGCGCCGTCGCGTAGCGCGCCCAGCCTTCCATCAGCCGTTGACGTTAGCGGAAGGGTCGGGGGCTGTCAATTCACGACTCCGTTGACAGGCGCGATGAAACACGGGATCATGCTCGGCGTCAGGCAACCGGGATCTCCCGTGCCGTTCCGGGACGGACTCTCATCCACGCCATCCGCAGGAGGTCGCCCATGAGACGCATCGTGCGGCGCATCGGCTCGCTCTCCGTCATCCTGGCGCTCCTGGTCGGCCTCGGGGCGCCGCCCGTGCTCGCGCAATCGGGCGAGGCGATCAAGATCGGCGTGATCCAGCCGCTGTCGGGCCCCGTCGCGGCGTCCGGCAACTACGTGCGGATGGGCGCCGAGATCGCGCGGGACTGGATCAACGGCCGGGGGGGCGTGCTGGGCCGGCCGATCCAGCTCCTGATCGAGGACAACAAGTCCGACCCCAAGGAAGCCGCCACGGCCGCCGAGAAGCTGATCGTCCGGGACAGGGTGCCGGTGCTGATGGGGGCCTGGGGCAGCTCGATGACGCTCGCCGCCATGCCGAAGCTCGAGGAGTACGGCGTGCCCATGATCGTGGAGACCTCGAGCGCCGCGAGCATCACGAAGCGGGGGAACCCGTGGATCTTCCGGATCAGCCCGCCCTCCGAGATGGAAGCCCTCGGGCTCGAGCGGTACGTCAAGGAGCTCGGGATCAAGCGGGCGGACTTCCTCGCCGTCAACACCGACTGGGGTCGCGGCGCCGTGACGGCCTTCGGAGACCTCCTCAAGCGCTCGGGCGCCGCGGTCGGCGCCGCCGAGTTCATGGACCAGGCGGCGACGGACATGAACGCCCAGATCACCAAGATCAAGGCGGGCCCCGGCGACACGCTCTTCGTCACGACGAGCGTGGAGCAGATCACGCTGGTGCTCAAGCAGGCGCAGGAGCAGCGGCTGTCGCGCCGGATCATCACCACGGGCGGCAGCTCCTCGCCGAGCCAGCTCATCAAGCAGGCCGGCGGCGCGGCCGACGGCACCTACCACATCCTCTTCTTCCTCCCCTGGTTCCCCGAGGCCATGCCCGACGGCAAGCTGGCGAAGGCCTTCGTGGACGAGTGGGGCAAGCGCGGCCATCCCTTCGAGGGGCTCACCGAGGGCTTCCGCGGCCACGACGGCGTGTTGACGGCCGCCGAGGCGATCAAGGCCGCCGGCAAGCCGGAGCCCAAGGCGGTCCGCGACGCGCTCTGGAAGGTGAGCGTCATGGGCGTCAACGGCCCCATCCGGTTCGAGAAGGACGGGCCGCCAGGCAAGGAGAGCGGCCAGAGCCGGCCGAGCATCTTCATCGTCGAGATCAAGGACGGCAAGATCGCGCTGCCGGCGTTCCTCGCCAAGAACTGAGCGCCGCCGCGCGACTGTTCGACGTGCCGGGAGGGAGGGCAGCATGAGGATCGGCTCGCTCGCTGTCGGCGTCACGATCCTGCTGGCGCAAGGCGTCGCGGCCGAGCCTGCTGAAGTCAAAGTCCTGAGCGCCGCCGCGATGAGATCGGTGATGGAGGAGCTCGGCCCCCGGTTCGAGCGCGCGACGGGCCACACGCTCGCCATCCAGTTCGAGGCGGTCGGTGTGTTGAAACGCCAGATCGATGCGGGCGAGGCCTTCGACGTCGCCATCCTCACCACATCGTTGATCGACGGCCTGCTCAAAGAGCGGAAGATCGCGGCCGGCACGCGCGCCGACATCGCCCGCTCCGGCATCGGCGTGATCGTGCGCGCGGGCGCGCCCAGGCCCGACATCGGGTCGGCCGACGCCTTCAAGCGCGCGATGCTCGACGCGAAGTCGATCAGCTATGCCAGGGAAGGGGCGACCGCCGCCTACCTGGCGAGCCTGTTCGAGCGCCTCGGGATCGCCGAGCAGATGAAATCCAAGACCAAGCTCTGGCAGGCCGGCCGCGGCGCCCAGTTCATCGCTGATGGCGGGGCCGAGCTCGCGCTGCTGGTCATCAGCGCCTTCGAGCCCGTGCCCGGTGCCGAGCTCGTCGGTCCGCTCCCGCCCGAGCTGCAGAGCTACGTCGGTTACGCGGCCGGGGTCGGGGCCGCGGCCCGGGACGGGGCGGCCGGCCAGGCCCTGATCCAGTTCTTGAAGGCGCCGGCCGCCGCGCCCGTGCTCAAGGCGAAGGGCATGGAGCCGAGCGGTCCGTGACCGCGCGCGCGGGCCGCGTGACCGCCATCGCCGAGCATCACCAGGGCTAGCCAGTGCCGGTCCAACCCATCCGGGATCGCCGCGGCGGGTCCTGGCGCCGCGCTTGTCTCCGGCTCCGGGCTCGTCACCCGTTCCGCGACCTGGGGCACCTGGCGGTGCCCCAGGTACGGCGGAAGGGGTCCCACTGCGCCCTTCGCCGGAGACGCCGCGCGGCGCCACCCGCGACGGCGGGCCGGAGCGGGCTGGAGCAGCGCGAGCGCCCGGCGCGCTGACCGGTGGAGGCGCTGATCCAGCACCTCGTCAACGGCCTCCTGCTGGGGAGCACCTACAGTCTGCTCGGCGTCGGCCTCACCCTGATCTTCGGGCTCATGAACGTGGTGAACTTCGCGCACGGCGAGTTCTACACCCTGGGCGCGTACGTCACCTTCGCCACGCTCACCCTGGCCTCGGTGGGCTTCACGCTGGCGATCCTGCTGGCGATCCTGGGCGGCATGCTGGTCGGCGCGGCCTGCGAGCGACTCCTCCTGCGGCCGCTCCGCGGCGAGTCCATCGACACCACCATGCTGGTCATGATCGGCCTCTGGATCGCGCTCCAGAACGCCGAGCTCCTGGCGTGGGGCGGCGTGGCCAAGAGCGTCCCCGTCCCCTTCGCCACCGAGCCGGTCGTGCTCGGCGCCGTCTCGGTGGCGCCGCTCCGGCTCTTCGTCTTCGCGGTGTCGGCGCTCCTGATCGCGGGGGCCCACGGCCTGCTCTGGCGGACCCGGCTCGGCACGGCGATGCGCGCCACCTTCCAGGACCGGGAGACCGCCGCGCTCATGGGGGTGAGCGTCGAGCGCGTCCACACCATCACCTTCGCCCTCGGCGCCGGGCTGGCCGCGGCCGCCGGCGCGCTCCTCGGCCCCGTCTTCCTCGTCTACCCGTCGATGGGCGACCTGGCGGCGCTCAAGGCCTTTTCCGTGGTGATCCTGGGCGGGCTCGGGAACTTCCTCGGCGCGGCCGTGGGCGGGCTCCTCCTCGGCGTGGCCGAGGAGCTCGGCGCCGGCTACATCTCCTCGGGCTACCGGGACGCCGTGGGGTTCGTCATCATCGTGGCCATGCTCCTGGTCCGCCCGGCCGGCCTGTTCGGGCGCGCCGGACGGGTCGGATGACCCGGGGGCTCGGGCTCGGCGTGTTGCTGGTGGCCGGCAGCGCGCCGGTCTGGGTCTGGAACCCCTATCACCTCCACACGCTGATCATGGCCGGGATCTTCTCCGTCCTCGCGCTCAGCCTGAATCTCCTCCTCGGCTACACGGGCCAGCTCTCGCTCGGCCACGCGGCCTTTTTCGGTATCGGCGCCTACGCGAGCGCGCTCCTCACCCTGCGGCTCCAGTGGTCGCCCTGGCTGGGGCTGGTCGCGGCGGTCCTGCTGCCGGCGCTGGCGGGGCTCGTCATCGGCCGGCTCGCCCTCAAGCTGCGGGGGGCGTACTTCGTTCTCCTCACCATCAGCTTCGCGGGCGTCGTCTCGCTGGTGAGCGTGAACTGGATGGACCTGACCAACGGGCCCCTCGGCCTGCCCGGGATCCCGCCGGTGGAGCTCACGCTCCCCGGCCTGCCCCCGCTGTCGCTCCGGTCCAAGGGCGCCTACTACTACCTCGTCCTCGCGGCGGTCGTCCTCTCCTACGCGGTCTGTCACCGCCTGGTCCACTCGCGGCTCGGCCGCGCCCTGGTGGCCCTGCGGGAGAACGAGCCGCTGGCCCAGTCCGTGGGGATCGACGGCACGCACTACCTCGTGCTGGCCGCGGTCGTGAGCGCCGGCATGGCGGGGGCCGGCGGGGGCCTCTACGCCCACTACACGCGCTTCGTGAGCCCGGAGGTCTTCCTGTTCACCTACACGGTCACGATGGTCATCATGGTCGTGGCGGGCGGCAAGGGGACCCTCGCCGGCCCGATCGTCGGCGCGGTGATCTTCACCATCCTGCCGGAGGCGTTGCGGGAACTGACCCCGTGGCAGTGGCAGATGCTCCTCTACGGCGTCCTCCTGGTGGCCACGCTCTTCTTCATGCCACGCGGCATCGTGCCCGCGCTCGCCCGGCGCTGGCCGCCGCGCCCGAAGGCTCCGTGAGCCTCGCGGTCCGCGACGTCACCGTGCGCTTCGGCGGCGTGGCCGCGCTGGCCGGCGTGAGCTTCGAGGTCCGGCCCGGCGGGATCACCAGCCTGATCGGCCCGAACGGGGCCGGCAAGACGACGGCCTTCGACGTCATCACCGGCTTCCGCGCCCCGACGACGGGGGGCGTCCTGTGGGAGGCCGCCTCCATCACCGGGTGGCGCCCCTGCCGGATCGCGGCGCGCGGCCTCGTCCGCACCTTCCAGAAGACCAGCGTGTTCCCCACCCTCACGCTGACGGACAACGTCCTCACCGGGCTCCACCTGCGCGGCCGGACGGGCCTCGCGGCGGCGCTCCTGGCCCGCGCGCGCGTCCGCGAGGAGGAGCGACGGTTGCGGGAGGAGGCGGCGGCCGTGCTCGCCACGGTAGGGCTCGAGGCCAAGCGGGACGAGGTCGCCGGAGCCCTCTCCTTCGGCGAGCAACGGCTGGTCGAGCTGGCGATCGCGCTGGCCGCGCGCCCGAAGCTCCTCCTGCTGGACGAGCCGGCCTCCGGCATGACGCGCGCCGAGAAGGCGTCGGTCGCCGCGCTCGTCCGGCAGATCTGCGACGGCGGCGTGACCGTTCTCCTCGTCGAGCACGACATGCGACTGGTCATGGGGATCTCGGACCGCGTCCTCGTCCTGAACCACGGCCGGCTCATCGCCGACGGGGCGCCGGCCGAGGTGCAGCGGGACCCCGAGGTCATCCGCGCCTACCTCGGCAGCCTCCATGCTGCGGCTTGACGGGGTCTCGGCCGGGTACGGGCGCGTGCCCGTCCTGAGCGGCGTGAGCGTGGAGGTGCGCCGGGGCGAGCTGGTCTGCCTCGTGGGAGCCAACGGGGCCGGGAAGACCACCACGCTCAAGACGATCTCCGGCCTCCTGCGGCCGACGGCGGGGCGCATCGTCCTCGACGGGCAGGAGATCCAGGGGCTCCCGCCCCAGGCCATCCTGCGCCGGGGCATCGCCCACTGCCCCGAGGGGCGGCGCGTCTTCCCCGACCTGACCGTCCAGGAGAACCTGGCGATGGGCGCGTACCTGAGGCGGGACACCCGCGGCGTGGCCGCCGACCTCGCGCGCATCCTCGAGCACTTCCCGATCCTGGCCGAGCGGCGCCGCCAGGCCGCCGGCACGCTCTCCGGCGGCGAGCAGCAGATGCTCGCCATCGGGCGCGTGCTGATGGCCCGGCCCCGGCTGATCCTCTTCGACGAGCCGTCGCTGGGACTCTCGCCCGCGCTCGTCGAGGCCACCTTCCGCATCATCGGCGACATCCAGCAGGACGGCGTGACGGTCTTCATGGTGGAGCAGAACGCGTTCATGGCGCTTCGGATGGCGACGCGGGCCTACGTCATGGAGAGCGGACGGGTCACGCTGGAAGGCCCCGCGCGCGACCTCCTGGAGAACGAGCAGGTCAAGCAGGCCTACCTCGGCGGGTAAACCTTCGGAGGGGGCCTCGACGGCCCCCTCCGAGACCTCCCCCAACCTCTAAGGGCTGGGCAACTTCGCCTCGCGCGTCGGCTGGAAAGAAGTCGTCGTCCGTGCCGAGCGCGGCGCCGTCATCCGGTCCTCGAGTGCTCCAACGACGAGCGCGAGCAACGCGCTTCGCGCCTACCCGCAG
>JBIOTN010000231.1:0-18130 GCA_044866005.1 Candidatus Rokuibacteriota bacterium | reverse complement strand
AGCCCCGCGCTCCCGGGCCCCGGGCCCGCGGCGAGCCGGGAGGGCGCGGAGGCGCGTGCGGCCCACGAGGCGACGAGCCCGGGGGCGGCCGGCGAGACTCCGCTCGGCGTGGCGGTGCCGGCCGGCGACCGCGCCACGGCGGGGCGGGAGGACGGCCCGTCCGGACACGACGCGGCGCTCGCGGCGCTCCCGCGGCACTCCGGCGTGCCGGTGCCGCCCGAGTACGAGCCGTACGTCCGCGCGCTGCGCCAGCGGATCCAGGAGCGGCTCGTCTATCCGTGGGCTGCGGTGCGCCGGCGGCTTCACGGCACGATCGAGCTCGAGCTCAGGCTCGACGCGACCGGACGGCTCACGGAGGTCACGGCGCTCGGGCCCGGCGGGACGGAGCTCTTGCGCGAGGCCGCGATCCGCGCGGTCCGCGAGGCGACGCCGTTTCCCTTCCCCGCCGCGCTCGCCGCACGTGTCCTCACGATCCGGCTTCCCGTCGTGTTCCAGCTGAGATAACGCCCCGTTTTTCTTTGCCGGCATTTTTTCGCTGGGCTATAGTGGGTGAAATTGCGTCCTGGAGCTCCGATCGGTGCTGACGACGTGGTCGAGGACGTGACGCGAGTCCTCTCCGAAGCGGTCCACGAGGCCCTGGTGCGCGCCGGGCTGCCGCCCCTCGCCGCCGCCGACATCCTGTGGGACGTCCCGCGCGAGGCGGCACACGGCGACTACGCCACGAACGTCGCGATGCTCCTCGGGAAGACGGCGCGGCGCCCGCCCCGCCAGATCGCCGAGGCGATCCGGAGCCACCTGCCGCCGAGCGAGGCCGTGGAGCGTGCCGACGTCGCCGGCCCGGGCTTCCTCAACGTGTTCCTCGCGCCGAGCTTCTGTCACGCGGGTCTGGCCCGACTCCTCGCCGCCGGTGCGGAGTACGGCCGGAGCCGCGAGGGTGCGGGGCTCCGGGCCCAGGTCGAGTTCGTGAGCGCGAACCCGACCGGGCCGCTCACGCTCGGGCACGGGCGCCAGGCCATCCTGGGGGACTGCGTGGCGCGCCTCTTCCAGGCGATGGGATACGAGACGGTCCGCGAGTACTACTTCAACGACGCGGGCCGGCAGATGCGGGTCCTCGGCGAATCCGTCCGCGCGCGCTACCTCGAGCTCACCGGGCGGCCCGCCGCGCTTCCCGAGGACGGCTACCAGGGCGACTACATCCGCGAGATCGCCCAGGCCCTCCGGGACGCCCACGGCGACGCGCTGGCGGGCGAGGGGCACGAGGCGGTCTTCCGGGAGGCCGCGGAATCGGCGATCTTCGCGGATATCCGCCGGACGCTTCGCCGTCTCGGCATCGACTTCGACGTCTACTCCAACGAGGCCGCGCTCTACGCCGAGGGGAAGGTGGACGAGACGCTCCAGGCGCTCCGCGAGCGCGGTCTCGTCTACGAGAAGGACGGCGCCATCTGGCTCCGGCTCTCCGCGCTCGGCCGGCCGCAGGACCGCGTGCTGGTGAAGGGGAGCGGCGAGCCCACCTACCGGCTGCCCGACATCGCGTACCATCGCGAGAAGCTGCGGCGCGGCTTCGACCGGATCCTGAACATCCAGGGCGCGGACCACATCGAGGAGGCCAAGGACGTCCTCGCCGCCATCGGCGCGCTCGGCCTGCCGGCGGAGCGCATCCGCTACCTCATCCACCAGTTCGTGACGATCACGCGCGGGGGCGTCGAGGTGAAGATGTCCACCCGCCGGGCGACGTACGTGACCGTGGACGACCTCCTCGACCAGGTCGGGAGCGCGGACGTCTTCCGCTACTTCATGGTGACGCGGAGCGCGGAGAGCCATCTCAACTTCGACCTCGAGGCGGCCACCGAGCGGGACTGGCAGAAGAACCCGGTCTTCTACGTCCAGTACGCCCACGCGCGGCTGGCGAGCATCGGCAAGCACGCGCGCGAGCGCGGGGTGCCGCCGGTCGAGGACTGGACGGAGGTCGACCTCGGCCTGCTGACGGCGCGCGAGGAGCTGGGCCTGATCAAGACGCTCCTGCGCTACCCCGCGCTCGTGGCCGGCGCGGCGCGGGCCTGCGAGCCGCACCGCGTCGCCGTCTACCTCCACGAGCTGGCGGCTCAGTTCCACGGCTACCACTATCTCGGGACGCACACGCCGGCCTACCGCGTGGTGCGGCCCGAGGAGCCCGCGCTCACCCGCGCCCGGCTTGCCCTCGCGGCGGCCGTGGGGCAGGTGATCCGGAACGGCCTCGGACTCCTGGGCATCACGGCTCCCGAGGCGATGTGATGCTGCCGGGGCGCCGGCCCTCCCATCTCCGACACGAGTTCCGGTTCGGGCCGCGCGAACTGGTCGTCTTCGGGGCCGCCTTCGTCCTCATCTGGGCCCTCACCTTCGTCTTCGGCGTCCTGGTCGGGCGGGAGTTCGGGTCGCCCGGTGCGTCCGCCGCCAGGGCGGGGCGTGGGGGCGCCGCCGCCCCGACGGCCCGGCCCGCCGACCCGGCACGCGCGGCCGCCCCCCCCGGGGCGACGGCGCCGGAGGAGCGGCTCACCTTCTACCAGACCCTCACGGCGCCCACGCCGGACCTCCCGGTCGCGCGGCCACCGACCATCGAGGAGCGCATCGTTCCCCGCGAGGCGCCCTCCGCCGCGCGGCGGGGAGCCGCCGCCGCGCCGGCCGCCGGCGAGCCGACGGGCGAGCGAGCCGCCGGGGAGCGCCCCGCGCCGCCGGGCGCCTCCCCGGAGCCACCGGGCATCGGGTCGGTCGGGCGCGGCGCCCGGAGCCCGCGCCCGGGCGTCCCGGCGCCCGCGCCCGCGGCGCAGTCGGTCAGCGCGCCGGAGGCCCGGCTCTGGACCGTTCAGGTGAGCTCGTTCCGGAGCCGCGCGCTCGCGGACGAGCTACGGGCGCGCCTCCAGGCGCGAGGCCTGGAGGCCTACCTCGTCTCCGTGTCGACGGATGAGGGGCGCGTGCGCCACCGCGTCCGGGTGGGGGGCTACGCGACGCGGGCCGAAGCGGAGCGCGTGGCGGCGGAGCTCCGGACCGAGCGAAACCTCAATCCGTTCGTCACGCGCCGCGCCCGGTAGGCTTTCGGGAGGGGGCCTCGACGGCCCGCTCCGCCACCTCCCCCGGGAGGCGGCGCCGGCGGAGCCGGCGCTCGGAGCGGAACACCTTGATCGTCGCGGTGATGCTCGGGCATCAGAGGGGAGTTGTGGGGTGGGCCGCGCGCTCTATCCGCCGCCCGGGCTCAAGCGGGTCCTGATCGACCCGGACGAGCTCGCCGTCCGGGTCCGGGAGCTGGGCCGCCAGATCAGCGGGGACTACGCCGAGCGCCGGCCGGTCCTGATCGGCGTCCTCACCGGCGCCGTGATCTTCCTGGCGGACCTCATGCGCGCGATGGACATCCTGCTCCAGTGCGAGTTCATCGGCGTCTCGTCCTACGGCGCCGGCTCCCGCTCGTCGGGGGTCGTGAAGATCACCGCGGACCTCCCCGTCTCCATCGAGAACCGCCACGTCCTCGTCGTCGAGGACATCATCGACACGGGGCGGACGATCAGCTACCTCTACCGGAACCTCGAGACGCGGCACCCCCAGAGCCTGCGGATCTGCACGCTGCTCGACAAGATCGAGCGCCGCGAGGTGGCCATCGACCTCGACTACGTGGGGTTCACGATCCCCAACGAGTTCGTCGTCGGCTACGGTCTCGATCACGCCGGCCTCTATCGCAACCTCCCCTACCTCGCCGCGCTCGACCTGGGGGACTATTCGCCCGCCTGACGCTCCTCCTCGCGTCGAGCCGGAACGCTCGGGAGCCGCGCCGGGAGCGGGCGGAATGAGCCTCTGTGCTATAATGACCCTGCCTTCCCATGCGCACCGACGTGCCCGGGAAGGCGGTTGCCTCGGCGCGGACGGCCCGTGGAAGGAGGGTGGCGGCCCCGGATGAATCCCTTCTACAAGAACCTGGCCCTGTGGATGGTGATCGGCCTGGTCGTCGTCCTCCTCTTCAACGTCTTCAGCAACCTGACGGAGAAGGGCGGCCTCGAGCCGAACTACTCCGACTTCCTCAAGAACGTCGAGGCCGGGCGCGTCGAGTCGGTGACCATCCGGGGCAACTTCGTGATGGGGCGCCTCAAGGACGGGGGGGAGTTCCGGACCTACATCGTCGACTCGCCGGACCTGGTGAAGCTCCTGCGCGACCGGGGCGTGCGCATCACCGTCAAGCCGCCGGACCAGAACCCGTGGTACCTCACGGCGCTCTTCTCCTGGGCGCCCATGCTCCTCTTCATCGGCGTCTGGATCTTCTTCATGCGCCAGATGCAGGGCGGCGGGGCCAAGGCCCTCTCCTTCGGCAAGGCCCGGGCGCGCCTCATCTCCGAGAAGCACAACAAGGTCACCTTCGCGGACGTCGCCGGCGTGGAGGAAGCGAAGGAGGAGCTCCGCGAGATCATCGAGTTCCTGAAGGACCCCCAGAGGTTCCAGAAGCTCGGCGGGAAGATCCCGAAGGGCGTCTTGCTGGTCGGGCCTCCCGGCACGGGGAAGACACTCCTGGCCAAGGCCATCGCGGGCGAGGCCAACGTGCCGTTCTTCTCCATCTCGGGCTCCGACTTCGTCGAGATGTTCGTGGGGGTGGGCGCCTCGCGGGTGCGCGACCTCTTCGAGCAGGGGAAGAAGCACGCCCCGTGCATCATCTTCATGGACGAGATCGACGCGGTGGGCCGTCACCGCGGCGCGGGGCTCGGCGGTGGCCACGACGAGCGCGAGCAGACGCTGAACCAGCTCCTCGTCGAGATGGACGGGTTCGAGACCAACGAGGGCGTCATCCTCATCGCCGCGACGAACCGCCCCGACGTCCTCGATCCCGCGCTCCTCCGCCCCGGGCGCTTCGACCGGCAGGTCGTGGTCGCCCGGCCCGACGTCAAGGGGCGGGAGGAGATCCTCCGGGTCCACGCCCGGCGGATCCCGCTCGCGCCCGGCGTGGACCTCAAGGTGCTGGCGCGCGGGACGCCAGGCTTCTCCGGCGCGGACCTCGCCAACCTCGTCAACGAGGCGGCCCTTCTCGCCGCGCGGCAGGGGAAGAAGCTCGTCGAGATGATCGACTTCGAGAGCGCCAAGGACAAGGTGCTCATGGGCGTCGAGCGCCGGAGCATGATCATCAGCGAAGAGGAGAAGCGTACGATCGCCTATCACGAGGCGGGGCATGCGCTCGTCGCCCAGACGCTGCCCGGCGCCGATCCCGTCCACAAGGTCACCATCATCCCGCGCGGACGGGCGCTCGGCCTGACCCAGCAGCTCCCCACCGACGACAAGTACAACTACTCCAAGGAGTACCTCCTCAACCGGATCACGATCCTCCTCGGGGGCCGGGCCGCCGAGGAGATGGTGCTGAATCAGCAAACGACGGGCGCCGGCGACGACCTGGAGAAGGCGACCGAGATGGCGCGCAAGATGGTCTGCGAGTGGGGCATGTCGGAAAAGCTCGGCCCGCTGACGTTCGGCAAGCGCGAGGAGCACATCTTCCTCGGCCGCGAGTTCGCCCGGCAGCAGGATTACAGCGAGGAGACGGCGGTCATGATCGACGCCGAGGTCAAGCAGATCGTCCTCGACTGCGCGAGCCGGGCGCGCCGCGTGCTGGAAGAGCGCATCGGGAAGCTCCACGGGCTCGCCCAGGCCCTGCTCGAGCACGAGTCGCTGGACGGCGAGGAGATCGCCCGTATCCTCGCGGGGAGCCCCCAGGGCGCGCTGGAGGAGGTCCCGGCCTGAGAGGCGCGGAGGGGCGGTTCCCTCCGACGGTCTGGTGGCCCGGTCTCCCTCTCGCGCGCGGCCGGCCTGCGCAACCCGACGAGCCGGCGTCGGCGCTCAGCCCTCACCGGGGCCCGGCCCTGCGTCCTTCCGGGAAGGCTTGGCGATGACCGAACGAACGATGAGCCTTCGGGTCCGCGGCGGTCACACCTTCACGTGGACCCCGTCCCGGCACCGCACGCTGCTCATGGGCATCGTCAACGTCACGCCCGACTCGTTCGCCGACGGCGGGCGGTACTTCGATCCCGAGGCGGCGCACCGGCACGCCCGGGCCCTCGCCGCCGAGGGCGCCGATCTCCTGGACGTGGGCGCCGAGTCCACGCGGCCGGGCGCCCGCCCCGTCGCCCCCGGGGAGGAGCAGGACCGCCTCCTCCCCGTGCTCGAGCGCCTCCTGAAAGACCCGCCGTGCCCGGTCTCCGTGGATACCTCGAAGCCGGACGTCGCCGACGCGGCGCTCGCTCTCGGCTGCCACATGGTCAACGACGTGACCGGGCTGGCGGCGGGCCCGGCGCTGGCCCGCGTGTGCGCGCGCCACGAGGCAGCGCTCTGTCTCGTTCACATGCAGGGGACGCCGGCCACCATGCAGGTCCGCCCGCACTACGACGACTTGCTCGGGGAGGTATGCGCCCACCTCAAGCTGGCGGTGACCGCCGCGGAGGCGGCGGGCCTGGCCCCCGAGGCGATCTGCGTCGATCCCGGGATCGGGTTCGGCAAGACCGTCGACCACAACCTCACGCTGCTCAAGCGGCTCGACGCCTTCGCGCCGCTGGGCAAGCCGATCCTCGTCGGCGCCTCGCGCAAGAGCTTCATCGGAACGCTGGCCGGGATTCCGCCGGCGGAACGTCTCCCGGGCACGCTCGCCGCCTGCGCGGTGGCCGTGCGGGCCGGCGTGCACATCCTCCGGGTCCACGACGTGGCGGCCGTGCGGCAAGCGGTGCGCGTGGCCGAGGCCATCCGGGATGCGCCCGACGCCTAGGCCTTCGGAGGGGGCCTCGACGGCCCCCTCCGAGACCTCCCCCATGAGGTGGCGCCGGCGGAGGCGGCGCTCGGAGCGGAACACCGTGAGGGTTGCGGTGAGGCTCGGGCGAGGCGCTTTGTCAGGCCGACAGCCGCTTGGCTTCTCGGAGGCGGGCGTCGCGCCACTCCGACTGACGGGTGCGGCGGCGTGACCCCCGGCCTCTGGGAGGTCTTCCGGGGCTTCCGGCCGCGGGACCTGCTCGACATCGCGGTCGTCGCCTTCGTCCTCTACCGGGTCTTCCTCGCCTTCAAGGGGACGCTCGCGGTCCAGATGCTGGCCGGGCTTGCGTTCCTCATGATCGCGCGCTTCGTGGCCCACGAGGCCCAGCTCCACAGCATCACCTTCATCCTGGACAACTTCTGGGCCTTCTGGGTGCTCGCGCTGATCGTCCTCTTCCAGCCCGAGCTGCGCCGGGCCCTCGCCCAGGCGGGCCGCAGCCGACTGCTCCAGCGCATCTTCGGCGAGGGCTCGCCCGAGCGCCGTCACGTCATCGAGGAGGTGGCGCGGGCGGCCGAGTCGCTCGCGGCGAAGCGGGTCGGCGCGCTGATCGTCCTCGAGCGGACGGCCGGGCTCCGCAACTACGCCGAGCTCGGGGTCCCGATCGACGCCCGGGTGTCGGCCGAGCTCCTGGGCAGCCTCTTCCTCCCGGCCTCCCCGCTCCACGACGGCGCCGTCTTCATCCAGCACGGCCGCATCAGCGCCGCCGGCGGCTTCCTCCCCCTCTCGCGGACCCTCCAGCTCGCGCGCGCCCTCGGCACCCGCCACCGCGCCGCGCTCGGGCTCGCCGAAGAGACGGACGGGGTCGTCGTGGTCGTCTCCGAGGAGACCGGCCAGATCTCGCTCGCCGTCGAGGGTCGGATGGAGATGGGCCTCGACCCGGGCGAGCTCGGGCGCCGCCTGGCCGAGCTGCTCGGGGCGCCGGAGTCGCGCGTGGCCGGGCCGCGGGCCCTGCTGGCCGGGGTCCGCCGCCTCACCGCCCGCGGCAAGGCCTGATGCCGCTCCTGGGCTGGCTGACGGCGAACTGGCAGCTCAAGCTCCTCGCGGCCGGCTTCGCCGTCGGGCTCTGGATCATCGTCGCCTCGCAGGACCGGGGCGAGGTGGTGTACAACGTCCCGCTCGACCTCGCGGGCGTGCCGCCGGGGCTCGAGGTCGCGAGCGTCGGCACCGAGACGGTGGACGTCCGCCTCCAGGGCCTGCGGCATATCCTGAGCCGGATCCAGGATCAGGACCTGCGGGTCGAGCTGGACCTCCATGGCGCGCAAGCCGGCGACGTCGTGGCGCGGCTCCGGCCGGAGAACGTGAAGGCGCCGCGCGGCGTCCAGGTCGTGCGGGTCACCCCCACGCGCGTTCGGCTGACGCTCGAGCCGGCGGACCGGGACGACGCCCGCCAGCGATGACGGCCTCGGGCGCGGTGCCAGGCTGACGATGGGCCGACTCTTCGGCACCGACGGCGTCCGGGGCGTCGCCAACGCGGAGCCCCTCACGCCGGAGTTCGCCTTCCGGCTCGGGCGGGTCGCCGCGGCCTACCTGGCCGAGCGGCGCGCCGCGGGGCGCGGGCGGCCGGCCCTTCTGGTGGGCCGGGACACGCGGCTGTCGGGGCCGATGCTCGAGCAGGCGCTCGTCGCCGGCATCCTGTCGGCCGGCGTGGACGCCCTCGCCGCGGGGGTGCTGCCGACCCCCGGAGTCGCCACGCTCACCCGCGCGGTCGGCGCGACCGGGGGAGTCGTCCTCTCGGCGTCGCACAACCCGTTCGCCGACAACGGGATCAAGCTCTTCGCCGCGGACGGGGGCAAGCTGCCCGACGAGTGGGAGGACGAGATCGAAGCCCGCCTCGCGGCGCCGGACGGCCTGCCGCGGCCGACCGGGGCCGGGGTGGGTCGGTGCCGGCCCGTGCCGCAGGCGGAGCGCCGGTATCTCGACGGGCTCCGGGCGAGCGTCCCACCGGGCCTCGAGCTCCGCGGGATGCGGCTCGTCGTCGACGGCGCTCACGGCGCCACGTACCGCGTGGCGCCGCGGCTCTTCCGGAGCCTCGGCGCCGAGGTCGTGACGCTCGGCGTGCGGCCCACCGGCACCAACATCAACGACGGCGTCGGCGCGCTCCACCCCGAGCGCGTCCAGGCGCGCGTCCGGGCGCTTCCCGGCGCGATCGGCCTCGCGTTCGACGGCGACGGCGACCGGCTGATGACGGTGGACGAGGGCGGCGAGGTCCGGGACGGCGACCACCTGCTCGCCATCTATGCCGAGGCCTTGCGCGCGGCCGGAGCTCTCCGCGGTGGCGTCGTCGTCTCCACGGTCATGGCGAACCTGGGGCTGGAACGCGCGCTCGCGGAGGCCGGCGTGAAGATGGTGCGGACCGCCGTCGGCGACCGGTACGTGCTCGAGGAGATGTACCGGCGCGGCGCCAACCTGGGCGGCGAGCAGTCCGGCCACATCATCTTCCTCGATCACGCGACGACCGGCGACGGCATGCTCTCGGCGCTCCAGCTCCTGCGGATCCTGCGCGAGACGGGCCGCCCCCTCGCCGAGCTCGCCGCCCGCGTCCGCAAGTGTCCGCAGCTGCTCCTGAACGTCCCCGTCCGGGCCAAGCCGCCCCTCGAAACCCTGGCGGGCGTGGCCGACGCCCTCACCCGCTGGGAGCGGCGGCTCGAGGCCCGCGGGCGGATCCTGCTTCGTTATTCGGGGACCGAGCCACTGGCCCGGGTGATGGTGGAGGCCGACGACGCGGCGACCACGGACGCGGCGGCCCGGGAGCTGGCCGAGGCGATCCGCACGGAGATCGGTCGCCCGTCATGAGACGGCTCCTGGTCGTCGTGGCGATGGGGCTGAGCGTGGTCGCGAGTGGGGCCGAGCCGGACCGGATGCACATGGTGGTCGCGGATCTCCCGTACGCCCGGGTCTGGGACGCCGCCCTGCGCGCGGTCGCGGGGTACCCCGTGGAGCGGAGCGGCGACGGCCTCATCGTGACGGGGTGGCTCGCCCGCCCGCCGGGCGAGGCCGAGTCAGGGTTCATCGAGGTCCTCGAGCGGGTCACGCTCCGCGTGGTGCCCGTCGCCGACCGGATCACGCGGGTCACCGTCGAGGTCGAGGCCAGGGGCCGCCGGGACGGCGAGTGGCTGCCCCTGCCGCCGTCCGAGGCGCGCGCGCGGGCCGTGCTGGCCCGGCTCCGCGCGGCCCAGGGTTGACGGGGCGCCCGGCACGCGGCGCACTCGCCGCCGTCTTCCGACACGCGCCCAGGGAGGTGAGAGGGTGACAGGCACGCGGCCCCGGCTCCCGGCGGTAGTGGCGGTTCTGCTGTCCCTCGCGCTCGCCGGGTGTCCCGGGAAGAAGAACCCGGGTGGTCCATCCGATCCCCAGGAGCGGCTGCTCCTCATCCAGCTCAACGCCTCCCAGAACGGCGGCCGCACCGTCCGCTGGGCCGACCTGCCGATCAGCGTCTCCCTGAACGGCATCGGCACGGAGGTCGAGGTGACGGAGTGGACCCGGGCGAGCGACGGCAAGGTGACCTTCGCCTTCGTGGACGGCGGCGGCGGGATCACCTTCGGCTTCACGGGCGAGCGAGGGATCTGCGGCGTCACCGACGTCGAGTTCGACGACGACGGGCGGATCCGGTCGGCCGCGATCAGGGTCGTCGAGGCCGTGTTCCGGGGGCCCCAGTGCCAGCGCACCGTGACCCACGAGACGGGGCACGCGATCGGGATCCTCGGCCACACGTCCGACGGCGGGCTCATGGACGACGACGGAGGGGATGGTCGGATCACGGGCGACGTGGCCGGGATGGTCCGGAACCTCTACTCTCTCAAGCCCGGGACGTTCATCGGCTTCGCCGAGGGCACCCGGCGCGCTGCCGCGCGCCGCGCTGGCGGTCGCCACGTCGTCACGATCGTGGATCCCATCCGGCGATGACGCCGCCGGCCGGCCAGGCGCCGAGAAGGGAGCCGTCGTGATCGTCGGGGTGGGCGTGGACCTCGTCCGGATCGGTCGCATCCGGCGCGCCATGGAGCGATGGCAGGACCGCTTCCTGGCGCGCGTCTTCACGGCCGAGGAGCTCGCCTACGCGCGGCGGCGCCGCGACCCCGCGGAGCACCTCGCCGCGCGCTTCGCGGCCAAGGAGGCGACGCTGAAGGCGCTCGGGACCGGGCTGACCCTGGGCGTCCGCTGGCGCGAGATGGAGGTCCGGCGAGGGCGCGGGGAACGGCCGCGGCTGTCCGTCACGGGGCGCACGGCCGAGCTCAGCGCGGAGCGCGGCGTGCGCGCCCTTCACGTCTCGCTCGCCCACGACGGGGAGTACGCGATGGCGCAGGTCGTCGCGGAGGGCGAGCCGCCGACGCCGGGGCCGACCGCGTGATCCCGCTCGCGACGGCCGACGAGATGCGCCGGGCCGACCGGTGCGCCACCGAGCGGTTCGGGGTGCCGAGCCTGCTCCTGATGGAGAACGCCGGCCGGGGCGCGGCGGACGCGATCGAGCGGCGCGTCGGGCCGGCGCGCGGGCGGCGCGTCGTGGTGGTCTGCGGCAAGGGGAACAACGGCGGGGACGGCTTCGTCGTGGCGCGGCACCTGGCCGCGCGCGGGGCCGCCGTCGGCGTCTGGCTCATCGGGCAAGCCGGAGAGGTCCGCGGGGACGCGGCGACGACTCTCGACATCCTGCGGCGGGGCGGCCTTCCGGTGAACGAGGTGACCGGGGCAGCCGGACCGACGGGGATCGAGGGCCTCCGGGCGGCCTTCCGCGAGGCGGACCTCGCCGTGGACGCGCTCCTCGGGACCGGGGTGACCGGCCCCGCGACGGGGCTCGTCGCCGCCGCCATCACGGCGCTGAACGAGGCGGGGCGGCCCGTCTGCGCCCTCGACCTTCCCTCCGGGCTTTCCGCCGACCGCGGCGAGGTGCCCGGGCCGGCGGTCCGCGCGCGGTTCACCGTCACGTTCGGCCTGCCCAAGCGCGCCCTCTTCCTTCACCCCGCCTCGCAGCTCGCGGGCCACGTCGAGCTCGTGGACCTCGGCGTGCCGCGCGCCTGGCTGGGGGAGGGGATCCGCCTCGGCCTCCTCGAGCACGACGACGTCCGCGCGGCGCTGCCCGCCCGCGCGCCCGACGCCCACAAGGGCCGCTACGGGCACCTCCTGGTCGTCGCCGGCTCGGTGGGCAAGACCGGCGCGGCGGTCCTCACCTGTCTCGGCGCGCACCGGGCCGGCACCGGGCTCGTCACGTGCGCGCTCCCGGCCTCCCAGCAGCCGGTGGTCGCGGCGCGCCTGGCCGAAACGATGACGGAGCCGTTGCCGGAGACCGCGGCGCAGAGCCTCTCCGGCAAGGGGCTCGGGCGGCTCTTCGAGCTCGCCGCGCGCATGGACGCCGTGGCGCTGGGGCCCGGCGCGGGCCTCGAGCCCGAGACCCAGGCGGCGCTCCGGGAGCTCGTGCTGGCGGTCGAGCGGCCCATGGTCGTGGACGCGGACGGCTTGACGGCGCTCGTCGGGCACCTGGCGAGCCTCAAGGAGGCGCGGGGCCCGCGCCTCCTGACCCCGCACCCCGGCGAGGCCGCCCGGCTCCTCGGCCGAAGCGCCGCCGAGGTCCAGGCGGACCGGATCGAGAGCGCCCGGCGGCTCGCCGGAGAGACCGGCGCCTGGATCGCGCTGAAAGGCGCCGGAACGGTCGTGGTGAGCCCGGAGGGCGAGTCGGCCGTCAACCCGACCGGGAATCCGGGCATGGCGACGGGCGGGATGGGCGACGTCCTGACCGGGGTGGCGGGCGGCTTCCTGGCCCAGGGCCTCGCCCCCGAGGCCGCGCTCCGCGTCGCCGTGTACCTCCACGGCCGGGCAGCCGATCGGGTCGCTGCGGCGCGCGGCGAAGCCGGGCTCCTGGCGAGCGAGGTGGCCGACGGGCTCCCCGCGGCGCTCCGGGCGCTCCGCGGGGGTGAGCCCACCTGAGCGACGCGGGCGCGACGGCGCCGGACCCGCGACAGCCCGGCCCGCGACGGTCCCTGCGGCTGTCGAGCGCGAGCCCCGAGACGACCCGCGAGATCGGCGCCCGCCTGGGGCGCCGGGCACGACCAGGCGACGTGATCGCCCTCCACGGCGAGCTCGGCGCGGGGAAGACCTGCTTCATCCAGGGCGTCGCCGCCGGCCTCGGCGTCGTCGAGCCGGTCACCAGTCCGACCTTCATCCTCGTCGCGGAGTACGCCGGCCGGCTCCCGCTCCATCACGTGGACCTCTACCGGACCGACAGCCTCGAGGAGATCCGGAGCCTCGGCCTCGAGGAGCTCCTCTCGGGCGACGGCGTCACCGTCCTCGAGTGGGGCGAGAAGGCCGGGCCGCTCCTGCCGGCGCGCACCGTCCACGTGCGGATCGAAGGGGCGGGGGACGAGCCGCGCGCCATCGAGCTCGCGGGCGTGCCGGCCGAGTGGCAGATCCGCCCGGCCTGACGGCCCCGGGCAGGGCGTGACCGATCGCCGGGCTCACGCCCGGCGCCGACCGCCGGCCCGGCGAGGTGTCCCTTCCAGGGCGCGGCCGTGCCCCGGGCGATACGCCCGGGGCCCCGACCTCGCCTCCCCGATCGCGGAAACCCGGTCCCGAGTCGTGGCGTCGGGCGAGTCCGGCCGCGGCGGCCACGTGGCACCCTGCTTGCTCCGGCGGTCGGGCATGAGCGTCGCGCGCCCCACGATCCGCGAGTGGCCCGCCGAGGATCGGCCTCGCGAGCGGTTCCTCACGAAGGGGCCGGAGGCGCTCAGCGACGGCGAGTGCCTCGCGATCCTGCTGGGCGCGGGCGTACCCGGCCAGACGGCGCTCGATCAGGCGCAGGCGCTCCTCGCGGCGTTCGGCTCGCTGGGCGAGGTCGCGAGTCGCGAGGTGCAGGAGCTCGCGTGGGTGGCCGGGCTGGGCATCGCCCGGGCGGTCCGGGTCGGCGCGGCCGTCGAGCTGGCGCGGCGGCTACGGGCCCGGCCGAACGGCGGGCGCGTGCGCCTGTCGAGTCCCGAGGAGGTGGCGGGCTATTTCGGGCCGATCCTGGAGACGAAGAAGAAGGAGGTGTTCCGCGTCGCGCTGCTCGACAGCCAGAACGGCCTGTTACGGGACGTGCTGATCTCGGAGGGCAGCCTGTCCGCTTCCATCGTGCACCCGCGCGAGGTGTTCCGCGCGGCCATCCTCGAGGCCGCCGCGCACCTGATCCTGGTCCACAACCACCCCTCCGGGGACCCGACGCCGTCCAAGGAGGACATCCACCTGACCCGCCAGCTCGTCGAGGGCGCGCGCCTGCTGGGGTTGCGGATTCACGACCACGTCGTCATCGGTCAGGGACGGCACGTGAGCCTGGCCCAGCGCGGCGTGCTGTGA
The DNA here is from genome assembly GCA_044866005.1 of Candidatus Rokuibacteriota bacterium. Taxonomy (GTDB): domain Bacteria; phylum Methylomirabilota; class Methylomirabilia; order Rokubacteriales; family DASRDR01; genus JBIOTN01. The sequence continues at coordinate 4,020 of JBIOTN010000231.1, read as the reverse complement.
GGCCGGGCCGACGAGCGTCGCATCCCGGCGTCCCGCATCACGGCCGGGACGCAGGCCCGGCCGCCGATCGACCAGAACGGCGCCGGCGGACGCCGCGAGGGCCGTCGGAGGGGGCAAACGTCCCCCTCCGAGGCCTCAGCGGCCGCCGCGCAGCTCGGCGACGCGGCCGAGCCCGCGCGAGGTGACCGTCGCGACGAGCGCGTCGCAGATCCGTCGCGCCAGCGTCGGCCCGCGCGTGACGAAGGCGGTGAAATAGCTGACGGCGTCGGCGCCGGCCTCGATGGCGGCCAGGGCCTTCGCCGGGCTGTCGATGCCGCCGGTCGCGATCAGGCCGAGACGCGGTCCGACGGCCAGCCTCAGCTCGGCGATCGTCGCGCGGACCGTGTCGAAGAGCGCCGGTCCCGAGAGCCCCCCGGCCCCCTGGGACAGGCGCGGCTCTGCCACGCGGCGCGTGTTGCCGAAGTTGATGGCGTCGATGCCGACGTCGAGGACGGCGGGGACGATGGCCCGCCGGTTCTCCTCCGGGTAGTCGGGGGAGAGCTTCACGATGATCGGCCTGGCCGTCGCGCTCCGCACCTCCTTCAGGAGCGCCCGCACGCGCCCGGGAGTGGCGGAGAGCTCGTAGACCAGGCGGGTGTTCGGCGAGGAGATGTTCACCTCGACCAGGTCGGCCAGCGGCTCGAGCGTCTCGACCAGCCGGCGGTATTCCTCGACCGACTCGCCTGCCACGCTGACGATGAGGGGCCGCCGGCGCGGCAGCCGCGGGAGCGCGCGGCGGAAGGCCTCCACGCCGGGGTTCCGAAAGCCGTTGCAGTTGACGAAGCCGGGCCCCTCCGGCGTCACCACGCGGGCGAGGTTGGGCTCGGGGTGACCGGGACGGGGGCCCTGCGTGATGCTCTTGGTGGTCACGGCCCCGAACCCGAGGGCCATGGCCTTCCGGAGGATCGCGAGGTCGTAGTACATCGAGGACAGGATCACGGGGTTGGGGAGAAGGACCCCGCCGAGCTCGACGGCCAGGCGCGGGTCGTCGCGGGTGAAGGCGCGGAGCGCCTCCACCGGCGCCGCCCGCAGGAGCGCCTGACCGATCCGCACGGCGCGCTCCTCCGGGAGGCGCGCGAGCAGCCCGCCGTAGAGAAGCCGATAGAGCGCATCGGCCAGCGCCAGCAGCATGCCGAGCCGGCAGGATACAATACACGCGTCGAGGTCGCAATGGGAGGAGCGCCGACGAGATCCGAGGACGCGCCACGCTTCGTCGCGGACGTGATGCTGGGGAAGCTCGCGCGCTGGCTCCGCGCGCTGGGCTACGACACGCTCTACTCCCGCGACGCCCCGGACTCACGGCTCCTGGGGATCGCCTTGCGGGAGCGCCGGCGGCTCCTGACGCGCGACGCCGCGCTCGCGGCCCGGGCCCGGGCGGCCGGCCTCCTGGTCCGCGCGGAGGACCTCGACGGCCAGCTTCGCGAGGTCATGGAGGCCTGCGGGCTCGCGGGCCGGGCCCCCTTGAGCCGGTGCCTGTCCTGTAACGGCGTCCTCGCGCCGCGGGACCGCGCCGAGGTCAGCGGCCGGGTGCCGCCCTACACGCTCGCCACGCAGGAGGCGTTCTGGAGCTGCGAGGGCTGTGGCCGGGTCTACTGGGCCGGGACGCACGCGCGCGGGATCCTCGAGCGGCTGCACCCGTACCTCGACGCGGAGCCCCGACCTTAATGGATCGCCCGGATATCAATGCCCGGGCCTTCCCCCTATCCTGAGCCTTCGTATCCGCACCCTCGGCAGGCTCGGGGAGGGACCGTGGCTGACCAGGACGTCCTGACGCTCTTCGAAACGCTCGTGATGAAGGCGCCGATCGGGCTCGCCCTCCTGGATCGCGGGCTCCGATACGTGCGCGTCAACGACGCCATGGCGGCCATGGCGGGGGTCCGGGCGACCGAGTGTCGCGGCCGCGCGCTGCGGGACGTCTTTCCGGCCCTGACCCCGAAGCTCGAGCCGGCGCTCCGCCGCGTCGTCGAGACGGGCGAGCCGGTCGTGGACCTCGAGCTGACGGATGAGGCACCGGCCGCCTCGGGACAGGCCCGCCACTGGCTCGCCACCGGCTATGCCCTCTCGGCGGGCGGAGGGGGTGAGAGCGCGCGGATCGGACTGGTCCTGACCGACATCACGCCGCGCCGGCGCGCCGACGAGGAGCGCGCGGCGCTCCTCGCCCGCGCGCAGGCCGCCCGAACCGAGGCGGAGGCGGCGAACCGCGCGAAGGACCACTTCCTGGCCACCCTGTCCCACGAGCTGCGCGCCCCGCTGCAGGCCGTTCTCGGGTGGGCCCAGGTCCTGCGGTCGAAGTCGAACGACGCGGTGATCAAGCGCGCGGTCGACACGATCGAGCGGAACGCCAAGGCCCAGGCCAACCTCGTCAACGATCTCCTGGACCTCTCCCGGATCGCCAGCGGACGCCTCACGGTGGACCTCGCGCCGATGACGCTCCACCCGGTCCTCAACGCCGCGCTCGAGGCGGCTCAGCCGGCGGCCGACGCCAAGCAGATCCGGCTCACCTTCCTCCCTCGCGACGCCACGGGGCTCGTCATGGGCGACGCCGCGCGGCTCCGGCAGGTGGTCTCCAACCTCCTGTCGAACGCGATCAAGTTCACGCCGACCGGCGGGCGGATCACGGTGACCGTCGAGCAGGACGACGCCAGCGTGACCCTGAGCGTCCAGGACACGGGGTGCGGGATCTCCCCGGCCTTCCTGCCGGAGATCTTCGACCGGTTCAGCCAGGCCGACGCGTCGCTGACGCGAGGCCACGGCGGGCTCGGCATCGGCCTCGCCATCGTGCGACACCTGGTGGACCTCCACGGCGGCGCCGTCTCGGTCGAGAGTCGCGGCGAAGGCCACGGCTCGACCTTCCGCGTCACGCTGCCGCTCATGGTCGATCAGCCCCCGACGCGGAGTCGCCGGGCCGACCTCGCCGACGCGATGCCGCTCCCCGTGCTGGACGGGGTCCGGGTGCTCGTCGTGGACGACGAGGCGGACGCGCGCGAGGTCCTGGCGGCGATGCTCGAAGCCTGCGGCGCCGACGTCACGACGACGGCGTCGGTCGAGGAGGCGTGCACGGCGCTCGCCATGGTCGCGCCTCACGTCCTGGTCTCGGACATCGCCATGCCCGATGACGACGGCTACAGCCTGATCCGCCGGATCCGCGCCACGCAGCCGATCCCCGCGGTGGCGCTCACGGCCTACGCCGGCGCCGAGGACGCCCGGCGCGCGATCGAGGCCGGCTTCCAGGCGCACCTCCCGAAGCCCGTCCAGGCGGCGGAGCTCGTCGCCGTCGTGGCGAGGCTGGCGGGACAGTCGGGGACGGGCGACGCGTGATCGAGCGCCGGCCCCGCGTCGTCTCCTGGCTGCTCGCCCCCCTCAGCACGCTCGTCCTCAACGTGGTCGCCGGCCTGGCGGAGGGCGTCCTCTGGTACCGGGTGGGCGTCCTCCCGGCCGTCGGCGCGCTGCTCGCCGCCGCGGTCGTCGTCGCCCTGCTCGACCTGGGGGCGAACCTCAGGGCGAGCTGGCAGTCGGCGCTCCTCGGAGGCGAGGCCGCCGCCCGGCTCCGCGATCTCTTCCGGGAGCTCCTCCTCGCCAACGCGACGCTGATGGGCATCGTCGCCGGCCTGACCTACCTGGCCCTCCGGCTCCTCGTCTAGTTTGTCGGGGGGGTCTCGGAAGCCCCCCCCGGATTCCCCCCCTTCCGGTTGCGGCGGCAAAGCCGCCTCGCGGAAGCTTTGCCGAGCGGACCGAGGGTGTCTCAACAGCTTCGCTTACTCCGAAACGCTCCGAGCTCGCTGCGGCCGGGCCCGCGCGCTTGACGCGCGTGGCGGAACTGTGTAGCGTCTGAAGGCACGGACGATTAGCTCAGTTGGCAGAGCACCGGCCTCACATGCCGGGGGTCGCTGGTTCGAGTCCAGCATCGTCCACCACCTCGACGCCCGGGGATCGGGCACACGGCCGACAGGCGGGGCCCGATCCCCGGCCCGTCCTCCGCCC
>JBIOTN010000230.1:0-2370 GCA_044866005.1 Candidatus Rokuibacteriota bacterium | reverse complement strand
GCTCGGCGTCGTTGTCGACGACGAGGACGCGCGCGCTCATGGGCCTGCCCTGCGCGAGGAAAACCGCCGCCTCCGCCTCGAGGTCGACCGTCGCTACGGCTGGGAGAGCCTGATCGGCTCGTCGCGGGCGATGCAGACGGCCCTGGAACTGTTGCGGGCCATCGCGCCGAGCGACGCGAGCGTGTTGATCCTCGGCGAGTCCGGAACCGGCAAGGAGCTCGCCGCTCGCGCCCTGCACCACGCCGGTCCCCGCAGCCGGGGGCCCTTCGTCGCCGTGAACTGCGCCGCGATTCCGGAGAGTCTCTTGGAGGCGGAGCTCTTCGGCCACGAGAAGGGGGCGTTCACCGGCGCCGACCGGCGGCGGCCGGGCCTGCTCCAGGAGGCCGACGGCGGCACGCTCTTCCTCGACGAGATCGCGGACATGCCCCTGGCGCTCCAGGCGAAGCTCCTCCGGGCTCTCCAGGAAAAGGCCGTGCGGCCGGTTGGCGGACGCGAGCTGGTGCAGCTCGACTTCCGGCTCGTCTCCGCCACGAACACCGACCTGGCGGCGCGCGTTCGCGACGGCCGGTTTCGCGAGGACCTCTATTACCGGCTGGCCGTGATCCCGATCCGGCTGCCGAGCCTCCGGGAGCGGCCCGAGGACATCCTGCTCCTGGCCCGTCACTTCCTGGAGCGGGAGACCGCCGCGACGGGGAAGGCCATCACCGGGTTCGACGCATCGGTCACCGCGTGGCTCCTGGCCTACGCGTGGCCGGGCAACGTCCGCGAGCTCGAGAACACCATCGCCCGCGGCGTGGCACTGGCCGCCGGTGACGTCCTCACGGAGCGCGAGGTTCGGCCCCTCGCGCCGGTCGGACGGGACTCGTCGCTCCGACCGACCCTCGCGGAGCTTCAGGCCCAGTACGTGCACCAGGTCCTCGACGAGACGCGCGGGGATCGGGCGGCCGCCGCGAGGATTCTCGGCGTGAGCCTTCGCACGCTGCAGCGCTGGGCCAAGGACGCGAGCCCGCGCGGGAGCCAGCCCGGACCGCCCCCGCCCCCGGCGCCGGCCGGATCCTGAGCCCCGGCGACAGGCTGTCGCCGCCGGCGCCACCCTGTCGTGCCAGACGCGGTCGCGAAGCCGCGACGGAGGGCGGACCGCGGCGTTTTCACGGCATCCCCGATCGTGCCGGAGTCGTGGCACGCCCGTTGCCTGGGACCAGCCGCGTGGAGAGCGCCTGTCCACCGACGCCGTCGCGCGCCCACCCGAAGCGCTTCACCGTCCTCCTCGCGGAAAATCACCCGGGCACGCGCGAGTCGACCCGTCGGCTGCTGGAGAGTCGAGGTGGTCGGGTTCTCGTCGCGGCCGACGGCCGACAGGCTCTCGAAGTGCTCGAGCACGAGGATCCCGACCTGGTCCTCTGCGAGCTGCGGATGCCACGCGTGGACGGCTTCGCATTCATCTCGCGCATCCGCGAGGACCCGCACCGCACGCGGCTCCGCGTGGTGGCGCTCACGGTCCTCGCCGGTGATCGCGACTACCTGCGCACGCTGGAGGCGGGGTTCGACGGCCACTTGACCAAGCCGCTCGACATCCAAGCCCTGTCGCGCTTCATCCCCGAGCTCCGGTCCGACACGAGCCGCAGGGCGTCGGCCCGGCCGCGCCGCGCCGCGGACGCCCCGAAGCCCGCCGGATCAAAGGCACCGCGGTCGCGCAGCGGTGGCGTCCCGCGCGCGCGCGCCGCGCGGTGAGCCGTGAGGACGTCGGCCGCGCCGCCTCGACCGGAGCGCCCACGACACGGCGTCGCCGCGGCGCCAACCTGTCGCCGGCGCGCGACCCGCTCGAGAGCCCGGGTCGCCCCGAGGGCCGCGCGGGCGTGCGGATCCGGCCGAAGCGCCGCCGTGGCACGCGGGTTGCTGCCCCGGTGAGCGCGATGACACCGCCGGCTCCCGACGACTCCCCCATCCTCCTCGTCGATGACGATCCCGAGATGCGGGCCATGCTCCGGGACGTCCTCGCGGGGGCGGGCTTCCGGGTCGAGGAAGCCGCCGACACCGACGCGCTCGTCGCGCTCGTACCGCGAGTGGGGCCGGCGGTCGTCATCCTGGATCACGAGATGCCGGGGGACTGGGGGCTCGAGTTCCTGCCGACCCTCCGCCGGCGATGGCCGGAGATCCCGGTCGTCGTGATCACGGCGTTCGGGGGCCCGAAGCTCCGGGAGACGGCGGAGCGGCTTGGCGCCTGCGCGTACCTGGACAAGCCCTTCCGCGTCGCCGAGCTGCTCGCGGCCGTCCGCCAGGCGTTCTCGCTCCGGCCGCTCGCGGCGACCTCCGCGATCGGACCCGGCGCCTGAACGACTCGTGGCGCTTCCGGGCGTGGTCTGAGGGCTC
>JBIOTN010000229.1:0-7248 GCA_044866005.1 Candidatus Rokuibacteriota bacterium | reverse complement strand
GATGATCGAAGGCGACACCGCGCTCACGCCGGATCAGGGGTCGACCGCGGGGAGCTACGGCATCGCGCGCGGCGGGATGCAGCTCCGCCAGGCGGCGGCGACCGCGCGCCAGGCGCTGCTCGCGCTGGCGGCACGGCGCCTCGGGCGCCCCGTCGCAGAGCTCGAGGTGGTGGACGGCATCGTCCGCCCGACGGCCGGGGGCGCCGGGGTCGCCTACGGGGAGCTGCTCGGCGACCGCCCGTTCGGCCTCGCCGTGGACCGCGCGGCGCCGGTGAAGGCGCCGCAGCGTTACAGGTGGGTCGGCCAGCCGGTCCCGCGTCCCGACATCCCGGCCAAGGTCACGGGCCGGCATCGCTACCTCCACGACCTGACGCTCCCCGGGATGCTCCACGCGCGCGTGATCCGTCCGCCGGCGATCGGCGCGACGCTCGAGGCCGTCGAGGAGTCCTCGATCGCCGGGATCGCGGGCACCCGGGCGGTGCGGATCGGAAGCTTCCTCGCCGTCGTCGCCGAGCGCGAGTGGGACGCGGTACGCGCCGCCCGGCTCATCCAGGCCCGATGGCGCACAGGCGCCCGGCTGCCCGACCACGCGGCGCTGTTCGACCTGGTGCGCGCGACCCCGGTCGTGCGCGATCAGGTCGTCGCGCAGCGGGGCGACCTGTCCGCGCTGACCGTGCCGACGGCCGCGATGCGCACGCTCTCCGCGACCTATCGCTGGCCGATTCAGACCCACGGCTCCCTCGGCCCGTCGTGCAGCGTGGCCGACGTCCGGGCCGACCGGGCCACGATCTGGACGTCTTCCCAGGCGACCCACCGGTTCCAGCCTGCCTTTGCCCGGATCCTCGGGCTCCCGCCGGGGCGGGTCCGGCTGATCTATCTCGACGGCGCCGGCTCCTACGGCCAGAACGGGGCCGAGGACGCGGCCTGCGACGCGGCGCTGCTCTCGAGGGCCGTCGGGCGTCCGGTGCGGGTGCAGTGGAGCCGCGCGGACGAGCACGGCTGGGACCCGAAGGGGCCCCCGCAGCTCCTGGAGCTCCGCGCCGCCCTGGACGAGCGCGGCGAGGTCGCGGCCTGGGAGACGCGCGCCTGGCTGCCGGCCGCGACCGCCGGGCTGCCCACCATCCCGCTCCTGGCGCCGGACGCCGCCGGGATCCCGCAGCCGCTCGGCCGCTCCTCGGGACAGGTCCAGCAGAACGTCGACCCGCCCTACCGGTTCCCCAACGTCCGCGCCGTCGTCCACTGGCTCGCCGACACGCCGCTCCGCCCCGCACCCATCCGGGCGCCCGGCAAGATCGGCAACAGCTTCGCAGTCGAGTCCTTCGTGGACGAGATCGCGGCGCTGGCCGGGAGCGACCCGCTCGCGTTCCGGCTGCGGCACCTCGCCGAGCCTCGCGGGCGCGAGGTGCTCGAGCGGGTGGCGGCGCGCATGGGATGGCAGGCCCGGCCCTCGCCGCGTCCCGCCGACCCGGCGGCCGCGGTGGCCGCCGGCCGGGGGATCGCGTACGTCCACTACAAGCACGACGAGACCTACGTCGCGATGGGCATGGAGGTCGCGGTCGAGCGCGCCTCGGGAACGATCCGCGTGACGCGGGTCGTGTGCGCCCAGGACTGCGGGCTCATGATCAACCCGGACTGCGTGCGGAGCCAGGTCGAGGGGAACATCCTCCAGACGCTGAGCCGCGCGCTCCACGAGGAGATCGTCTTCGACCGGGAGCGCGTGACGACCGTGGACTGGGCGACCTACCCGATCCTGACCTTTCCCGAAGTGCCGGCGATCGAGACGGAGCTGATCCAGCGCGTGAACGAGCCGCCGCTGGGCGTCGGGGAGCCGTCCTCGGCGCCGGTGGTCGCCGCGCTCGCCAACGCCGTGTTCGACGCGACCGGCGTCCGTCTCCGCACGGTGCCGTTCCGCCCGGACCGGGTCAAGGCCGCCCTGGCGAGTCCCGCCGGGTGAGCCGCGATCGCGACGCGGCTCGGCGGGACCCCGAAAGGCGATGAGCGGCCCCGCGCCATCCCCGCCGGGCCATCCGTCCGGCAGGCTACGCCAGTGAGCGCGCCGGCTTCGCGAGAGGCGCTACTGGCCGCCCTGGACCGCGCGGTCGAGGAGACGCTGGGCTACTTCGACGGGCCGGGGCGCGCGACCGCGGCGCGGGTCGGCCAGTGGCAGGGCCGGGACCTGCTGCAGCACTTCCTCTACTTCCACGACGCCACCGCGTGGGGGCTCCAGTCCGTCGCGCTCGGCGGGCCGGTGTGGCCCGTGCCCGGGGACTCCGACACGGTGAACGAGGTCTGTCGGCGCCTTCACGCGCACGAGAGCCTCGACGAGCTGCTCGTGCAACTGCGCCTGGCCCACGCCCGGCTCGTGCGCGCGGTCCGCAGCGCGCCCGATCTCGACACGCCGTGCTTCCAGCGGGTGACCGGCGAGACCATGACCGGCCGGCAGCGGCTCGAGCTCCTGGCCCACCACTGGACCGAGCACCTGCGGGAGTTCCAGGACGCGGTGAAGGGGCGCTAGGGTGCGTCCGATGGCCTCGACGACGGCTCGTGCGCCGCGCTCTGGGCGATGATGGGGACCGTGCTGGCCCGGATCCGGAGCACGATCACGAAGCTCAAGCTCGTCGTGGCGAGGGCCGCGCGGTCCAAGCTTGCGACTCGCCCTCGCCCGGACAAGCTCAAGACAAAGACCCTGAGTCCGCCGCCCACGCTGTCACCGGCTTCGTCCGGTCCCGTCGCCGTCGGAGGCCTGGTCTACCATCCGGACAAGGTGGTCTGGGCCGACAAGGACCTCGTCGTCACCCGCTTTCCCCCCCTGACCCGGCCCCGCATGGTCCCCGCGTCGAAGGCGAGCCACATGTGGCCCGAGGACACGATCGTGGGGCTCGGCTGGCCGGCCCGGCCGCGGGCCTATCCGTGGTGGATCCTGAAGAACCACCACGTGGTGAACGACGTGGTGGACCGGAAGCCGGTGATGATCAGCTTCTGCGAGAACTGTAGCGGGGCGGCGGCGTTTTCACCCGTGGTGGACGGGCGCACCCATACGTTCCATCTCATCGGCGTCTACAACGGGACGAACCTCATCGCCGACTTCGAGACCGGGAGCGTCTGGGCGCCGTACGACGGGGTGTGCATGGACGGTCGACTCCGCGGCGCGGTCATCCCGCAGCTGCCCCTCGTGCAGACCACGTGGGCGCAGTGGCGGCGCCGCTATCCCGAGACCGTGGTGACCCTGGCGCCGGAGAAGCTCCGGGGTGGCCACGGGAGCGAGCAGTACATCGGGAGGCCCGGCGTCAGCGGCGACTTTCGGCAGAGCATCGGGCACTGGGACGAGCGCCTCCCTGAAAACGAGCTGATCCTCGGGGTGACCGTCTCCCGGGCTGCGAGGGGCTACCCCCTGAGGGAGTTGGAGAAGGTCGGTGCGCCCGTGAACGATGTCCTGGGCGGACACCCCATCGTGATCCTTGCTGATCCCACCCACTACCTGGCCATCGCGTTCTCGCGCGCGCTGAACGGCCAGGTCCTCGAGTTCACGGCCGCGCTGGATGGCGGCGACCTCGCCATGGCGCAGGACCTGGCGAGCGGCTCCCGCTGGAGTCTCGACGGCCATGCTCTGGCAGGTCCCTGCCAGGGGGCGACCCTCCGCTTCGTCCCCTCGTACCTCACGGAGTGGCACGCCTGGGCGTCGTATCATCCGGACGGCCAGATTTTCCGCGGGCCGCACTGAGTGCCGGCGTGGCGCCTCCGCAGGGCGGCGCCCGCCCCGGGCCGGACCGGCTCACGTCGGCCGCGCGCGTCGCCCCCGCCGAGGCCCCGCGCGCGCGGTCAGGACCGGCGCGGGGCGGGTGAGAGGCGCCGGCCGGCGTAGTTCAGCACGCCTTCCGGCATCAAGAGGCCGATCCCGAGCAGGATGAGGCCGTAGACCGCCAGCGCCGGCACGGCCAGGTGGAGGTAGTTCTTCAAGAGCACGTCGATCCCGCGGACGAGCACGCCCCCGACCAGCGGCCCCGCCACGCGGCCGCTTCCACCCATGAGCGCCATGATCACCGGCAGGAGCGTCTTGTCGACCCCGAGCGCGGCGTCCACGTCGATGTAACCGGCCTGGAGGCCGAAGACCGCCCCGGCCAGCGCGGACGGCAGCGCGCTCACCACGAGCACGCGCCGCTTCACCCGGAAGAGGTCGAGGCCGATGGTCGAGGCGGCCAGCTCGCTCTCCCGGATGGCGGTGACGGCCAGGCCCAGGCGACTCCGGGCGATCGCGCGGTTGAGCGCGACCGAGGCCAGCACGAGGGCGAGCCCGAGCGCGTAGGCGACCGGCAGGCTCAGGTAGTGGCGCGGGTGGACGTAGATCCCGTACGAGCCGCCCGTGAGATCCGGCAGGTTCAGGATCAGGTGGCGGATCAGCAGCACCATGGCGAACGTGGCCATGGCGAAGTAGGCGCCGCTGAGCCGGAAGAGCGGGTAGGCGAAGGCGACCGCCACGGCGGCGGTCGCCGCCACGGCCACCAGGATCGCCACCGGCACGTCGGCGGGCCCGAGGCCGTCCAGCCGGCTGCTTCCGAGGAGGAGCACGGTCACGTACGCGGCGAGCCCGAAGAACGCGCCTTGCCCGAGGTTCATGTAGCCGAGGAACCCGCCGAGGAGGTCGTAGTTGAGCGCGAGGACGACGTAGAGGAAGGTGAAGAACGTCGCCGTCACGAGGTCCCGGGTCCCGAGGAGCGGGATCGCGAGCGCGGCGGCCAGCGCCATTGCCGAGGCCGCGCGCGTCAGAGGCCGCGGCGGCGCCACAGGCCCTCGGGCCGGATCGCCAGGACCGAGAAGAAGACGAGCAGCGAGACGACGGGCGCCCACACGGAGCCGAGCGTGTAGGCGGTGAGGACTTCCGCCATTCCCAGGAGGCTGCCGCCCACCAGCGCGCCCGGCAGGCTGCCCACCCCGCCGATCACGACGATCGTCATGGCCGTGAGCGTGAGGCGGAGCCCCGAGTAGGGCTCGAGCGGGATGGCGAGGGCGAGCAGGACGCCCCCGCCCGCCGTCGCCACGATGCCGGTCAGGTAGATCACGACCGACACCCGCCGTGGATCGATGCCCAGGATCACGGCGCCGGTGTAGTTCTGCGCCACCGCCCGCACGGCCCGTCCCAGCGCGGTGCGGCGCAGGAAGAGGTGGAAGCCGGTGATGGCCACCGCCGCCGCCAGCAGGATGGTGAGCCGCGTGCCCGAGACCGCGACCCCGAGCAGCGTCAGACGCGCCAGCGGGAACGTCAGCGAGAAGGCCGGCTGGGGGTCCACCCACCGGGCCCAGCCGTAGCCGAGGAGGGCCTCCACGGTGAGCGCGAAGCCGAAGGTCACCAGGATGGAGCCGACCAGGATCTGGTCCGGCGCCTTCGCGGCGAACGGCCGGACGAAGACCGCCTCGAAGGCGAGCCCGAGCGCGGCGAACGCGAGCAGGAGGACGAGGACGCCGACCGGCCACGCGACCGGCGTGGCGCGGAAGAGGAGCGTGGCGAGCGCGGCGCCCAAGACCATGAAGGTCCCGTGCGCGACGTTCAGGACGTGGGTCGCGGCCAGGGAGAGCGAGAGGGCGAACGCGACGAGGGCGTAGATGCCGCCGAGCGAGATGCCGCCCAGCGCCAGGTCGATGACCGTCTGCGCGGTCATCGGCGCGGCGGCGTCATCCGGCGCCCATCCCGAGATACGCCTCCTGCACGTGGGCGTCCCGGAGCAGGGCGGCCCCCGTGGCTTCCTGGCGAATCCGCCCGGTCTCCAGCACGTATGCGCGGTCCGCCAGCTCGAGGGCCAGGAAGACCTGCTGCTCCACGAGGAAGATCGTGAGCCCCTCCTGTTTGAGGCGGGCCACGGTCTCGTAGAGCCGGTCCACGACCAGCGGGGCCAGGCCGAGCGACGGCTCGTCCAGCACGAGCAGACGCGGCCGGGACACGAGCGCCATGGCGATGGCCAGCATCTGCTGCTCGCCGCCCGACAGCGTGCCGGCGAGCTGGCCCCGCCGCGCGGCCAGCACGGGAAAGAGCCCGTACATGCGCTGGAGGGCCGCGCGGAGGCCGCCGGGAGGCGGCACGGCGAAGCCGCCGAGCTCCAGGTTCTCCTGCACCGTCATCGCGGGGAAGAGCCCGCGTCCCTCGGGGACGAGCGAGAGCCCGCGCCGGAGCCGCGTGTAGGGCGGCTGGCCCAGGAGGGACGCGCCCCCGAGCGTGATGCGGCCGGCCTCGACCGGCACCAGCCCGGCGATGGCTTTGAGCGCGGTGCTCTTGCCGGCGCCGTTCGGGCCGATCAAGGCCACCAGCTCCCCGGCGCGCACGGCGAAGCTCACGCCCCAGAGGACGCGGAGGTCCCCGTAGGCGACCGTGAGGTCCGCGACCTCGAGCAGTGGCGCCTGGCGATCAGGCATCGCGCGCCGCGGGTCCCGAGCGACGGGATGCGAGGGTCATCGACCCGAGGCGGGGCGCTGGCCGAGGTAGGCGGCGATCACCCCGGGGTCGCCGGCCACCACGGCCGGCGCGCCGCGCGCGATGACCGTCCCGTAGCTCAGCACGATGATCCGCTCGGAGAGTGCCATCACGGCCCGGACGTTGTGCTCGATGAGCAGGACGGCGAGCCCGAGCTCCCGCGCCAGGCGGCGCACGATCGCCGCCATCTCTTCGGTCTCCTGCGGGTTGAGGCCGGCCAGGACCTCGTCGAGGAGCAGGAGGTCCGGGCCCGTCGCCAGCGCCCGGACCATCTCGAGCCGCTTCCGCTCGGACAGGGTCAGGGTGCCGGCCGGCCGGGTCGCCTTGGCCGCGAGCTTCCCGTACTCGAGGAGCTCCCGCGCCCCGGCCTCCGCGGCGGCCCGGGGAACCCGGGCGCCGACGCACCGGCGGCCGAAGAGCCAGGCGGCGGCGACGTTGTCCAGCACGGTGAGGCGGGCGAAGGGCTGGACGACCTGGAAAGTCCGGGCGATCCCCGCGTGGCACACGGCGTGCGGCGGGAGGCCGGTGAGGTCGCGCCCGCGGAAGACGACGCGCCCGCGGTCGGGGCGGAGCACGCCCGAGACGACGTTGAAGAGCGTGGTCTTGCCGGCGCCGTTGGGGCCGATGAGGCCGACGAGCTGCCCGGCCTCGACCTCGAGGGTGACGTCGTCGAGCGCCCGGACGCCGCCGAACTGCTTGGCGAGGTGCTCGACCTCGAGCAGGGCCACTAGCGTCTTCGGGGGGGTCCCGGGAGACCCCCCCGATGCCCCCCCGCCGTTGCGGCGGCT
>JBIOTN010000228.1:0-10997 GCA_044866005.1 Candidatus Rokuibacteriota bacterium | reverse complement strand
CCCCCCCCCCCCCCCCCCCCCACGTCAGGGGAACACGACATGCAGCTTGAGCTCGGGCCGATCGAGCGCGAGGTGCTCCAGGAGACACTCCGCGCACACCTGACGGAGCTCGGAACGCAGATCCATCACGCGGCGCGCTTCGGGGAGGTGACGGTCTTGCCGCCGGGGATGGTGACGCGGATCCACGCCTTCAAGCGACGCCTGCGGACGCGCCAGCAGGTGATCGAAACGCTGCTGGGCCGGCTCGAGGGACGCGAGAGGGCCCGGCAACCGCTACCGGGGCAGGCGGAGGGGCGAGGCTAGGCGGCGGCCGAGGACGGGCCCCGCGGCGCGCGGAGCCGGCGCCAGGTCGGGAAGAGCTTCTCGACGTCGAGGCTCCGAGGCAGGAAGGGGGCCGGGGCCCCGTTCGCCGAGCGGTCCGCGGCCCGAGCCGCCGCGGCCCGCGCGCGCAGCCGTGTGTCGACGGCGCGGGGCGCCGCGATCGTCGCCGCGCCGCTGGCCCCGGCCGTGGCGGCCGCTTCCGCCGAGGGGCGCCGCGGGCGCCGGCGCCGCAGGAACCGATCGAGGAACGGGTAGTTTCCGTCACGCTCGTGGAGACCGCGAAGCGCGAGCGCGGTCAATCCGGGATCGAGCGTGATGTGCCGGCTGTCGTACGCCCCCACTGTGGATCCCTCCAACCTTGAATTGTCGAATTTGCGCGTTGCGGGCTTACCCCTAAAGTCAGCAAGTTAAGTGCCATCCTCTGCAGTCTGCCTGCCGTGAGGCGTGTCGCGCTGGTGCGGCGCCCCTCGCTTTCCCCATGTCAGCCGCCACTTTGAATTGGCCCGCTGGCCGCCAGGTGGGTCGTGCCGGGATGCCGGAGACCGACACACCGCGAGCCGCGGCCGCGCCGAGCCTTTTGACGCGAATGTTTGCCTTTTTTACATGGTGCCCTCCAGCCCCACCCGGGCGGAGCAGCGCGCTCGGCTCCTAAGCGGCGCGCGTCACGGTCGATCGCGCGGGCCTTCATCCAGTGTCGAGCGCCCGACACTCCGCGGTGCTCGGCTTGCACGAGTCGACACGCCGATGAGCCGGCGACTTCCCGACCGGGACGCGACCGTCCTGGCCGCGCTCGCGGCGTCCCCCGCCGTTCCGGCCGCATCGGCCCGGCGCGCGGGGGACCCCCCCCGGCCCTCCGAGAAGGAGGAACGGAACGGCCGCCGGATCAGCTCGTACGAATCGATCTCGCCGCTTGAGACGCCGGACTGGGACGCGCGGATTCGGCGCTACGCCACCAAGGGCCTCTTCCACGAGCAGGCCTGGCTCCGTTTTCTCGCCCGCTCCCAGGGCGCGCGCATCCACGGGCTCCGGCTCGTCGACGGGCGCGGCGGCGAGCTCGGCTACTTCTGTGCGGCCGAGGTCCAGCGCACGATCTTCCGGCTGCTGGGGAGCCCGCTCCAGGGCTGGACGACCAACTTCATGGGCCCCGCCGTCGACCAGCTCCACACGGAGAGCTTCCTCGAGGTCGTGGAGGAGTACTGCCGCGGTCGGCGCGTCCATTACGTCGAGCTGGCCGGGCCGGCCCTGTCGGGACGAGCCGAGTTGCGGCGAGCGGGCTACGAGCTGGACCTCGACAGCACGTTCGTCGTCAAGATCGACGACGAACCCGCGATGTGGCGGCGTCTCCAGGACAAATCCTGCCGCTACTGCATTCGCCGAGCGCGCCGGAACGGGCTGCGGGTCGAGCGCACGTCGGACCCGGCCTGCGTCGAGCAGTACTGGCGCCGGCTCGAGGACACCCTGCTCCGGCAGGGGCTCGTCGACCCTCACGGCATCCAGCGGGTGCAGGCGCTCTGGGACTGCCTGATGCCGGCGGGGCGACTCCTGGCGCTGCGTGTCTGGTACGGCGACGAGCTCCTCGCCACCGGACTCTTTCCCTTCGACGAGCGCGGGATCTACTTCTGGGGGGCGGCCTCCTGGGTGCGCGCCTACGCGCTCTACCCGAACGAGTTCCTGCAGTGGCACGTCATGCTCTTCGCGCTCGAGAAGGGCATCCCCGAATACCACATGTGGTCCGGCGCCCACTACAAGAAGAAGTTCGGCGGTGAGCTCAGGCCGGTAGAGCGCTGGTTCAAGGCCTTCTCCCCGCTGGCGCGCGTCGGCCGGGCGGCGCTGAAGCGGTACGTCGAGGCCAAGCGGCGAGGCCTTGGACGACTCAAGCGGACGCTGTACGGTCACCGGGGCAGGCGGGACGCCGCCTCCTGAGCCGGCGCCGCGCGAGCCCGCGGCACGCCGAGACCCCGCGCTGCCGAGACCCCGCGCTCGTGTGTGGCGGGCGAGATGATGTATGCTCGAACCGTCCAGGCGTCCATCCCCGCTCCCCCGGCCCGCCAGGGAGGAACGTCGCCATGTGGGAAGGCCAGGTCGTCTCCATCCAGATCGCGCCGGAGGCCGCCGTGCCGATGGTGAGGCTCGAGCAGGTCGCAGCCGTCGCCGGCAAGGGGCTCGCGGGCGACCGCTATTTCCATCGGACCGGCACCTACTCGGACCGCGCGGGCTCCGGCCGGCAGGTCACGCTCATCGAGCTCGAGTCGATGGAAGCCCTCGCCCGCGAGGCGCAGATCGACCTTCCGCCGGACGCGAGCCGCCGCAACATCACGACGCGCGACGTCCCGCTCGCCCACCTGGTCGGTCGCCGGTTCCGCGTAGGCGACGTGGTCCTCGAAGGCACACGCCTCTGCGAGCCGTGCCAGCACCTCGAGAGCCTGACGAAGCCGGGCGTCCTGAAGGCGCTCGTCCACCGGGCCGGGCTGCGCGCCGACATCGTCGTCGGCGGCACGATCCGCGTCGGCGACCCCGTCCGCCCCGACTGATCTCGGAGGGGGCCTCGACGGCCCCCTCCGACGGCCCTCTGGACCAAGTCCAGCCGTTCGGCCGTCGACCTTCGTCTCGGCCGGGACGCGCTCGGCCTGCGGCCTTGCGGCCGTCCCCCGGAGGTTGTTCGGGCTGTCCTGCCGCCGCGGGTGGCGCCGGCGGCGCCCCGCAGCCGGCCGGGCGAAGTGGGACCCCTTCGCGCTCCTCCCGCAGGGCGCAGACCTGCGGGAGGGTGCGAACGGGTGACGGAGCCCGGCCGGACCGGGGCAAGCCGGCGACAGGACCCGCGGCGGCCGAGTCAGAACAGGGCGATCGGATTGACCGGCGAGCCGGTGACGCCCTTGAGGCGGAGCGGCGCGATCGTCAGCAGGAACTCCCAGCGGCCCCGCTCGGCGCACGCGCGGGCGAGGTCCTCGAGGTTCATGTTGTCGATGAGCCAGAGGCCGAGCCCGACCAGGGCGACGATGTGGAAGGGATGGCCCATCGACGGGTACGGGGTCGGCGTCACGTCGTTGTGCGTGTCGCTGCCCCACATCGCCACACCGCGCTCCCGGAGCCACGGCGCGAGCGACGCGTGGGGCCCCGGCGAGCCGGCCTGAAGCGGGTGGGCCGGGCCTTCCGCGAGCCGGCGCCCGTAGTGCCCGGTCCGGACGAGGAGGATGTCCCCGGCGTCCACCCGGACGCCCTCCGCCCGCTCGGCCGCCTCGAGGTCCGCCGGCACGACGCCTTCGCCGCGCGGGAGCCAGGGCACGCCGCGCGTGCGCGCGACGTCCAGGAGCAGCCCGCGGCTCGTCACGCCGTCGTGCAGGAGCTCGACCGACTCCACCTGGGCGCCCTCGCGTGAGGTGATCAGGTTGCACGAGCGGCCGTTGTAGATCTTCCCCTCCCAGAAGAAGTGGGCCGGCGTGTCCACGTGGGTCACCGTGTAGCCGTGGAACACCATGCCGACGAACTCGCTCGCGCCGCGACGCTGCAGCAGGCGCTCGGGCGAGGCGGTGTCGCGCCCCTCCCCGCTGTCCACCATGAAGCGCATGACCTGGAAGGTCGTGTCCGCGCTGATGTCGGTCACGATCGGGCGCGCGCACGTGACCGGGACCCCGTCCCGCACCAGGCGGGCGGCGGCCACCCGCTTGGCGGGCGTGACGAGGTTCAGCGTGCCGAGCTCGTCTGCCTCGCCCCAGCGCCCCCAGTTGGACAGCGTCTTGAGATAGCCGATGACCTCGCTCTCGCTCGGTGGCGCTCCCGCCATGTGGTCCCTCCAGGCCGAGGCCGGCCTAGCCCCGCAACCGCTTGTAGCGCAGCCGGTGCGGGCGCTCGGCCTCGGCGCCCAGGCGCTTCCGCCGGTCGGCCTCGTAGTCGGCGTAGTTGCCCTCGAACCAGACCACGCGCCCTTCGTCCTCGAAGGCGAGCATGTGGGTCGCGATCCGGTCGAGGAACCAGCGGTCGTGGCTGATGACGACGACACAGCCCGAGAAGGCGAGGAGCGCGTCCTCGAGCGCCCGCAGCGTGTCGACGTCGAGGTCGTTCGTGGGCTCGTCGAGGAGCAAGAGGTTCCCGCCGTGCCGCAGGAGCTTCGCCAGGTGGAGGCGATTGCGCTCGCCGCCGGACAGGTCCGCGACGCGCTTCTGCTGGTCGGCCCCCTTGAAGTTGAACGACGCGACGTAGGCGCGGGAGCCGACCTGCCGCCGGCCGAGCTGGAGTTGCTCGGCGTCGCCCGAGATCTCCTCCCAGACGCTCCTGGCGCCGTCGAGCGCGTCGCGGGTCTGATCGACGTGCGCGGGCACGACCGTGTCGCCGAGGCGCAGCGTCCCGGCGTCGGGCTTCTCCGGGCCGACGATCATCCGGAAGAGCGTCGTCTTGCCGGCGCCGTTCGGCCCGATGACCCCGACGATGCCGCCCCGCGGCAGGCTGAACGACAGGTCGTCGATCAGCACGCGATCGCCGTAGCCCTTGCGGAGGTGCTCGGCCTGGACCACGACGTCGCCGAGCCGCGGCCCGGGTGGGATCACGATCTCCACGTCGTCGGGCCGGCGCTCCACCTCCGCCGCCACGAGGGCCTCGTAGGCGGCAAGCCGCGCCCGGCTCTTGGCCTGGCGCGCGCGCGGCGCCATCTGCACCCACTCCAGCTCCCGGGCCAGCGTGCGCTGCCGGGCGGACTCGGCCTTCTCCTCGACGGCCAGGCGCGCGCGCTTCTGCTCGAGCCAGGAGGAGTAGTTGCCCTGCCAGGGGATCCCGTAGCCGCGGTCCAGCTCGAGGATCCAGCCGGCCACGTTGTCGAGGAAGTAGCGGTCGTGGGTCACCGCGACGACGGTCCCCGGATACTCCTGGAGGTAGCGCTCC
Source organism: Candidatus Rokuibacteriota bacterium (assembly GCA_044866005.1). GTDB lineage: Bacteria > Methylomirabilota > Methylomirabilia > Rokubacteriales > DASRDR01 > JBIOTN01. The sequence goes on along the minus strand of JBIOTN010000228.1, from coordinate 5,804 downwards.
AGCCAGGCGACCGACTCGGCGTCGAGGTGGTTCGTCGGCTCGTCGAGCAGGAGCATGTCGGGGCGCTCCAGGAGGAGCCGGCAGAGCGCCACGCGTCGCGCCTCGCCGCCGGAGAGGGTCTCGACGTCCTGGTCGCCCGGCGGCACCCGGAGGGCGTCCATCGCGACCTCCACCGTGCGATCGAGCTCCCAGCCCCCGGCGGCCTCGATCGCGTCCTGGAGGCGCGCCTGCTCGCCGAGCAGCCGCTCCATCTCGTCCTCGCCCAGGCCCTCGCGGAAGCGCGCGCTGACGGCCTCGAACTCGCGCAGGAGGGCGCGGGTCGCCGCCACGCCCTCCTCGATGTTGCCGAGCACGTCCTTCGAGGCGTCGAGCCGCGGCTCCTGGGGGAGGAAGCCGATCCGGATGCCGGGGGCGGGCCGCGCCTCGCCGAGGAAGTCCGGGTCCACGCCGGCCATGATCCGGAGGAGCGTGGACTTGCCCGCCCCGTTCGGGCCGAGGACGCCGATCTTGGCCCCGGGGAAGAAAGCGAGCGAGATGCCGCGCAGGACCTCGCGCTTCGGCGGGACCACCTTCCGGAGGTCCCGGGTCGTGAAGATGTACTGGGGTCCCACCGGGCCCTACCAGTACCGCATCGCGTCGCGGAGCACCGACTCCAGCTCGCCCGCGCCCACCGGCCGCGGCGAGCCCGAGAGGAGGCGCGGCTGCTTGAGCGTTCCCTCCACGAGCGCCGGGACGTCTCGCTCGGCGTAGCCGAGCGCGGCCAGCCCGCTGGGGAGGCCGACGTCGCGCATGAGCGCGATGAGCGCCTGCGGGAGCGCCTCGCGGCGCGCGGCCGCGTCGAGCCCGCCGACGGGGGCTCCCAGGAGCTCGGCGGCGCGGAGGTGCCGCTCGGGCGAGGCCGGATAGGTGAACCGGAAGACGGCGGGCGCCGGCAGGATCACGGACATCCCGTGCGGGACCAGGGGGTGACGGCCCGGGTAGCCGGAAGGGACGTACTCCCGGACCAGGCCGGCGATCGGGTAGCCGAGGGCGTGCGGGACGTGGACGCCGGCGTTGCCGAAGCCGATCCCCGCGTAGGTCGCGGCCAGCGCGAGGTGCACTCGCGCCTCCACGTCGAGCCCGTTCAGCACCGCGCGGCGGAGGTAGCGCGCGACGTACTCGATCGCCTTCTCGCACCAGACGTCGCTGGCGGGATTCGCGCCGACGTAGGCGGGCCGATCGGGCGGGTGGTGCTTCGGCCGCGCGTCGTAGGGCCGCGTCGTGTAGGACTCGATGGCGTGGGTGAGGACGTCGGCGCCGGCCGCCGCGGTCACCTCCGGCGGGGCCGTGAGGGTGTTGAGCGGGTCCACCACGCCGAGGGCGGGCCGGAGCAGGCGGTGGGAGATGCCCGCCTTGACGTGCTGCGCGAGCACGTGGACGACGGCGACCGCGGTGGTCTCGCTCCCCGTGCCGGCCGTCGTCGGCACGGCGATGAGGGGCCGGAGCGGCCCGGGCACGGGACGCCCCTGCCCGACCGGCGCGTTGACGTAGTCGAGGAGCGGGGCCGGGTGGCAGCTGAGGAGGTTCACCGCCTTGGCCGTGTCGAGCGCGCTGCCGCCGCCCACGCCGACGAGGCCGTCGAACTCCGTCGCGCGCGCGAAGTCCGCGGCCTCCTCGATGGAGCGGTCGGTCGGCTCGATCTCGACGCCGTCGTAGACCTCCGCCTTGATCCCCTGCTCGCCGAGGAGGCCCGCGACGCGCCCCGGCAGCCCGAGCTCGCCGAGGTGGCGGTCGGTGACGATCAGCGCCTTGCGCAGGCCGAGCCGGCGAGCATCGAAGCCGATCTCCTCGGTCGCGCCGAGGCCGAACTTGATCGGCGACATCTCCAGGACGAACACGGTCTCGGTGGGGAGCGTCACGCCTTTCATGCGCTGCCTCCGGCGGGTGTGGGATCGGCCCGCCATGCGCGATCCCCCACAGCGTAGAGGCTCGGGCGGGTGGGGTCAATGGCGACCAGCCGCACGTGCGCGAGCCGCGGCGTGATCGGCCAGGGCCTCTCGAGCTCGATCACCGTCCGCTTCGCTGTGACGTGACCCCGGTGTTGACCGGCGTCTTCGGCCCCGTATCACTCGCTCAGAAAGTCGATCGTCACACCGAAGTCGCAGAAGGACTCGTAGCCGTCGCCCCCACCCGGCAGCAGCGGGGAGGTCAGCTTCAGGCCGATGAAGCGAACGTCTCCGAGCGTGACGCGGACCGCGCCCGAGCTGTCGGTCAACGACGCCAGGACCGTCGCCGGCGGCCCCGGCCATTTGTACTGGCTCAACTCTTCGACAGAGCTCGGCTCGGCGAACGCGACCAGATCGGCGGTGGCCCCGGACTCCGCGGAGGAGCTTCCTGGCGGAGATCGTTGGATGATGCCCACGACACAGCGGGAGTCCGGGTCCGCGGTGACGACCGCGACGTTGCCCGGCACCATCTCGAGGTTGCGGTACAGGGCGATCATGCTCTGCCCCTCGGCGGAGCCGGGCGACGTGAAGTTCACGTGACGGCCGTGAGACGCCGAGAGTCCGGTCTGCGACAGCGAGGAGACAGAGAACGGGATGGCGAGCGAGCCGTCTGCCACCGGTACTCCGTCGGCCTCGCCGGCCTGGAACAGCACGAAGAACGAGAGCCGAAGCGGCGCGCCGGCCACCGCGTCGGGCTCGTCCCCGAGCTGCCCGCGAAAGACGAGAACGTATTCCAGCAGGTCGGCGGGACCGGATGCGGACCCGACGGTCGGGAGGAGAAGGAGGTCACTCGGCGCGTCGGGGGGCAAGGTGAGATCGCTCCAGACCGCGAGCGTCCGGCGGGTGCCATCGAGGGCGTCGTAGAAGAGCTCGAACCGGCCGGTCATGGTCTCGCCGGGCGTCCGGTTCACGATGCGAAGAGCGGGGCGAAATGTCCCGGCGTCGAAGACCGGCTCCACCTGGACCTCGAGGCGCCCGCGGAAGAAGTAATCGAGCAGCGCCGCCGAGTACCCGACCGCTCGCGGCAGGAGTTTCTCCGCGTAGTCGGCAAAGACCTTGGCATCCAGGCCGATGTTCTTGTCCTTGAGGGCGTCTGGCAGGAAGTCGTAGAGCGCCCCAGGCACCGCCACGTGCTCGACCAGTTCGCCATCACCGACTTTCTGAAAGTAGCGACGAAGCTGTCCTCCTGTGCCCGGCGCCTCCTCCGCCGAGGAGCGGAGGGCGACACTCGTCACGGCTGGGAAGGGGATCTCCGAACTGAGAATCGTGTCGTCACTGAAGAAGTTCGCGTTCGTGTATTCCGCAAGCCCGATCGTGAGGCTGCCGGTGGCGCCTGGGTTGGTCCCGTCATACTGGTCTGTGTCCCAGAGACGAGCTACCGGCACCGTCGCCACAGCGTCCTGGATCGGGACTCCGATGTTGAAGATGGCCGTATCCGGTCTAACGGGGTCACTTGCGAGCAGACCCGCGATCAATGACTGGTTGTCTCGGTCGGATGCCCACGCTTCGAGCCCTTCCGGGAAAGGACAATGAGGGTCATTCCGGGTATGGGCCGGCACGGCGAGGTCCGCGATCAAATGCATCTGCTGGCCCAGGATCTGAAACGTCCGCGCCAGTGCCCCGTCTCGCTCCGCTTTCGCCGGGAGCGTCAACCCGTGATAGAGAGTCGTCCGCGCGTCTCCCCAGGCGGCGCGACCGCTGATCCCCTGATTTGCATCCTGCGCCCATCGCACCGACGCCTCGCCCTGCAGGAGGAAGGGCGGGCAGATGCTCAGCGCGTCCAAGCCCGCTCGGTTCCACGGGAGCAAAGGGTGGTGGAAGTGATGAATCGATCGGAAGGCGGCGCCAAGCAGCTCGCTTCCGATGAATTCGTCTTCACGAATGCCGCCAAGTTCCATCCACCGGCGCGCTGTTGCTCCATCGAAAGCATGAGCTAGCCCGCCACTGAAGCCTAGACTCTTGAGGTAGTCAGCGACTCCCGAAGTTTCTGCAGCGGCACGATTCACTTGTTCGTGTGTGTCAGTATTGAACGCCGACACGGGGGAGATCGCGAGCAGAGTAAGCGAGCACGCAAGGGCTACAGATGACATCCTCACTCGTCCCCGCCTCATTTGACGCCCCTCCCACCAGTGATAGGCTGCAGCTTGAGTTGCTTTCTCTCCTCGTTCACCAGCCGAATCAGGTTTGGCATCTTCGTGGCAGGGACCTTACCCGTGCCGAGCGGCATGTCTGCTTCCCTTATCCTCTCCTTCTGCGCTCGCAGCTTCTTGAGCTCAATCAAAAAGTACCGTCGCTCGTAAGCGGCGCTAACCGAAAGGCCCTGTGGTCGCGACTTAAGGGAGGGATACGGGGCGTAACCCGGGTAGTACGTGACGAATTCAGGCTCTCGAATCTTGCCGATCGGGGTGACATGTGTCTTCGCTGGTATGAGAAACTCGCCCTGCGCGTCGGTCAGCACCTCCACTGCGTCGTGATAGTCCACCGCTGGTCCATGCGGGGCGGTGGGCACCTCGCGATACCAGATCGCCAGCACCACGGCCCCCACAAGGGGCTGGCCCGTTTCAGCGTCCACGACCTTGCCCCGGTACGGGCCGCTCGCGTAAACCAGGTGGCCGAAGCACCCCGTGCCGAGCAGCACCACGGAGCCAACGACGAAGAGACGGCGGAAATCGGCCATTTCTTCCCCCTGGGCTAGAAAAACTTCAGGCGCCAGATGCCGTCGACGTCCTTCACGAAGAGCACGAGGTAGGAGAGAGTCGTGCCCCCGTCGATGCGGAGCATCTGGTATTCGGCCTGGTTGCCGTCCAGCCGGACGAAGCTGACGTCGGTCAGAACGAGATCGATCTGGCCGAACGAAACCATAAGTCCGGCGAACATCTCGCGGTACCGTTCGCGCACGGGCGCGGCGATCGCGCTCAGCGCCCCGTCCATGTCGCCACGCCGCAGGGCGTCCTTCATCGATCGCCATCGGGCCTGGACCAGGGAGTCGAACACAGCACGGTCGTACACCTGGAGGACCGTGGTCGCCGTGCGAGTGTGTCCCTGGGGATCGGTGAGTGTCACCGTCGGCAGATACAAACCCGGCACCGAGTACACGAAGCTCTGACCGTCGAGCGTCGGGCCCCGGAAGTCCACCGCCCCGTCGCCGTCGAAGTCCAGGGCCATCTCGGTGACCGGCGCGAGAGTCGCGACACTGAAGTCGACCGACAGCGAGGCGATCCCGCTCGACGGGCGCGGGCTGAGCAGCAGGTCGGGCTCGGGGCCCGAGAGGACGGTGAGCGGCAGCCGAGCCTCTGCCGTCGCGCCGTCCCCGGCCGTAGCCACCGCGACCAGCCCGGTGTCCTCGGGACGGAGCGGAATCAACGCGACGAAGGCCTCTTCGTGCACCGCCGCCGGAAAGCCGTTGATCGTGACGCCGACATCCGGACCACCCCGAACCGTTCCCCGCGCCAGTATGAGGCCTGCCGCCACCGAAGCGCCTGGAGCCGGGCTCGTCAAGGCGACTTCCAGGCAGCCCGTGTCGCTGACGATGGCGAGGGCGATGGTGCCGAGCGGGATGCCGGCGAGCGTGACTGTCATGGTGTTCTGGGCTGCCAAGGCGACCGGCCGCTCGATGAGAGCCACTTGCTGACTGAAGTCGTTCTCGGTGACGACGGTCGTCCCGTTCACACTCACGGAGCCGCTGCTGACCCGGGTCTGGCCACCGGGGCCATTTTCCAGCCTCAGCCGGAACGCCCGCTCGGGACGACAGGCCTGGAAGCTCTCGGTGAATGCGTTCGGCGGGCCCGTCGTCCGCGAATATTCCTTGGGGCCGAAGGC
>JBIOTN010000227.1:0-15343 GCA_044866005.1 Candidatus Rokuibacteriota bacterium | reverse complement strand
AAGCCCGCGCTCGGAGCGCTTCGTTCCGCAGCGCGGCGATTCTCCCCCGGTCTGCGTCTTTTCTCGGCCGAACGGAACGGGCCTCCCTCCTCCGATCGCGCACCGGGCCGTACAGGGCCGTCGGGTTCCGGGACCGCCGCGCGGGCCTTGCCGGGGCCTCGGCCGTGTGCCAGAATATGAGCCGTCCCGGACCGGACGGCGGCCCCCAGCGTGGGGCCGCGCGTGTTTGCCTAACCTCGCGCGCGGGAGCGGTCAATGACGACCAAGGGCCCGAACACCGGCCTCGAAGACGTCGTCGTCTCGACCTCCGGGATCTGCTTCATCGACGGCGATCAGGGACGGCTCCTGTACCGCGGGTACGACATCCACGACCTCGTCGCCCATTCGACGTTCGAGGAGACCGTCTACCTCCTCTGGTACGGACGCCTGCCCTCCCGCCGGGAGCTCACTCAGCTCAACAAGGAGCTCGTGGCGCAGCGCCGCCTGCCGCCCAAGGCGATGACGCTCCTCAAGTCCTTTCCGAAGAAGGCCGAGCCGATGGACGTCGTCCGGACCGTGGTGTCGGCCCTCGGCGTCCACGACCCCGACGGCGCGGACAACTCGCCGGAGGCAAACCTCCGCAAGGCCGCCCGCATCCAGGCCCAGGTGCCGACGCTCGTCGCCGCGTGGGCGCGGATCCGCAAGGGCAAGGCGCCCGTCTCCCCGAACCCCCGGCTCGGTCTGGCGGCGAACTTCCTCTACATGCTCTTCGGCAAGCCGCCGAGCCCGCTGGCCGGCCGGGCCATGGACACCGCCCTCATCCTCCACGCCGACCACGAGCTGAACGCCTCGACGTTCGCGGCCCGGGTGACGGTGGCGACGCTCTCGGACATGTACTCGGGCGTCGTCTCGGGGATCGGGGCGCTCAAGGGCCGCCTGCACGGCGGGGCCAACGTCGGCGTGATCCAGATGCTGCTCGAGATCGGCGACGTGGACCGCGCGGAGGCGTGGGTCAAGAGCGCGCTGGCGCAGAAGAAGCGGATCATGGGGTTCGGGCACCGCGTCTACCACACCGAGGACCCGCGCGCCACCCACCTCCGGAAGCTCTCCGAGGCGCTCGGCCGCGAGGTCGGGCAGCCGAAGTGGTACGAGATGTCCCGGATCGTGGAGCGGGTCGTGAAGGAGCAGAAGGGCCTCAATCCGAACGTCGACTTCTACTCCGCCTCCACCTACTACGTGATGGGTATCGACCCCGACCTCTACACGCCGATCTTCGTCGCCTCGCGCGTCTCGGGCTGGACCGCGCACATCCTCGAGCAGCAGGCGAACAACCGCCTGATCCGGCCGCGGGCCGAGTACACCGGCTCGCGCCAGGCCGGCTGGGTCCCGATCGACCAGCGCTAGTTCCCTCGGAGGGGGCCTCGACGGCCCGCTCCGAAGCCTCCCCCGGGATCGGTTGCGCGGGCAAAGCCCGCGCTCGGAGCGCTCCGGTCCAGGCGCGAGGCCCGGTGAGCGGTTCGCGACGTCTTCCCGCCTCGCGGGACTCCGCGCAGGTAAAGCTGGCGTAGCGCCCGAAATCTTGATTTGGGCCGAGGGCGCGGCTTAGAATTCCCGGGACGTGGGAGAGATACGTCGCGATTCCATCCTCAGCGGCGCCCGACCCTGACCGGGGCGGGCGCGACATCAGGGAGGCACCCAACCATGCGACCACGGCTCACGGGCGCGCTCTGCGCGCTGATGCTCCTCGGCCTGACCCCGTCTGCCTGGGCGGACGCCCTGATCGAGCGGTACTCGCGGAGCGACGGGTTCGCGGGGATGGGCGGCTTCGAGGGCACGACGCTCAGCACGACCTCCGCCACGGCGCAACGCGAGGAGTCGAGCCTGCGCTTCACCGGGTCGGTCCTCGGCGCGCTCCAGCGGATGACGGGGGGCGGGGACACCATCCGCATCACCCGCCTGGACCGCGGCCTCGTCTGGAAGCTGGACCCCGAGAAGAAGACCTACGCCGAGGAGCCGCTCACCGCGCGCGGCGAGCGGGAGCGCCAGGCACCGGCGCCGGGACCCGGGCCCGGCCAGCGGCCCCAGAAGGGTGAGCCTTCCGACGTCGTCGTCACGAAGAACGAGTTCAAGGTCGACAAGACCGGCGCCCGGAAGACGATCAACCGGTTCCCCTGCGAGGAGTACCTCGTCACCTGGCTCGTCGAGACCCGCAATCAGAAGACGGGGGAGACGGGCAAGAGCGTCATGACGACGCGGCTGTGGACCACGCCCGAGACGGGCGAGATCAGCGCGGCGACGGCCGAGGAGCAGGCGTACACGAAGGCCTATCTCCGGAAGATCGGCATGGAGATGTCCCCCGAGGAGTCGCGGCGCTACGGTATGGCGACCTTCGCGGGCTTGACCGGGCTCGGCGAGCAAGAGCAGGAGCGCGCCCTGGCCCGACTGCGTGCCGAGATGTCGAAGGTCCGGGGCTACGCCATCGTGACGCAGGTCGAGTGGAACGCCGAGGGCAGCGGCGGCGCGGGGGCCGAGCAGCCGGCGGCCGGGCGCCAGGGCGGCGGGCAGCCCAGCCCCGCCGAGGTGATGGGCCAGCTCGGCAAGCTCTTCGGCGGCGGCCAGAAGGGCGGTGGCGGCGAAAGCGCGGCCGGCGGGCGCGGCGGGGCGGAGCGGAGCGGCGCTCTCTTCACGCTCTACACCGAGGTCAAGAGCATCCGCACGACGGGGGCCGAGCCGACCCGCTTCGAGGTCCCGACCGGCTACACGCGGCGGTAGCGCCCGTGGCGCGCTTCACGAAGGGGCACGGCCTCGGCAACGATTATCTCGTGCTCGAGGAGGCCGACCTCGACTTCCCCTTCGCGCCCGCCTCGATCCGCTGGCTCTGTCACCGGAACTGGGGGGTGGGCTCGGACGGCATCCTCCTGCGGACCCCCTCCACGGTGGCGGACGTCGGCTTGCGGATCTTCAATCCGGACGGGAGCGAGGCGGAGAAGTCCGGCAACGGGCTTCGCATCTTCGCCAAGTACATGTGGGAGCGCGGCGGCCTGCGGAAGTCGCCCATGCGGATCGAGACCCGGGGCGGGCTGGTGGAAGCGGCCTGCGACCTCACCGGGGGCCGCGTGACGCAGGTCACTGTCGAGATGGGGCGGGCCACGTTCCGCGCGCCGGAGATCCCCATGCACGGGCCCGACCGCGAGGTCGTCGGCGTGCCGCTCCAGGTCGGCGACCGCGTCTTCACCGTCACCTGCGTGGGCGTGGGGAACCCGCACTGCGTCGTCTTCACCGACCGGCTCGACGAGGCCGAGGTGCGGACCTGGGGGCCGCGGATCGAGACCCACCCGAGCTTTCCCAACCGGACGAACGTCCAGTTCGCGCGCGTCCTCGGGCCCGACCGCGTGGAGATCCGCATCTGGGAGCGCGGCGCCGGCTACACGCTGGCCTCCGGCTCGTCGTCCTGCGCCGTGGCCGCCGCGGCGGTGCGGAACGGGCTCACCGCCGGGCGCGTGACGGTCGTGATGCCGGGCGGGGAGCTCGGCCTGGAGGTCGAGCGCGACTACGCCATCCGCCTGCGCGGGCCGGTGGCCGAGGTCTGCGCCGGCGAGCTGGCCCCCGAGCTGCTGGAGGCCCTCCGGCAGCGCCGGCCGCTGCCCTTCGACTAGGGCGCGGGCCCGCCTGGCGGGCGAGGGGACGATCGGATACCCTGTCTTCACGTCGGGCCTCGTCGCTCGAACCACTGGCCGGGATCTCCGCGCACACGGAAGGCCGGACGGACGAGGGGAAGCCCTTCCAGCACGACGTGACCGCTCCCGGTGGGGCCGCCCCCGACGGCGGCCGGCGACAGCTGTTGCGGCTCGAGCTCACGGAGCGGGGCTGCGCGCTGATGACGGGCTCGCTCGACACGAGCGAGATGGAGAGATCCTTCCAGGCCGGCGGCCTGTCCCTGGAGATCGTCGAGGCGAAGTGGACGGCGACCCTGGACCAGCGGGACGTCGCCCTCGAGCAGGCCGTCGCCCGGTTCGTCAGCGCGCCGGTCCCGGCCAAGATCACCTGGGAGTACCTGGACGCGGTCACGGCCGAGTTCAACCGCTTGCGCGGCTCCGATCCCTCGGACTATGTGCGGCTCGAAGGCGCCGCTCGGACGGCTCCGCGCGCCCAAGCCTGACGACGCCTGCTCACTCCACAGGCGCCGGCGCCGACAGAAGCTCAGGGCTTGGTGATGATGACGAGGCCGCGGGCGCCGGGGCTGGGCGGGGCGCCGCGGCCCTGACGGCGGTCGCCGAGCCGCTGATCGGCGGCCGGCGCCTCCGCGCGCTGCCGCCGCTCGCCGGTCCGCCGGTCCATGATGATGAGGACCTTCTCCTCGCCGGAGAACATCTGCGAGAGGTAGTCGTAGAGGGCCCGGTGGTCCTGCCCCACGATGAAGAGGTGGCCGAGCTCCCGGAGCTCCGCCCAGGCCTGCTGCACCCAGTGCCGCATGTCCATCTCGCAGAAGAGGACCGTGGCGGCCGTGAGGTGCTCCTCGGCCTTGGCCCGGTTCCCCGCGCGGCGATGTAGCCGGCCCAGGCCGAACTCGGCGAGCGCCAGGAGCGGGCGCATGGCGCGATCCCGGGCCAGCGCGATGGCCTGCCCGTAGCACTCCTCCGCCTCCTCGACCGCCGGGGCCTCGCCGTGGGCCGCCACGTCGCCGAGGAGGCGGAGCGTCCAGGCCTCGTGTCCGCGCTCCTGGTGCGCGAGGGCCAGGGCGCGCGCCGCCTGCGCGGCCTCCCGGGCGCGCGTCGCGTCGCCGGCGAGCAGCCGGCCCTCCGCGAGCTGCGCCGTCCAGAGGGCGAGATAGGCGTTGATCCCGAGCGCCTCGCTGAGCGCGACGCCCTCGTCCAGCAGCGGCAGCCCCTCCTCGCGTCGCCCCAGGCGGACCAGGGTCAGGCCGAGGAGCGACGCGGGGATCGGCTGCCAGACGGCGAGCTGCTTCTCCCGACAGAGCTCGAGGCTCCGCTCGAGCGGCGGCACCGCCGCCTCGAGGTGACCCCGGCGCGTCCAGACGAGGCCGGCCATGGTCCAGGCGATCGTCTGGGAGTAGGCCTGCCGGCTCGCGTCGGCGACCCGCTGCGCCCTGGTGAGCCACGTCTGGGCCAGGTCGAACTCCCCGAGCTCGGCGAGCGTGAACGCCAGCCAGGCGCAGGACCCCACGTAGGAGATGCCGCGCCCCGGGTCGTCGCCGGCCTCGGCGGCCTCGAGTGCCTGGATGTTCTCCTCGAGGACCGCCTCCGCCCGCCGGTACTCGCCCTGGGCGTGATAGCTGTGGCCCACGTACCGGCGCGCCAGGGCCTGGAGCCCGAGGTCGCGCGCTCCCTCGCCGATCGCCAGGCAGCGCTCCCCGTACTCGATCGCGCGGGCCGGCTCGCCCTTCAGGTAGTGATAGTTGATCAGGTAGGTGTAGACGCGCGCGAGCCGTTGCTCGTCCCCGAGGGCCTGGGCCAGGCGCTCGGCCTCCTGCGAGACCGCGAGCACCTCGGGCAGGCGCCCGAGCTGGAGCAGGAGCGGGCGCAGCCCGAACCGGAGGTCGATCGCCTCCTCCGTCCGCTGCCGGGAGTCGCCGAGATGTTCGAGCGCGGCCAGCGCCTGCTCGAAGTAGCCGACCGCCTCGCGGTTGGCGGAGCGGGCGGCCGCCTTCTCGCCCGCCTGGCGGAGATAGGCCAGGGCCTTGTCCCACACCTCGCCGTGAAAGGCGTGGTGCCCGAGGCGCTCGGCCGCCTCGGCCAGGCGCTCGGGGTAGAGCGCCTCCATGGCCTCGACGATCCGCGCGTGCAGGGCCCGCCGCTGCTCCTGGAGGAGGCTCCCGTACGCCACCTCGTGGGTCAGCGCGTGCTTGAAGGTGTACTCGACCTCGGGGAAGAGGCTCGTCTCGTAGAGGAACTCCGCCGCCTGGAGGTGCATGAGGCCGGCCCGCAGCTCCGCCTCCGGCAGCTCGGTGATCACCTCGAGCAGGGGGAGCGGCACGTCCTTGCCGATGACGGACGCGGCCTCGAGCAGCTGCTTGTCGTCAGCCGGCAGCCGGTCGATGCGCGCCGCCAGCACCGCCTGGACGGTGGCCGGCACCTGCACGGTCCCGAGCGGCTTGGCGAGCCGGTAGGCCCCCGGCTCACCGACGAGGACCTGGGACTCGGCGAGGCGGCGGACGCTCTCTTCCAGGAAGAAGGGGTTTCCTTCCGTCCGCTCGATCAGGAGCCCGGCCAGCGGCACGAGTCCCGCGTCGAGGCCGAGGAGGCCCCGCAGCAAGACGCGGGCGTGCTCGGGCCGGAGGGGCTCGAGCGGCAGCTGAGTATAGTAGGTCTTGCTCCCCCACCGGTGCTGGTACTCGGGGCGGTAGCTGACGAGCACGAGCCCCCGAGCCGTCGGGAGGCTCTCGATCAGGGCGTCGAGGAAGGCCTGGCTCTCCGAGTCGATCCAGTGGAGGCTCTCGCAGACGAGGAGGACCGGCTGGCGGCGGCTCTCCCCCAGGAGGAGCCGCTTGAGGGCCTCGAGGGTCTGGCCCCGGCGCTCGCGCGGCGGCAGCGCGCGGAACGGGTCGTCCTCGGGCAAGACGTCCAGGAGCCAGAGCGTCGGCGGGATCGCGCTCCGGAGCCGCTCGTCGAGCCCCGTGACCCGGGCCGTCACCTTCTCGCGCATCGCGGCGGGCGCGTCGCGGTCCTCCAGCTGGAAGTAGGCCTTCAGCAGCTGGAGGACCGCCAGGTACGGCGTCGCCTGGCCGTACGAGGCGCAGCTCGACTCGAGCGTCAGCCACCCCTGCGTGCGGGGAGAGCGCGTGAACTCGAAGAAGAGGCGCGTCTTGCCGACGCCGGCCTCGCCGACGACCGCGACGACCTGGCCGTGCCCGGTCCGGGCCTGCTCGAGGGCGCGGCGGAGCTGCTCGAGCTCGCTCTCGCGGTCCACGAACGGGCTCAGGCCGCGCGCCGCTCCGGCCTGGAGGCGCGATCGGACGGGGAGCGCCCCCACGAGCTCGTAGACCCCGATCGGCGTGTCGAGGCCTTTGACGGGGACGCGGCCCAGCGGATTGACCTGGACGTAACCTTCGGCGAGTCCGAGCGTGTCGGCGGTGATCAGCACGGAGCCCGGCTTGTCCATCTGCTCCATCCGGGCAGCCAGGTGCGTGGTCTGCCCCACGGCCAGATAGTCGGTGTGGAGGTCGTTGCCGATCGAGCGGACGACCACCTCGCCGGAGTTGAGCCCGACGCGGATCTGCACCGGCACCCCGTGCGACCGCTGCACCTCGTCGCCGTAGCGGCGCACGCTCTCCTGCATCCGGAGCGCCGCGTAGCAGGCGCGCACGGCGTGGTCTTCGTGGGCCACGGGCGCCCCGAAGAGCGCCATGATGCCGTCGCCGAGGACCTGGTTGACCGTCCCTTCGTAGTGGTGGACTGCCTCCATCATGCGCTCGAGCACCGGGTCGAGGAGCGCGCGCGCTTCCTCCGGGTCCCGGTCCGCCAGGAGCTCGAGCGACCCCTTGAGGTCGGCGAAGAGGACGGTCACCTGCTTCCGCTCGCCTTCCAGGGCCGCGCGTGCGGTGAGGATCTTCTCGGCGAGGTGTCGCGGGGTGTAGGCGCGGGGCGACGCGAAGCGCGCGGCGGGCGCCGCCGGCGCGGCGCCCAGCGGCTGCCCGCACTCGTTGCAGAAGCGGCTGCCGGACGGGTTGGGGTGCGCGCAGGTGGGGCAGACCGCATCGAGCTGGCCCCCGCAGGCGTTGCAGAACCTGGCTCCCGGCGGGTTCTCCTCCTGGCATTTCGGGCAGCGCATCGGCGTCTTCCCTCAGCGTCCCCCGCCGGCGCCGCCCCGGCCCTCCGGGGGCTCGGCCGGCTTGGACCGCCGGACCGCCTCGGGCAGACGCGCCAGGTTCTGGAGCCCGTCGTAGGCGGCGTACTTGTACGCCTCGCCCAGCGTCGGGTAGTTGAAGACGGCCTGGATGAAGAAGTCGAGCGTGCCGCCGAGCTGGAGGCAGGAGTGCCCCACGTGGATCAGCTCGGAGGCGCTGTCGCCGATGACGTGGACGCCGAGCAGCCGCTGGTTGTCCGGCGCGAAGATGAGCTTGATCGCGCCGACGAGGTCCCCGATGATCTGGCCTCGGGCGTTGTCCGCGAAGAACGCGCGCCCCACGCAGTAGGGGCGCTGCTTCTGGCGGCACGTCTCCTCGGTCTCGCCCGCCATCGCGACCTCGGGGATCGTGTACACGGCCAGCGGCAGGATCGAGGCGACGCGGGTCTTGTACTTGAGGTCGAAGGCGTGGCACATCGCCACGCGCGCCTGCTCCATCGACACGCCCGCCAGCGCCGGAAAGCCGATCACGTCGCCGGCGGCGTAGACGTGGGGCACGACGGTCTGGTAGTGGTCGTTCACCGTGACGAGCCCGCGCGCGTCGGGCACGATGCCGATCCGCGGCAGCTCGAGCGCGTCGGTGTTGCTGAGCCGGCCCGCGGCCACGAGGACCTTGTCGACCTCGAGCGTGCTCCCGTCGGAGACCGTCAGCCGCACCCACCCGCCGGCGAGCGGCTCGTAGCGCTGGACCGTCGTGGAAAGGCGCGTCCGGACGCCCAGCAGCTCCATCTGCAGCCGCAACCGGTCCGAGATCTCGTGGTCGAGGAACGGCAGGAGGCGGTCGCGGCCGCCCACCAGGGTCACGTCGATCCCGAGGGCGCGGAAGATGGAGGCGTACTCGCAGCCGATCACGCCGGTGCCGACCACGCCGAGGGTCTTGGGGATGCGGTCCATCCGGAGGACCGTGTCGCTGTCGAGGATCAGCCGGTCGTCGAACGGGACCTCGGGGTCGCGCAGGGGGCGCGAGCCGGTCGCGATGAGGACCACGTCGCCGCGCAGCAGCCGGTCCGGCGCGCCGTCGCTCCGCACCCGGATGGTGTGGGGGTCCTCGAAGCTCCCCGTCCCCTGGATCAGCGCGATGTCGTGGCGGGCCAGGTTCTGGGCGACCTTCTCGCGGAGCGTCGCGACGACCTCGCGCTCGCGGTACATGAAGTCGCGGATGGTGAGGTCGGCCTTGACCGTGTAGTCCACGCCGTAGAGGCCGCGCTGGCCGAGCCCGGAGAAGTAGAGCGCGGTCTCCCGCAGGGTCTTCGAGGGGATCGTCCCCGTGTTGATGCCGGCGCCGCCGACGTACGGCTGGCTCTCGACGACCGCCACGCGCTTGCCGAAGTAGGCGGCCTGGGCGGCCCCTTTCTCGCCGGCCGGTCCGGAGCCCAGGACCACGAGGTCGAACCGCTCAGGTTTCACGGCCGTTCGGCCGGCGGCTCACCCGGGGCGCGACGCGTATCGGCCCGGGGGCTCATTCGGGGATGGGCTCCGGGGGGGTGCGCGAGTAGTCGTAGAACCCCTTCCCGGTCTTCCGGCCGAGGTCGCCGCGCCTGACGCGAGCCTCGAGCGCCCGCGGCGGCGCGTCCTTGGGGTTCTTCGTGGTCTCGTACGTCTCGAGCCGGGCGTTGTAGCCGATGTCGAGGCCGGAGAGATCGCCGAGGCGGAAGGGCCCCATGGGGAAGTTGAGCCCCAGCTCGACCGCTCGGTCGATCTCCCAGAAGGGCGCCACTCCCTCCTCCAGGAGGAAGTACGCCTCGTTGGTGATGGCGCGGAGGATCCGGTTCACCAGAAAGCCAGGCAGCTCCTTCCGCAGCACCACCGGCTCGCGCCCCATGCGGCGGACCAGCTCCGCCGCGACGGTCAGCGTCTCCTCGGAGGTGAAGCGCCCCTTGACGACCTCCACGAGACGCATGACCAGCGGCGGGTAGAAGAAGTGCAGGTTGACGCACTTGTCGGGGCGGGTGGTCGCGGGGGCGAGCAGGGAGTTGCCGAGGGTCGAGGAGTTCGTGGCCAGGATCGCGTGCCGCGGCGCCGCCCGGTCGAGGCGCGCGAAGCACTCGCGCTTGGGCTCCAGGCGCTCCACGATCGCCTCGATCACGAAATCCGCGTCACGGGCCGCCCGGTCCAGGTCGGGCTCGAGCCGGATGCGCCCGAGGGCGGCGTCCATGGCGTCGCGCGTGAGCTGCCCTTTCGCCACCCGGCGCTCCAGGTGACCGCGATTCGCCGCCATGGCCTGGTCCAGGATGCCGGAGGAGACGTCGTTCAGCGCCACGGCGTAGCCGTGGAGCGCCGCCTGCATCGCGATCTGCGAGCCCATCTGGCCGGCCCCGACGACCAGGATCTGCTCGACGTCGGCGGCGGTCGTCAGGGACGCCATCGGCGGCGGCCTCACACCGCGAGCGCGGCGCCGTCGCGGCGGGGGTCCGCCCCGCCGACGAGCGCGCCCGACTCGGGGTCCCGCGCGATGCCGTGGGCGCCGCCGACGACCCAGGACCAGCCGCCGTGCTCGTCCAGCAGTCGGACGTCGTGGCCGCGCGCCGCCAGCGCGGCGCGCGTCGCCTCGGGGATCCGCGCCTCCACCTCCAGGACGCGGTCGCGGTAGGCCCGGACCCGTGGCGCCTCGATCGCTTCCTGGACGTCCATGCCGAACGCGACGTGGTTCAGGATCATCTGCGGGGTCGTCTGGAGGATGCCGAACGAGCCCGGCGTGCCGATCGACAGGACGCAGCGACCGTCGCGGAATCCCTGGGTCGGCGTCAGCATGAGCTCGATCTGCTCGCCGCCGCGCAGGTGGTTGGGGCTCTCGGGGTCGAGGTCCGTCCAGTAGAGGAAGTTGTTGAGGAACACGCCGGTCCCGGGGGCGACGACGCCGGAGCCGAACACGCTGCCGAGGCTCTGAGTGACCGAGACCGTCAGGTCCGGGTCCGCGGCGGCGAAGTGGGTCGTCTGCTCCTTCGCGAAGTCGGCCGGGTGACCCGGCAGGATCTCGCGCGCGAGCTGCTCGCGGCTCCAGCGCTCGCCGCCCGAGACGCCGGCGTGCACCCAGTCCAGGCGCCCGCGCTGGCTCTCAGCGTACGCCTCCGAGAGGAGGCCGGCGACGGGCACGTCCTTGACGTGGGCGTAGGCGACGCGGTCGGCCGAGGCGAGCTTCACCGCCTCGACGAAGAGGTGGAGATACTGAGCCGAGTTGTGGCCGAGCGCCGCGAGGTCGAAGCCCTCCAGGATGTGGAGCGTCTGGAGGAGCTGCCAGCCGGAGCACGGAGGCGGCGGGATCAGGAGCGTGAGCTCGCGGAAGCGTCCCGCGATGGGCGCCTGCCACGCGGGCCGGCAGGCCGCCAGGTCGGCCTCGCCGAGCCAGCCGCCCCGCTCCTGGACGGCCTGGACGACGGCGCGGCCGAGCGGGCCGCCGTAGAGGACCTCAGGGCCGCCCTCGGCGATCTCGCGGAGCGTCCGGCCGAGGTCTTTCTGCAGGAACCGGGCGCCGGGGCGGACCGTCCCGCCGAGGACGATCCGGCGGGCCTCCTCCGATGCGGCGAGCTGCGCCTCCCCCTTGCCGAAGAACTCGCAGTTCTTGCGGGTGAGCGGGAAGCCGTCCTCGGCGAGCCGGATGGCGGGGGCCAGGACCCGCGCGCGCGGCATCGATCCGAAGCGCTCGAGCGCCGCGAACCAGCCCCCGAGATTGCCGGGCGTCACGATGGCCTTCGGCCCGACCCGGAGCTCCTCGCCCCTCACGCGCCGCGCGTCGGCGGCCCGGGGCGCGAACCCCGTGAAGTCGAGCACGACCTGCTCCTGGCGCCGGGCGGAGGAGACGAGCATGACGCCGCAACCGGCGAGCCCGGACATGTAGGGCTCGACGACGTTCAGGGCGGCCGCCGTGGCGACCGCGGCATCCATCGCGTTGCCCCCGTCGAGCAGCATCTCGACGCCCGCCATCGAGGCGAGGAAGTGAGCGGAAGTCACCACGCCGCGCGTGCCGCCTGCGGCGGGGCGATAGGCCAGACCATGCGGGGGCATAAGGCCGTTCCTTTCGGGCGCCTTACCCGCCGCTCACGGCGGGAAGGATCCAGATCTCGGCCTTGTCGCCGAGCGGCGTCGCCAGGCCGCCCGTGAAGCGGATGCTCTCGCTGCCGACGAAGACGTTGACGTGAGGCCGCACCTGGCCCTGCTCGGTCATGACCGGGTCCCGGAGCGTCGGGCACGCGGCCCAGAGCGCGCCCAGCGCGGCGGCCACCGTCGGCTGCGGCGCGTCCAGGTCCACGCGCTCCCGGTCGCCGGCGACCAGGCGGAGCGGCGCGGCGAGGTGCACGCTGACCCGGGTCACCGTGTGAGGCTCGCCGACGACCGACCCCCCGACCCCCAGGGCATCGGCACGGGCCGGGTCACCGGACCACCGCGGCCTTGACGCAGACGACGGACGGGAGGCCGTCGGCCAGGAGGCTGAAGGCGCGGCCGCCATCCCGCGACCCCCACAGCTTGCCGCCCTTCAGCGTGCCGACGAGGAGGAGGGCGTTCCCCTTCTTCGCCGTGATTTGACGGGTCGTCACCCGGTCTCTCCTTGTTGTCCTAGTGGCTCGTGGGGAGATAGGGGGCGAGGTCTTGCCCTGGGCCGCCGCGGAGGAAGTCGAAGTCGGCGCCCTCGTGCGCCTGCGTGACGTGATCCAGGTAGAGCTTGCCGTAGCCGCGGGTGAAGGCCGGGGGCGGCGGAGTCCAGCGGGCGCGGCGGCGGGCGAGCTCGGCCTCTGCGACGTGGAGCGTGAGCCGGCGCCCGGGCACGTCGAGCTCGATCTCGTCACCGCTCTGGACGAGGGCGAGCGGCCCGCCGACGGCCGACTCGGGGGAGACGTGCAGCACGCACGTCCCGTACGAGGTTCCGCTCATGCGGGCGTCGGAGACGCGCACCATGTCCTTCACGCCGCGGCGGAGCAGGCTCGAAGGGATCGGGAGCTGGCCCCACTCCGGCATCCCGGGCGCGCCCTTCGGCCCTCCGAGCTTCTGGACGAGCACGCAGGTCTCGTCCACGTCGAGGGCCGGGTCGTTGATCCCCGCCATGAGCGCGGCCTTGCTCTCGAAGACCACGGCGCGGCCGCGGTGCCGGAGGAGAGCCGGAGAGGCGGCGGTCTGCTTGAGCACCGCGCCGTCCGGACAGAGGTTCCCGTAGAGGATGACCGTCCCGCCCTCCTTCGAGAGCGGCTGGTCGAGCGGCACGATCACTTCGCGGTTCCGGACGCGCGCGGTCTTGACGTTCTCGCCGATGCCCTTCCCCGTCACGGTGAGGGCGTCGTTTTCGAGCAGAGGGGCGAGCTCGCGCAGGACGGCCGGGAGGCCGCCGGCGTAGAAGAAGTCCTCCATGAGGTACTTGCCCGACGGGCGGACGTTCGCGATGAACGGCGTGCTCCGGGAGATCCGGTCGAAGAGCGCGAGCGGCAGCGGCACGCCGACGCGACCGGCGATCGCGGGGAGGTGCACGATCGCGTTCGTGCTCCCGCCGATCGCCATGTCCACGCGGATCGCGTTCTGGAAGGCCCCGCCCGTGAGGATGCGGCTGGGGCGGAGGTCCTCGGCGACCATCTCGACGATGCGCTTGCCGGTGGCCTCGGCCAGGGCGAGGCGTCGCGAGTCGGCGGCGGGGATGGCGGCGTTGCCGGGCAGGGTCATGCCGAGCGACTCGGCCATGGAGGCCATCGTGGAGGCGGTGCCCATCACCATGCAGTGTCCGCTGGAGCGCGAGATGCAGTTCTCCATCTCGCACCACTCTTCCTCGCCGATCCGGCCGGCCCGGAGCTCGTCCCAGTACCGCCAGACGTCGGTGCCGGAGCCGAGCTCTTCGGTCCCGTACATGCCGCGGAGCATGGGGCCGCCCGTGACCATGATCGCCGGCACGTCGGCGCTCGCGGCGCCCATGAGCATGGCGGGGGTCGTCTTGTCGCACCCCGAGAGCAGGACCACGCCGTCGAAGGGGTATGCGCGGATGCACTCCTCGACGTCCATGGCCATGAGGTTCCGGAACAGCATGGTCGTCGGCTTCATCAGGACCTCGCCGAGCGAGATGACCGGGAACTCCATGGGGAAGCCGCCGGCACGCCACACCCCGCGCTTCACGTGGTCGGCGACGGTGCGGAGGTGGCTGTTGCAGTTGGTCGTCTCGCTCCACGAGTTCGCGATCCCGATCACCGGGCGGCCGCGGAAGACGTCGTCCGCCAGGCCCTCGGCCTTGAGCCAGGCGCGATGGATGAAGCCGCTGAGGTCGTTCTCGCCGAACCAGAGCTCGCTGCGCAACCGGCGCTGTGTCATCGCCTCTGGAGCCTCCTGGGCGCCCGAATGCCGCCTATCTTTTCGCGGGCCTCCCAGGCTGTCAAGTCCCGCGACGCGGTACCCGCGACGCTCGAACCTTGCTGGGCCCGGCGCACGGAGAGTAGACTACCCTGGATGGCGCGGCGAATCCGCATTCCCGCCGGCAGGGTGTCGGCGACCGCCACGCCGGTGGGGGCGGGGGAAGGGACTGAGCCGCACAGGAGGCTGTCATGAAGATCTTCCTCGATACGGCGAGCGTGCAGGAGCTCCAAGAGGTCGCGGCGATGGGTTTGCTGGACGGCGTCACGACGAACCCGTCCCTGATCGCCAAAGAGAAGCGGCCGTTCCGCGACCTGGTGGGCGAGATCTGCCGGATCGTCGAGGGCGTGGTGAACCTCGAGGTGGTCGCGACCGAGGCGAGCCAGATGGTGAGCGAGGGACACGAGCTGGCGAAGATCGCGCCCAACGTCGTCGTCAAACTCCCCACGACCGCCGAGGGGCTCAAGGCTCTCCGCATCCTGAGTCGCGAGGGGATCAAGACGAACCTGACCCTCTGCTTCTCGCCGACGCAGGCGCTGCTGGTCGCCAAGTCGGGCGGGACGTACGTGAGCCCGTTCCTGGGTCGGCTCGACGACATCGCCCACGTCGGCATGGACCTCGTGCGGACGATCCGGAAGATCTACGACAACTACGGCTTCCAGACGAAGATCCTCGCCGCCTCCCTTCGGAACCCCCTCCACATCGTGGACGCCGCGCTCGCCGGAGCGGACGTGGCGACGATGCCCTACGCGGTCTTCCAGATGCTCCTCAAGCACCCGCTGACCGACATCGGGCTCAAGAAGTTCCTGGACGACTGGCAGAAGACCGGTTTGAAGATTTAAGCCGGGCCGGGGGCGCCGCCCCCACGCCGCGCTCCGCGCCGCCGCGGGTGGCGCCGGCGGCGCCCCGCAGCCGGCGGGGCGCAGTGGGACCCCTTCGCGCTCCTCCCGCAGATCGCCAGAGCTGCGGGAGGGCGCGAACGGGTGACGGAGCCCGGCCGGACCGGGGCAAGCCGGCGACAGGACCCGCGGCGGCGACCCGGACCTGAGCCGCCTGCAGGCGCTAAATCTTGAGGCCGGTCTTCTGCCAGTCGTCCAGGAACTTCTTGAGCCCGATGTCGGTCAGCGGGTGCTTGAGGAGCATCTGGAAGACCGCGTAGGGCATCGTCGCCACGTCCGCTCCG